>JAJTBI010000004.1 GCA_021286935.1 Geobacteraceae bacterium
TTCTTCTCACCAGCAGACCCAGATTGCTCAGCAACTAAGCGATCTGGATGATGTGGAACTGAGGCAATCGCTGCAGGCCTTAATGGAGCAGTACTATCGAAGTAGATAAAACAGCTCTGTCTATGGTTCCATCCTGTCGATAAGCTCACGCTGTTTAACCCCGGATGTGCGCCCGCCGGCGATCTTTTCCACTAACGCTGCTATCCGTTCCTGATCTTCCTTCAAAATCTCTACAAAGCGGTGTCCGCATGCGGTCAGTTGTTGTTCATGATGCTGCTTACGCCAGATCAACTCTGCCACGGCACAGACCGGCCCCTTTTCATCCTGCAGATCAATCACAACAAGAGTCAGGTGTGTCGGTTCAGTGGCAAGGTTCACCCCAAAGCCGCCAGCACTCAGGTTCATGGCCGTGTTGGTAAGTTTAAGCCGTGGCGGGGAAGGTTTATGCAGATCTTGCACAACCCGTTTCCATTCCCGTTGAAAAGCTGCCAGCGAGGATTTTTGGGGGACCAGTAGTAACGGAAGCGACAGATCAGCGCGGGGGGATTGCCGACGTTGATAGACCGCTAATTCACCCAATGGCCGCAGTTTCAGCTCTTCCGGGGAGACCAGCTCAATAAGCTCTGCCCTGACCTGAACTCCCATTCCCATCGCTTCTGTGGTTAACTTGAACTGCATGCCGGGCTTCAGGCCCAGCACTTCTCCTGAATAGAGGCGATAGGCGGTTTTGAGGAGAAGTTGGTCATCATTGCAAAACGCAACTCGACCGGTAAATGAATTAAAAACAGACGCGTCCCGTTCTTCCGAGATATTAATCAGGAAGACGTTCTGGCCACGGGTAAAGTAACGGTCATAGCTCATAATCGAATGTCGCGCGCCTGTTCTGTCTGCAGGTTACTCATGAAACATCCGGTCAAGCAGCTCCCAGTTGTTTTTCTGTCGGAGCGTCTTTTTGCTCTGTTTTTTCTGGCGATGTTGAATACAGGCCTGGATTCGCTCCTGATCAGTTTTTCGGATCAGGATAAACCGCTGCCCAATGGCAATTCTGTCCTCATCCGGCAGGCTGCGTCGCCAAAGCAACTCTGCCACGGCGCAGATCGGCGGAGTTCCCTGTTCAAGATCAATAAAGACCATGGCAAGGTCTGCATAGGGTTCTGATTTGTCGATTATGTGGCGAAATCCTCCTGCACCCAGATTAATTTCACCGGATGCCAGCTCAAGTTTTTCTGTGCTGCTGGCAGATAATTTGCCCAGATAACGTTCCCATTCCTGCCGAAAAAAAGTCAACGGGGCAGAGCGGGTAAAGGTCCGGAAGTTAAGAATCAGGTCCATGCGGGGAACCTGGCTGCGCTGGTACATTTCAAGCTGGCCTGTTGGGTGAATGACAAAATCTCTGCCATTAACGGAATGTACAACCGCTACAAACTGCACCCCTGATCCATAACTTTCAGTGGTTACTTTGAAACGCATCCCGGGCTTCAGTATGTGCAGCTCTCCGTGGTGTAACGGATAGCGGGTACGAAGTACAAACTGCTTGTTGTCCGCTGCCGCGACGGTTGCAGTAAAAGCCTCAAAAAGGTTGCTATCACGGTCAGGTGAGGTGTTGATAAGAAACACTTTTTGTCCGCGAGCAAAGTAGGTGGTGTAGTTCATGGGCACGCTCCTTACTGAGTTACCGTTTTCACGATGTTTCTGCTACAGGCTTGAACCTACAACCCGGTTCCGTCCGGATGCTTTGGCCTGATAGAGACATTGATCCGCCTGATACAGCATGGTGTCAGCAGTTACTGCATCGGGGGAGTCACTTGCAGCCCTGCTAACCGTACCGAAGCTTGCCGTTATACTCAGATTTTCTCCCCGATACAAACAGGGTGACGTTGCGATCAGGTTCCGCAGACGCTCAGCAACCACCTGGCAGCCAGCCTGTTCGGTTTCCGGCAGCACCAGAACAAACTCCTCGCCGCCATAGCGGGCTACCCAGTCAACTTCACGACGGATGGTGCCGGCAATGATACGACTGCAGTGCTGCAAGACCGCATCCCCTGCCTGATGTCCCCAGGTGTCGTTAATTTTCTTGAAGTGATCAAGGTCCATCATGATCAGGGAAAAGTCACGCACGTAGCGGTCAGCCCGGCGGATTTCATTGGGGAGGTGCTGGTCCAGATAGCCACGGTTGAACACGCCGGTTAGTGGGTCTCTGATTGAAAGCTGTTTGATCTCTTCCAGACTTTTCTGCAGGGAACTTTCCAGGTCCAGAATCCGGCGGGCCGTCTTGAGGCGTACCATTAACTCTGACTCATTGACCGGTTTAAGCAGATATTCGTCTGCCCCGGCCTCAAGCCCCTCAATCAGCTTGTCTTTTCCTTCTTGTGAGGTCAACAGGATCAGGTAGGTGTAACATTCTGCCGTTTTTTTTCGAAAGGCCCGACAGAAAGCAATGCCATCCATTTCCGGCATGACCCAATCGGTTAGAATTATGGGGAAATAGTTGGTGCGGCAAAGCTCCAGTGCTTCTTTTCCATTGGTCGCCTGACTGACCAGATATCCCGCATCCTGCAGGGTTTGTGACAGAATTGCCCGCATAAAGCGGTCATCATCAATCAGCAGGATCGGGATACCGATGTCAGCCATGCTTCCTCCAAAGGGCTAGCGGGTCAGTTTGCGATAGGTAATCCGGTGTGGACGGTCAGCCTCGCTGCCAAGACGCTTGCGCCGGTCTTCCTCATATTCTGAATAGTTTCCTTCAAACCAGGTTACCTTTGAATCCCCCTCAAAGGCAAGGATATGGGTGGCGATCCGGTCCAGGAACCAGCGATCGTGGGAGATAACCACCGCGCAGCCGCCAAAGTTCTCCAGCCCCTCTTCAAGCGCCCGCATGGTGTTGACATCCAGGTCGTTGGTCGGCTCATCCAAGAGTAACACGTTGGCGCCACTTTTCAATACCTTGGCCAGATGGACCCGGTTGCGCTCACCGCCTGACAGCATCCCCACCTTTTTCTGCTGATCGCCCCCAGTAAAGTTAAAGCGGGCCACATAGTTGCGGGCATTGACGGTCTGCTTGCCCAGCTGGATCATCTCCTGACCGTCGCTGATCTCTTCCCACAACAGACGGTCTGGATTCAGGCTGTCGCGGCTCTGATCCACATAGGCGACCTGAACGGTATCACCGATCCTGAAAGAACCGCTATCCGGTGTTTCAGAACCGGTGATCATCCTGAACAGGGTGGTCTTACCAGCGCCGTTGGGGCCGATTACCCCGACAATCCCGCCACGGGGCAGCTTGAAGGTCATCCCTTCATACAGCAGACGGTCGCCAAAACCTTTACTGACATTATCCGCTTCAATGACGATATCACCTAGCCTTGGACCAGCCGGGATGTACAGCTCAAGATCCTTGCCCCGGGCTTCACCTTCCTGGGCTGCCAGGTCCTCATATTTGCTGATCCGTGCCTGGGCCTTGGTATGGCGTCCCTTGGGTGACATCCTGATCCATTCCAGCTCTCGTTTCAGTGTCTTGCGACGTTCACTTTCCTGCTTTTCTTCAGTTGCCAGGCGATCCTGTTTCTGCTCCAGCCATGAGGAATAATTGCCTTTCCAGGGGATACCCTCGCCACGGTCGAGCTCAAGAATCCAGCCAGCCACGTTATCCAGAAAATAACGGTCGTGGGTTACGGCGATAACAGTACCGCTGTAGCTGTGAAGATGTTTTTCCAGCCAGGCCACGGTCTCGGCATCAAGGTGGTTGGTCGGTTCGTCCAACAGCAGGATGTCCGGTTTTTTCAGCAGCAGGCGGCAGAGGGCAACCCGTCTCCTTTCACCACCTGACAGGACGTTGACCGGGGTGTCGCCATCGGGGCAGCGCAGTGCATCCATGGCCAGTTCCAGGCGGGAGTCCAGATCCCAGGCATCCATATGGTCCAACTTTTCCTGCAGCACCGCCTGACGGTCACACAGTTTCTCAAAATCAGCATCCGGTTCGGAAAACTTGTCAGTAATGCCGTTAAACTCGGCCAGCAGATCAACGATCTCCTGGCAGCCTTCTTCAACCACTTGGCGGACGGTTTTGCTTTCGTCCAGTTTGGGCTCCTGTTCCAGGTAGCCGACAGTATGGCCGGGGGAAAGGGCCACCTGACCGTTGAACTCGGTGTCAACTCCGGCCATGATTTTCAACAGGGTGGATTTACCGGAGCCGTTCAGGCCCAGTACGCCGATTTTAGCGCCATAAAAATAGGAAAGAGAAATGTCCTTAATGATCGGCTTCTTATCGTAGAACTTTGATACCCGCATCATGCTATAAATAACTTTTTTGTCGTCAACGCTCACGAACGTTCACCTCCACTTGTTTGTAAAAAGGGGTTTTTTATTGCATGGAGTGGTATGGATGTCAATTATTAAGCTATGTTGTGAAAAAGACAAAACTAAGCTCCAATCGTTGTAAGTCAGCTCTGTATTCAAAAGAATTGGTATAGTCTGCAGGCGGGGCTTTTTAGTACCTGAATCTTTGTTTTATGTTATACAGCTTTTTATCCTGATGCGGTTGCCAACAGGCTAAAGATAGGTATACTGACCATCAAGCTACTTTGGGAGTGTTGCCAACATGGCGTCTTATGAACAGACATTTCTTGAACAATTAACCAATATCCATGGGGTTGATTTTACAACCTGGCATGGCTGGGAGCAGCTTATGGCCTGGGTCAAGCGTCAGCCTTGGCGCGAGGAGTTTTATGGCGGCGAAAAAATTCCTGCCCGTCTGCTCTATCCTCAAACACTGTGTGAAGAACTTAGCCGCTATCTTGGGGGGTAGTACATTACTATGCTTATCCTCTGGACATTATACTGTTGAAGGAGCCAACAGCAGCTATGGCGCTCATCGAATGGAATCAGTCGCTCAGTGTCGCTATCAAGCAGTTTGATGATCAGCACCAGCAGCTTGTAGCCATGGTCAATCAACTGCATCAGGCGATAAAAGAGGGGCAGGGGGCTGATACGCTTCATCTCATTCTGGCAGGCCTTGTGCAGTATACGCAAAGTCATTTTGCGGCTGAAGAGGCCTTGATGGAACAGTATGACTATCCTGATTACCCCCGGCATAAACAGGCGCATGTTGATCTGGTGCGACAGGTTGAAGATATCAGTGCTCAGCTTGAAAATGGCAACAGATTGCAACCGGTCAGTGTCATGCAGTTTCTGGTTAACTGGCTGACCAACCATATCAAGGGTGAAGATAAAAGGTATACCGTGTTTTTCCAAAGCAAAGGGGTTGTTTAAAGCAGTTTAATTGATGCTTGAAGGGATACTGAGAATGAAACAGCTGGTGCGTAATATGGTAGTGGCGATGATGTTGATGATTCCGGTGGCCGTCTTCGCAGCTGAAGACAAAATTTTTACAACGCTTGATGCTGACAAAAACGGCGCTATTAGCAAAGATGAACTGCTCAAAAGTAATCTGGCGGTAGTAAAAGGACCCAAAGGGAAACTGAAGGTTGTGCATCGGGATATGCTGAAAGATGGATCTGCTGCAGCCATGACCGAAGAACAGAAAAAACGTCTGTTTGATCAACTTGATACCGATAAAAACGGACAAATCAGCAGAAAGGAATGGAGCCGTGCTTCACGTGATGGCTTTATCCTCTTGAAGTTTTAATTCGCACTACCACAGAGCAGGGAGGGGGGAGTCTATGCAGATAACCGTCACCAAGCTGGATGAAGTACTTGTTGCCGCTCTGGTCGGCAGGATGGACGCCATGACAACGGTTGAGTTTGACCGTTGGTTCTCAGAACAGCTGGCCACTGGTGAGACCTGTCTTGTCCTTGATCTGCAGGGGCTTGAGTATATCAGTAGTGCCGGTCTGCGTTCCCTGCTTGCTGCTGCAAAACAGATCAAGGCGAAAAATGGTTCATTGCTGCTCTGTCAGTTGGTGGGGACTGTTGAAGAGGTTTTCAGAATATCCGGTTTTCTGGCTATTTTCAAAACATTCGGGTCCGTTGACGAGGCCCTGAAGAGCCTGGGCTGACCTGCTGGAGACATCCGGTGCCTCTTTCGTTCCGGAACTTGAGCGTGTTGCAGATCCGGAGTGAGTCTGAGTGAGGAGATCTGATGTTTACCTTCCTGCGGGAGAACAGGAATTTCAGAAACTTCTGGTTTGGCCAGGTAATCTCACAGATTGGTGACAGAATTCACACCCTTGCCGTTATCTGGCTGGTGTACACCTGGACAAAGTCAGGCACCTCCCTGGGGCTGGTGCTCATTGCGGCAACCCTTCCGTCTGTATTGATCTCCCCTTGGGCAGGGGCACTTTCAGACCGGCTGAACCGGAAACATATCGCCATTGGCTGTGATCTGATCCGCAGTCTGCTGGTGATTATCCTGGCGGTGCTGGCCCACGGCAAGCTGTTGAACATGCCGCTCATTGTGGTCATGACAGCGCTCATCTCAATTGCCTCAGCCTTTTTCAATCCGGCAACCCTTGCCATGCTGCCATCCATTGTTTCATCGCAGGACCTGGGGCGAGCCAACGCCATTACCCAGCTCTCAGCCAATGCCAGCGGGGCCCTGGGATTTCTACTGGGCAGCGGTTTGATTGCCGCTATTGGTGTCCCCTCAGCCTTCCTCTTTAACGGCATTTCATTCTGTGTCTCTGCCCTGCTTATCAAAACAATCAGCTATCAGCACAGCCCGTCTCCGAAGAGCCTCTCATTTGTTGCGGACCTGAAGGAAGGCTGGCAGGTGGTGCAGAGTATTTCTGTGGTCTCGCGGATTATCGGACCACTCATTGTCGTGAACTTCCTGTTTTCCTCTCTTTCCGTCTTGATCCCGATTTTTGGCGAAGGGGTATTCAAATCCGGATCAGCAGGTGTTGGCCTGCTCCTGGCCAGTTACACCTGCGGGATGTTCCTGGCAGCACTGGTACTCAGTACCGTGCAGCTTAAGACAACCATCTCACGGCTGGTTACCTCAAGCCTGCTGCTGGTTGGCGGAAGTTTTCTGGCAATGGGCTGTATTGAGCGTCTCCCGCTTTTTGTTGTTGCCCTGATCCTGATCGGCTTTGCCTTGAATGGCGCCAATATCTGTCTGATTACCATGTTTCAGCGGGTGATACCGGGGGAGGTCAGGGGTAAGTTTTTCAGCATGCTGACGGCTGTTTCCCTGTCGGCACAACCACTGGCCTTTGGGGTAACCGGCTGGTTTGCCGATCTGGTTAATCCGGCCGGAATTCTGCTGTTCTGCGGGATCACCCTGCTGGGGTGTGCCCTGTTTATCTATCGGATTGCCGAGTTGCGCGAGCAGTCTGTGTAAGGAGGTTTCATGGATTCTGTTGCGTCATTTTCCAGACAGGTCATAGAGCGGGTTCCCGGCTATGCTCGTTTCCTTGCTGCCCATGGCGTTTCTAGCAACGCCCCGTTTGAGGCATTACCGCTGCAGACCAAACAAAACTACCTGCTGGAATACCCCATTGAAGAACTCTGTTGGGATGGCAGCCTGCATGACTGTCACCTGATCGGCTCCAGTTCCGGTTTCAGTAAATCCGGCTCAGTCTTCTGGCCCAAACGTCCTCAGGATGAGGCGCAGTATCTGGAGACACTGGAGCAGATGCTGACGATCAACTACGGCATTAACCGTAAACGGACCCTGATCATCTGCTGCATGGCGCTGGGTACCTGGTTTGCCGGTGTCACTATAACCTCAGCCTTTCGGGTAATCGCGGCAAGCGGACGCCTGCCGATCACGGTCTGCACACCCGGACTGAACCTGGCTGAGGCGGTTGAGATCTATGCCCGCTTCTACACCAACTTTGAACAGACCCTCTGGATCACCAATCCCTCCAACATCGGCCTGATTTCCGCCCTGCTCAGCAGAAAAGAGTTGGATGTGCCACCTGGCTCCTGCTTTTTTCCGGTGATCGGCGAATATTTCAGCGAGTCCTTCCGTGAGGCCCAGGCAGTGCGTTACCAACATGACCCTGATGCTCCCTTTGTGGTCTGGACCGGCTATGGTTCCGCAGATACCGGTGATATCGGTGCAGAAACCGCTGCCACAATCCGTTTGAGAAAATTCATCCATGCAGACAGCGCACAACGGCAGCAGCTGTTCGGCTCGGATGATACACCGATGCTGTTGGCAACCAATCCCAAGGCGCGGATAGAGATTCTGGACGGGCAGATTGTGGTCACCAAAGACCAGTTGGTGCCGCTGGTGCGCTACAACACCGGTGATGAAGGTGGATTGCTGCACAAGGCAGATCTGGCGCAAAAGTTGTCACTGCCAGCCAGGCTGCTGGCCGAGTTGCCGGAAACAATCCTGTTTGTGCGGGGCAGGGCCTCAAACGCCATCATCTTTTACGGCACCAACCTGAATGTGCAGGATATCAACCAGCATTTCCTCGGCTTGCCTCGGGAGATGCGTTATTCCGGCCTGTTTACGGTCCGTCGGGCCACCCAGGGGGAGGTCACGCTGTTTCAGTTCACCGTGCTGGTGGAAGGTGCGGTTGATCCGGCCTTGACAGAGCGTTACCACGCCTCACTGTTGCAGTACCTGCGGGGGCAGAGCCTTGAGTTTGAGGCCAAGTACGCCAATCTGACCCGCTCCATTGGTGAAGACCTGATCAAACTCAGGCTGGAAGAGCTGACAGCCACCACCGGCACCATCAAGCACCGCTACATCATTGACTAAACTCGGGAGTTTACGATGGAATACTTTTCTGAGGAAAAACAACTGGCCCAGGCGGTGGAGGTCTTCAGGGCCTCGCTTAAATCCAAACTGTACGGAGAAAAATACAGCGGGTTGAGCGTGCCGGACAGCCTGGAGGCCTGGGAGCGGGTGCCGGTGCTGACCCGTGCCGAGATCCACGAACGTTCGTTCCCGCAGTCAACGGATATGCTGACGCAACCGATTGAAGATGCCATCATCATCTCAACCGGTGGTTCCAGTGGCATTGCCCGGTACACCGCCTACACCCACCAGGAGTGGGATGCCTTTGTGACCTGTCAGGCCGAAGCCATGCGGATACTGGGCATCACCCGCCAGGACCGGGTGGCCAACCTGTTCATCGCCGGTCATTTCTGGCCGTCGTTTCTCGGCCTGCATGATGTTATCAAGAAACTGGGGGCGGTGCATCTGCCGATCTCGGCCAATATCCCGATTGAAGAGGTGGTTAAACTCTGCCAGCAGTTTGAACCGACCGTTATGGTCTCACTACCGACCCTGTTTGTGTTCATGGCTGATATGGCCAAGCGGGACAACTTCAGTTTCCCGCAGCTGAGGATGATCAACTATGCCGGTGAACACCTCAGTAGCGCTGCCGAGGCCCACGTGGCTTCAGCACTGGGGGTGCAGCGGATCAAGGCCGGGGCCTACACCAGCGCTGATGTGGGGATCATGGGCTACCAGTGCGATCATGCCGGTCCCGGTGTCTACCATGTACCGACCGCCTTTCAATATCTGGAACTGATCAATTTTGATGAAGGACGCAGGGCCGGGATTGGCGAGCAGGGCGAGGTGGTGGTCACCAACCTGAGCCGGGTCTCAACCCCGATTATCCGCTACCGGGTCGGCGATGTTGCCACCTGGACCGGAGAAACCTGCCCTTGCGGTGATCCGAACCCGCTGATCAAGCTGGGTGGCCGGGCCGGTCAGGACTTCAAGCTGGGTGGCGGTTTCATCTCGCTGGACCTGTTTGAAACCTGCATTGCCCGTCACAGCGACCAGTTGAGCCTCAACTTCCAGCTGGAGATAGAGGATGTGGCCCATCAGTTCAAGGTCATTCTGCGGGTTGAGGCCCCTGGGCAGGTTGCTGCCGCAGTCCTGGCCAGCCTGGAAAATGAGCTGTTTGAGGCGGTGCCAGAGCTGAGGATTTCCACTGAAAAGGGCTATCTGCAGTCATTCAGGATTGAACCGGTGCCACTGGGGCAACTGCCGCGCAGTCCGATTACCGGCAAGGTGGCGCGTCTGCTGGATAAAAGGGTTTTGTAAAAACTATTGCGGAGGCCTTCCTCATAACGTTTCTGATTGTTTGGGGAGTTTAGGGAATTTGTAAGGAGACACCATGACAGAAGAAGCAACAAACCGGCTCTATACGCTTGATCAGGCCTTTGATTTTTCTGAAGAGTACAAAGGGCTGTTTGTGCAGTCCATGCAGGAGATGGTGCAGTTCCACTGCGAACATTCTCCGGTGTACAACGGTATCTGCCAGCAGTACGGTTTCTCCAGCGAGCAGATCCGTTGCTATGACGATCTGATCACCATTCCCCATATCTTTGTCACCGCCTTCAAGCAGCACCGGTTGCTGTCGCTGCCTGAGGAGGAGATCTGCATGACCTTCACCTCTTCCGGTACCCAGGGGCAGAAGAGCCAGATCAACCTGGACCGGATCTCCTTTGAACGGCAGGCCGGGATGCGCAGCCTGTTGGTACGCTCGCTGGGGCTGGTCAGTGAACAGCTGACCAACTACCTGGTCTTTTCCTATGCGCCGGATATTGCCGACCAGCGCGGTGCTGCCCATACCTTCAACGTCTACAGCTCATTTGCCCCGGCAGCGGAAAAGTATTTTGCCCTGCAGCAGGGGACAGGTGGAGAGCCAACCTTTGATCTGGAGCAGGCCATCGTAACCCTGGTGCGGTTTGCAGAGACCGGCCTCGCGCTGCGGGTGGTGGGGTTTCTGGCCTTCAGCTTTGTCACCCTGCAGGAGATGAAAAAACGGGGGATACGGCTGCAGTTTCCGGCTGAAAGCCTGCTGATTACCGGTGGCGGCTGGAAATCCCACAAGGGTGAGACGGTCAGCTTTGAAGGATATGCCGAGCTGGTACACGACATACTCGGTATCCAGCCGGAACGGATTCGTGATTTTTACGGCATGGTGGAACATGGGGTGCCCTATATGAGCTGTAGCCACCGCCACTACCATGTGCCGATCTTTGCCAACGTGGGGGCGGTTGATCCGGGCACCTTGCAGGCTCTGCCCACAGGAGAGACCGGCCTGTTGAAGCTGCAGACCAGCTACATCAGAAGCGCACCGGCCATTTCAGTCTTGAGCACCGACCTGGGGGCCATCGGCACCAACTGTCCCTGTGGCATACCGGGCAGCTACATTATGCTGCGCGGCAGGGCAGGGGTGCAGAAGCATGCAGGTTGTGCGATTTCGGCGTCACAGTTAATCAAGCTTTAGAAGAGTCTGTTTTAAACCGGCTATCCTCTCGAATTAGCATGTTGGCCCGACACTATTGGCAACGAGTCGTAATTACAACAGATAGCTAAAACTTTAAACACAGGAGAAAAATCATGATCAGGATTGTTACCGTAGCATTGATGGCATTAGTCTTTATGGCCCCTACCTCCAAAGCAGCAACCATTAACATTAAATATTTAGATGGTACATCGCAAAAGATTAAACTCAATGAACCACCATCCCAGATCAGTCAAATTAATATCAGCAATGACGGTTTTTCTGCGTCTAGGGAGGGAGTCATAAGAGTTGTGGCTGGCTCTTATGGACTAAACTGCGGTACCTCGCATGGCAACAAGACAGAACACCTGGCTCAGCAGTGCAACGGCAAGAAACGTTGCGAATACAAAATAAACTATCAAGTGATAGGAGACCCAGCGGTTGGCTGCGGCAAGGAATATGTTGCCGAGTGGCAATGTGGGGATGGCGAGTTGAAATCCACCAAGGCAAATGCTGAGGCTGGATTTGGTTCCGTAATCACTCTCTCCTGCCAATGATAATGGAATGGCTGCGGCCCGCCGGTATAGGCCTTGCTATTTTCTGCGCCTATTTTTGGGGGCACGATGCGATCTCGCAATTCCATATCATGGGGCCGTTTGTGGTTATGGCCATGTTAGGCACGGTGGCCTTTGAGTCCCTGTTTTTGGGGGATGTGGCTTCCCAAAAGGTCGGCTATGCTCCAAATCGTGCCTATCAGATTCAATCAGGCCTAGCCAATGCAGCCACTGCGGTGACTGCGCTTATGGTGTATCTGCTGGATTGGGGGCGCTATGCTGATGCCACCATTGTTTCTGTAATGCTGATTTTCTTTGCCCTATCGGCTGCCAATCATGTTGTCTCTGCCATCATGGAGCGCAACATGAAGGCGGTTAATCTGTTGCGACCGGTTATGGCGCTGCTGTTGATTGGATTTTTGCTACCTGCGATGATCAAGGCGTTGCAGTGAAAATGAATAGAACCGTACCACCCCCGGCCCCTCCTAAGATAGGAGGGGAGAAAACCGGGACGCTTCTAGCCCCCTCCTTGATTAAGGAGGGGGTTGGGGGTGGTTGCCGTTGTTGATCATCAACCGCAAGGATACCAGCTCATGTTCCATAACCGATCTGTTTTGAGGTCTCGGCGTAAAGAGCTGCGAAACAATGCAACGCCTGCCGAGAGGATTCTCTGGGGCATACTACAACACAGTAGTCTCGGCGGGTACAAATTCAGGCGGCAACATAGCGTCGGGCCATACATTCTTGATTTCTACTGTCCTGCGGTAAGATTGGCTGTTGAACTGGATGGCGATTCACACTTTACTGACGATGCTGTTGTATATGATCAGGAAAGAACTGCATATTTGAATGGCTTGCATATTACGGTTCTCAGGTTTCTGAACACAGACGTTTTCGAAAATCTCACCATGGTTGGTGAATGTATTTTGGAGAGGATTCAAGGGCACAATGCTGACCTGAACCGTACCACCCCCTGCCCCTCCTAAACTAGGAGGGGAACTGAAAACGGGAATAGAAAAGCCCCCTCTTTGATTAAGGAGGGGGTTGGGGGTGGTTGCTTGAGAATTGCTGAATAGAGGGAGAGCAACATGGTTACCTGGTACAACTTTGGACAATTTCAGGATGCAGACAGCATCACTCCGGTGATGATGCAGGAAATCATGGCGACTGCCAGCGCAAAGACAGCGGCGCTACGTGATACGCCGGTGCTGCAGCTGGCAACGATCCTTGATCGGGTGGGGCAGCGTCTGGCAGACCCTCAGGACCCGGTGCGCAGTGAGATCATGGCGGTTATGCCGGATCTGATCAGCTTTGCCCCAGCCATGATTGAGGCCGGGCTGGGGGCGATCTGCGAGATCCTCCGCTTTGACAGCCTGATCAAGCGGCTGCAGGTGGATCTTGACCGGGTCGAGTATATTGATGCCTTTACCTGGCATGACGATTTTTGCGGTCTGATGCGGGCCATGCCGCAGGGGGTGGTTGCCCATGTCTCGGCCGGTAACGTCTTTGTCAGCGCGGTTGATACCCTGGTGCAGGGGATACTGACCAAGAATGTCAATATCCTCAAGATGTCCTCCTTTGATCCCATCTTCCCGCTGATCTTTGCCAAGCTGGTCAAGGAGTGCGATCCCCAGGGCCTGCTGTACCCTTATTTCTGTCTGGTACCGTTCAAGGGGGGTGATCAAGAGATCGAGCAGATCATCAAGGAGCAGGCCGATGTGGTGATCGTCTATGGCGGTAAAGAGGTGGTTGAGCTGTACCGGCGAGGCCGGGGGCTGCATACCAAAGAGGTGGAGTACGGCCCCAAATACTCGCTGGTGGTGCTGGATCAGTCTGCCCTTGCCACCGCTGACCTGGATGCGGTGGCGCAGCAGGTTGCCAAGGATTTTACCATGTGGGAGCAGGCAGCCTGTTCGTCCCCCCATGCTGTTTTTATCCAGGGCGAACAGCAGGCCCGGCGTTTTGCCGGGCACCTGCAGACCGCCTTTACCGGGCTGGTGCAGGAGTACCCCTTTCCGGTCATCAACCGCGATGAACAGACCGAGATCACCCGTACCCGTGAACTGGCGCGGGTGGAGAGCGCCCTGGGCACTGCCGAGCTGATCATCCCCGCTGTTGCGGACCAGAGCTGGACCATCATCCTGCAGAAAAACGCCTGCTTCAAGGTCTCCTGCCAGCACCGCACCGCCTATGTGGTGACCATCCAGAATGATCAGGAACTGTTCGACGCCCTGGCCGAGTACGGCAAGTTCATTCAGTCCGTCGGGCTACTGGCCGACAGCAGGCGGCTGTTTGAGCTGTCAGACCGCCTGGTGGGGCTGGGGGCGGACCGGATCACGGAGCTGGGCTGGATGCACCGCAGAAAGCACGGCACCCCCCATGATGGCACCCGCGGCCTGGCAGAACTGGTGCGCTGGGTCTCCATCGGCCATAACCGGCCGTTCCATGATCCGGTTGATTTCATGGATGCCGCTGCACGGGAGGCGTTGCAACTGGCCAAGCTGAACCGGGTGCTGGACTGTGCCTACCACAACGCAGACTTTTACCGCGAACGGTTGCCGCAGCCATCACTCGCCAGCCTGGCCGACCTGACCAGTATTCCAATTCTGGAGCCGGAACAGTTCCGGGCCCACCTGCCTCCCTATGGCACCGGGCTGCTGACCGCCCCCCTGGGTAACTCCATCTCATTCTCCAGCGGCGGCACCACCGGCAAGCCCAAGTTTGTCTACCGCACCATGGAGGAAACCCGGCGTAATGCCCACGGCATTGCCAAGGGGCTGGCCCTGGGCCTGTTCCAGAAAGGGGATGTGGTGGCCAACCTGTTCTATGCCGGTAATATGTGGGCCTCCTTCATCAGCATGAACATGGCGCTGGAAGAGATCGGCACCCATATCCTGCCGATCGGCGGCCATATCCCGCTGGAGAATATCATCTCGTTTTTACGGGCCTTCAAGGCCGATGGCGCGGTTTCCATCCCCTCGGTACTGGTGGGGATTGCCCAGTATGTGGAGAAACATCAGATCACCGACCTGACCATCAGGAAGATCGGCTACGGTGGTGAACATATGCCGGCTGCCACCCGGCAGTATGTGGCTGATGTGCTGAAGGCCGAGGTGATCTGCTCTGCCTCCTATGCCATCAACGATACCGGTGTGGCCGGTTACCAGTGCCCGTACTGCGAAGGCTCGGTGCACCATATCAACGAAGACCTGCACATCCTGGAGGTGGTTGATCCGGAGACCCATGTGGTGTTGCCGCCCGGTCAGGAGGGCAACCTGATCCTGACCAACATCGACCGGACCCTGATGCCGGTTATCCGCTACAATGTCGGTGACCGTGGCAGGCTGATCGAGGGAGACTGTCCCTGCGGCAGAACCGCCCGCAGATTCGAACTGCTGGGGCGCTCCGACGAGGTGGTGGTGATCGGTGCCGACAATGTCTCCATTGATGCCATTGCCGGGTGTGTGGCCCAGGTAGAAGGGCTCAGCCAATATTTTACCCTGTTCGGCAAGAGCGCGGCAGGTCAGGACCTGCTTGAGATTCAGGTGGAGTCGCTGGAGCCGCAGGATGCGGCAGCACAGGCTGCGCTGGCTGAACAACTGGTGGTTGCGATCCTGCAGGAAAAACCGGTGATGGCGTCAAACCTTGCCACCGGTATTATTGCGCGGCCAGTGGTGCTGGTGCTGCCGCCGGGCGGGCTGCCCCGCAATCCCCGCACCGGCAAGATCAAACGGGTTATTGAGGAACGCCATGCAGGATAGACCGAACTTTCGATTAGGTAGGGTAGCCGCAACCACAGTGCCGGCCAGCACGGCCTCGCTCTGGCCGGTGCAGGCCTGGGTGAGCGGTTTTGCCCGCTGTTTCGGGCTGGCAGACGAGGAGATCCGCCGTCTGGAGCTGGTGGTGGAAGAGGCCTTGATGAGCGTGCTGCACACCTCCTTTGACGGCGGTGAGTCCGGTGACGTGACAGTACAGCTTGACTATCGGCCCGGGCAGTTCGTGATCGCCATAGAGGACAAGGGGTTGCCCCTTGATCTGGCCTATCTGGAGGCCAATGAGGCGATCTCCCTGAACCTGACCCTGATCCGTCAACTGGTGGATGAGCTGGTGTTTGTCAACAAGGGCAAGGAAGGGAAGCGGCTGGAACTGATCACACTGCTGCCTGCTGAAAACGTTGCCGCAGCCATGGATGAACAGCAGCAAGACGCCGCAGACCGGGCCGAGCAGGAAGGCTTTGACGAAACAGATATCAGCTTCCGCATGCTGCGGGCCGATGAAACCCTGGCTCTGGCGCAACTGGCCTACCGTAGTTACGGCTACACCTATGTCAGTGACTTCTACTTTCCGGAACGGATTCGGGAGCGGGTTGAGCTGGGGCTGATGGAAACCTGCGTGGCCCTGATGCCGGATAACCGGATTGTGGGAGCCTTAAGCCTGTTCTATGACAGCCCGGACGCCAGGGTGGCGGAAAGCGGCGCGGCTATGGTGGACCCCCGTTGCCGCGGCAAGAGTCTGTTCAAGGAGATGAAGCAGTTTCTGTTTGCCTATGGCCGCCAAAAAGGGCTGTACGGCATCTACAGCGAGGCGGTCACCATTCATCCCTACACCCAGCAGGGCAATCTGTCGCTGGGGGCCCATGAGACAGGCATGCTGCTCTCCTATGTCTCAGAAAATGTCGCCTTTAAAAAGATCGGCTCAGAACTGATGGGACAACGGCAATCCCTGATCCTGTTCTATGCCCGCCTGAACCCTGAACCGGCCCGTACGGTCTATGCCCCTGCACGCTATGCCGACCTGCTGCGCCAGGTGTACCAGGAAAACGGGCTGAACCGCGAACTGCTGATCAGCGATCAGTACGCTACGAACCTGGGGCAGGATACCCAGCTTGAGATACAGGTGCGCCACGATGCCTTTAATGATGCCATCATTGACCTGCAGCGGATCGGCAGCGATGCCGATGCCATTATCCTGCAGCACACCCGTGAGCTGTGTGAGAAAAAGGTAGAGGCGATCTACCTGAATCTGGAACTGTCAGATCCTGCTGCGGCCTGTCTGGCCGGTCGGCTGGCTGAACGGGGCTACCTGTTTGCCGGGGTCATCCCGGAACTGCGCAATGGTGACCTGCTTAAGCTGCAATACCTGAACAACGTGGTCTTTGATCCAGCACGGGTAACCGCAGTATCGCCAGTAGCCCAGACCCTGCTTGCCTTTATCACCAACCAGTACCACCAGCGTCCCTGAGGAACGGTATGCAATCCACACGTCCCCTGACCATCGGAACCTCTGCTCCCCGCGGCGATGCTGCTGCCAAGGCAGCCGGCACAGAACCGTACGCCGCAGACCGCTATCCTGCCGACTGCCTCTGGGCCGGGGCGGTGCGCTCCAACCTGCCTGCCGGACGGATCATCGCCATAGACACCACTGCTGCTGCGGCACTGCCCGGTGTGGTCAAGGTGCTGACTGCGGCAGATGTTGTTGGCAGCAACCGCCAGGGGATTATTCACAAGGATATGCCGGTGCTGTGCGACCAACAGGTGCGCTACAGCGGTGACCCACTGGCCCTGGTGCTGGCAGAAGACCGCAGCATCCTGCAGCAGGCGGTGAAGCTGGTCAGGTTTGAACTGGAACCACTAGTCGGTCTCTTTGATCTGGACAGCGCCCTGGCCCCGGATGCGCCGCTGATCCATGAAGGCCAGCCAGGTAACCTGCTGGCCCAGGCCAGCATCTGCAAAGGCACGGGCCTGGATGGCTTTAGCGACTGTGATGTTGTGGTGGAGGGTAGCTTCAGCACCCCGGTGCAGGCCCATGCCTTTCTTGAGACAGAAAGCGGGGTGGCTCGCCTGGAAGAGGATGGCGGCCTGCTGCTGGAGGTCTCCACCCAATCACCCTTTCGTGACCGCTTTGAGATCAGCCATGCCCTGGGCATCCCCTGGGGCAAGATCCGTATTGTGGCACCTTCACTGGGGGGCGGTTTTGGCGGTAAGGACGGCGCTACCGTACAGTGCCTGCTGGGGCTGGCAGCCCAACATGCCAATGGCCGCTGGGTACGGATGCAGTGGGATCGTGAAGAAAGCTTTAAGGCCGGCTACAAACGCCATGCCTGCAAAATGGAATACAGGCTGGGGGCCAGCGCAGATGGAACCCTGCAGGCGCTGCACGCCAGGCTCTGGTACGATACCGGCGCCTATGCCCACCTGGGTGCCGAGGTGATGGAATTGGGCATGGAGCATGCCGGTGGTCCCTACCGCATTCCTCATACCCAGATAGATGGCTGGTGCGTCTACACCAACAACCCAACCGCTGGTGCCATGCGGGCCTTTGGAGTCTGTCAGGCCACCTTTGGTTTTGAATCCATGATGGACCTGCTGGCTGCCAAGCTGGGCATGGACCCGCTGGAACTACGCCTGAAAAACGCCCTGGTGCGGGGAGATGAAAACTGTGCCGGTATGCGGCTTACCAGTTCCACCGGCATCAAGACCTGTCTGGAACAGCTGCAGCAGCACCCCTTCTGGCAGCAACAGGAGCAGTGGAAGGCAGCAGCGCCCCGCTTCAAACAGCGCGGCATTGGTCTGGCAGCGGTCTTTAATGCAGCCGGCTATGGCGGCGGGGTGCGGGATGCTGCCACTGCCAAGATCGAACTGACTGCTGACGGTAGTTTTGTGGTGCACAATGCCGTGGCAGACATGGGCCAGGGCAACTCGGCAGCCTTTCAGCAGATAGCCGGACATATTTTATCGCAGGATGCAGCGCGGATTACGCTTAAACAGCCGGATACCCGCACTGCCTATCCCTCTGGCTCATCCTCTGCCGGGCGCACCACCTACACCTTTGGTAAGGCCCTGATCACTGCAACTGAAGAGTTGCGCAGCCGCCTGCTTAATATGGCCGGTATGGTTCTGTTTCTGCAAGGTAATGACGGTCTGGAGCTGCAGCCGGGCAAGGTGGTGCATCCACCCAGCAATAAAGAGATTACACTGGCACAGCTTGCCGGGTATATGCAGCCTGAAGAACGGGTCTGTCTGGGCCAGTACGTGGCCCCCACCTGCAAGGATATTCCCCCCACTGCCAAAGGGTTCTTTATCGGTTTTCCCCATGTCATTTTCGGCTATGGCGCCCATCTGGTGCGGCTTGAGGTGGATAGCCTGACCGGCCAGCTCACCCTTTGTGATTATTTGGCTGTGACTGATGGCGGCAGGGTGCTGAACCCAATGATGTTTGATCAGCAGGTGCAGGGTGGGGTGGCCCAAGGTCTGGGCTATGCCTTGATGGAGGATTTTACGGTGCAGAATGGCGTGGTAAAAACCCCTGACTTTGCCACCTACCTGATCCCCGGCAGCCTTGATGTTCCGGAGATCATCTCTATTCCTGCCCAGGGAGAACCGGAAGAAACCGGACCCTTTGGCATGAAGGGGATTGGCGAGGTGGCCATGAACGGCCCTTTGCCTGCGGTTGCCAATGCTGTGGCTGATGCCTGCGGTGTGCGGCTTTGCCACGGACCGCTCACACCGCAGCGGGTGTTGGTGGGGCAAACGGGATAAATGTTCCATTTGGGAAGATCACCAGTTCACGCGCGTGCGCGCGTGAACTGGTCAATAACGAGTTGGGCGTCATAACAGGAGCGTCTAGAAATGGCCGGAGTACTAATAACTCGGGGGATCACGCCCGCAATTCCCGCCGGCGGACTTACTGCCTCACTTGACGCTGAGGGAAGGCAGACTCTCAGCTGCATACTTTACGTGAATTTTGACGTCGTGCCAACCTGGATTTCGCTCGCCCTTCTTCACCTCAAAAATGCAGCGGAAGCACGCAGCAATCGTAACCAAGCGCAGATTGAGAACATCAATATTGATCTTGGGGTCGCGCTTGAGCGCGAGTTCGAGGCTTCAATGCAGGCCGTCATGGCGGCTGCCATTGCGATTGACTCTTTTTATGCCGTACTAAAAAATCACGTCAAACTGCCTGCCGAACTTACGACCGAATGGCGAGAAAAACGGACGGCAAGACACGCTCAAGTTACCGAGGTAATAAAACGAGCCTTTGCTCTAAAGCCACAAGGAGTCCGTTTCCTAAAGCAGAATCTCAAAGAACTCTATAAAATGCGAGATCAAGCAGTTCACCCGCCGAGCAAGTTCGAAGCTCCAGTATTGCATCCGGAATTGAACGTGGGCGTTGAATGGCGGTTTGTATATTTTTGTGCCACTAACGCCGAACTCGCTGTGAATGCGATGACTGGAATATTCTGGGATCTTGCACATTCAAGAAATCCAGCGAATTCGAGAGTCATCGAGTACATGGATAGCCTTCGTCTTCGATTGCAGGAACTTATGCCGAAGGGTCATCCAACGAAGCCCGTCGCCGAGAATAACCAATGATGAGAACCGGAGTGGTCAGTCCTTGACACGAGACAAAAGTAAAAAGACAGAAAGCTAAAAAGGCTAAGTCCCAACCAGGCAGTTCGACACCGGTCGGGCGGAAAGGCTGCCCGAACGGGTCAACTGCACGAACCGTTATGCAGGTAAAGCAATATGACCGAAGCGATAAAATCTTCCCGCTGCCTACCAGACAGGGCCTACTTCCGGGAATTGCGCCGCCCCTGGAAGCTCGCAACCCTTGCCATAGGAATGCTTTGGCTCATGTATGGTGCCGTAAGCTACGGCATCTCTGATTGGGATGTTGGTATCAGCCTCATTATGGGAGGACTGACCTACCTCTGTGCCCCCTGGAGCGTAACAACGATCTATAACTCCATTCGTCTCCGGCCTCATCTGTGGCCTCTGCGCATAGTTGCTGCCATTGTTCCGGCAATGTTTACCGTTGATTGGGTGTATTGGCTGTATCATTCTGCGGTGGGAAATAAAATGCTGAGATGGGAGAACTTCAAAGTCTCAATGGCACTGTATTTTATCTGTGGACTCCTCTGGCTCTATCGCGGGTCAGTGAGGGAGTTTGTTGCAGACATTGGAAAAAAGAACCGGGAAATGAAGTGATTCCGAGGATGTGATTTAATGACCGTGTTGGGTGTCTGTGGTCAAATCTACCTAAACGCAGAGAACGGTACAGTGGGCAGGCCTGGAATAAGGAAACTCCGTACCGATTGACGTCCTGGAAATGGGAGTAATACAGATGAAGATTCAGTGTAATCTAAACGGCACACCGACGGAGTTTAACTGCCTCCCTGACCGTCGGGTGATTGATCTGCTGCGTGAAGATCTTGGCCTGACCGGCAGCAAGGAAGGCTGCGGCACTGGTGAGTGCGGGGCCTGCACGATTCTGGTGGATGGCCTGCCCAAGCTGGCTTGCCTGATGCTGGCGGCTCAATTGGAAGGGACCCAGGTGGAGACGGTTGAGGCGCTGCAGCAGACTGAACAGGGCCGTACCCTGATGGCCGCCTTTAGCGAAGAAGGGGCGGTGCAGTGCGGCTACTGCATCCCCGGTATGGAGATGGCCTCCCTGGCGTTGCTGCGGCAGGATGAACCGCTGACCCGTGAGCAGATCAAGGAAGGGCTTTCTGGCAATCTTTGCCGCTGCACCGGCTATGTCAAGATTGTGGATGCGGTGGAGAGAGCGGCAAGGGTGAAGGGTGAAGGGTGAAGGGTGAAATGGAGAGGCCAAAACGGGATATACCGGAAAGGACGTTTGAGTTTGCCAGAAAGATCGTTAAGCTCGGCCAGATGCTTGATCAAACGCCGGGTGTGAGTAGAACACTGTCAAACCAGTTATTGCGTTCAGGGACATCAATTGGTGCTAATGTTGAGGAAGGACAGGGAAGCCAGAGTCGTGCAGATTTTATTGCAAAGTACTCTATTGCCTGCAAAGAAGCTCGTGAAACGCACTATTGGCTGCGTCTTCTGGCCGCCACAGAGATTCTGCCTCAACCGAAGCTTGCAGAACTGCTTGAAGAAGCGCATCAGCTTGTTGCAATACTCACCGCAATAATCAAAAGGTGTAGAGCAAACAACGAAAGGAAAGCGTGAGGTGTAAGAGGTTTACTTTCACTCTTCACCCTTCACTCTTCACATTTTAATGCTACTTTTTCCCACAATGTTGACAGAACTGTTTAACCTGCAGGAGCAACAGCCAGAAGCAAGAATTATGGCTGGCGGAACCGATCTGCTGGTGGCGTTGCGTCACGGGCCGCAGGATGGGCGTACGATCATCTGCCTGGAGCGGATTGATGAGTTGCGCCGGATTGATGAACTGGAAGACGGCAGCGTCAGTATTGGTGCAACAGCCACGTTCAGCAGCATTGCCCGGAACACTCTGCTGAAGGAACGCTATCCGCTGTTGACCCAGGCAGCCGCAACCGTGGGTGGCCCGGCCATCCGTAACATGGCCAGTATCGGTGGTAATATCGTCACCGCTTCCCCTGCAGCTGATTCGCTGCCTGCCCTGTATCTGCTGGATGCCCTGCTTGAGCTGCGCTCTGCAGCAGGCAGTCGGGCCGTGGCGATTGCTGAGTTTATTCTTGGACCACGCCGGACCATGCTGCAGCCAGGGGAGATCATCAGCCGGATTATCCTGCCGCCTGCAAACGGTTGGAGTATCCAGCGCTTTGAAAAGGTGGGGCGTCGCAAGTCCCTGGCCATTGCCGTGGCATCACTGGCAGCGGCACTACGGCTGGCTGCTGACGGAAGCGTTGCTGAGGCCCGTTTTGCCTGGGGCAGTGTCGGGCCAACCGTGCTGCGTTGTGCAGAGGCGGAACAGGCCCTGATCGGCAAACCGCTGACTGAGGAAAACCTGAACGCGGCAGCACTGTTGGCGCAGCGGGCGGTTCAGCCGATTGATGATATCCGGGCTTCTGCTGACTATCGCCGCAGCGTGGCCGGTAATCTGCTGCTCAGGCTGGTTGCCTGATGCCGAACCCGCTCTTATCCCGTCCCTTTTTGCTGCTCTGCTGCCAGTTTCTGGCAGTCTCAACGATAGTCGCAATCTTTTTCCCCCTGCAGGAATACCTGAGCTCTTTGGGCATGCCTGCTGCCTCAGCCGGTTTTATTCTGGGGGCTGATGCCCTGGCAGCCCTGATCGTTCAGCCGTTTATTACCCCGTTGATTACCGCCCGTACTGCCCGGCGCTGGCTGCTGGCCGGTTCCCTGATCTTGACTACAGCACTGGTTCTGGAGGGATGCAGCCGCAGTGAGTTTGCCTTTACGCTCGCCCGCCTGCTGCAGGGGGCCGGGTTTATCGGTGTGGTGGCAGCGATCATGCCGCTGTTTGTGCTTTGCATCCCCCGCGAGATGAGTGGCAGGGCCTTTGGCTGGATCTCGTTGATCCGGCTGATCCCCTATGCGGTGGTGCCGTTCCTGTTTGATCTGTTCAAGATCGCTCCGGCAGCCTTAGGGGGCGTGATCCGCTGGTCAGCCCTGCTGGCCCTGCTGGCAGGGGCGCTGCTCTGGCTGCTGCCCCGTTTTCCCCAGGAACAGGAGCCGGCCAGCGGGGCATCTTTTGCAGGGATCAAAAACAGTCTGTCTGACCGGAACCTGCTGTTGCTGTTTGCTGCCACGGTGCTGCTGTATGCCGGGTATGCCGCCACTTTTTTCTATCTGAAAGGGTTTGGCCGGACAGCCGGTCTGGGTAACAGCGGCCTGTTCTTTACGGTTGCAACCGTGATGATGATGCTGGTCCGGCTGTTTGGCGGCAGCCTGTTTGACCGCTTTGACAAACGTCGTATGAACACGGCCTTTCTGGTCCTGTCCGCAGCTGGCACCGGTTTTATCCTGGCTGCGTCCAACGTTGCCATCCTGCTGGCACTGGCGGTGGTCTGCGGTATCGGCTGGGGGGTGGTGATGCCACTCCTGAATGCGCTGATTTTTGATCTGTCGCAGCCTGAAGCACGGGGGCTTAACCAGAATCTGGGGCTACTGATGCTGCAGTGCGGTTTTTTTCTGGGGCCGCTGGCGGGTGGCTGGTTACTGCCCAGAGGCGGGTATCCGCTGCTGTTCGGCACTGCTGCCGGTGCGCTACTGCTGGCAGCCGGGCTGGTGCTGCTGATAAGGAACCAGGATGTCTGAGGCCTTGCAGATCCTGAACGAGGTAGCAACAACCGGGTCCGGCGCGCTGGCCCTGATTGTTGAACGGAGCGGCTCTGCCCCCCGTGGAATCGGGGCCATGCTGTTGCTGCGCCCCGATGGCAGTTGCAGTGGCACGGTGGGGGGCGGCAGCCTGGAACAGCAGATTCTGGAGGCGCTAAGCCGGATAGAGCAGGACGGTCATGGCGTTATCCGCTCATTTCAGTTGCTGCCGGAGCAGGACGGCATGCCGTGCGGCGGTCGTCTGACCCTGCTGCTGGCCAAGCTGTCTGCCCCGGCAATCCCGGTCTTTGCCGCTGCAGCAGCCAGCCTTGAAGCAGGGAACGGCTGTACCCTGCAGGTCTGTCTGGATGAGAGCGGGCAAGCCTGCTGGTCTGTTGATCTGCCGGAGCCTGCTGCAATGCAGCGCTACAGCATTCCCCTGCAGCCGGTTCCCGGGCTGCTGATCTGCGGGGCAGGGCATATTGGCCAGGCCCTGGCCCCCATGGCGCTGATTGCAGGGTTCAAGGTCACGGTGCTGGATGACCGGACTGAACTGCTTGGTGCAGACCGTTTTCCTGCGCCGGTTACAACCGTTGCTGTTGCAGAATTTGAGCACTGTCTGCCGTGTCAACAGATTACACCAGCCACCGCGGTGCTGATTATGACCTATGGCCATCAGTATGACCGGACCGTGCTGGAACAGGCCCTGGCAACCCAGGCCGGTTATATCGGTATGGTGGGCAGTAAACGCAAGCGGTCAGAGCTGTTTAGTCAACTGCGTGCTGATGGTGTCAGTGACGCAGATCTGGACCGTGTCCATTGCCCGGTGGGGCTGGCCATTGGGGCGCAGACACCGGCGGAGATTGCGGTGAGTATCCTGGCTGAGATGATCGCGGTTCGCAGGGGCAAGCAATGAACCTTAAAAAGGCAGTTGCACGCGGAGTCGCGGAGACGCGAAGAATGAAATCAGTCTGTTACGCTAGGTTGTGGTTTTGTCTGCAGATTTGCTCTTTGTCTTTAGGTAACGTTTTGCTTTTCTCCGCGAACTCCGCGGCTCCGCGTGAGAGATTGCGTTTTTTAGGATGAAGGCCGCTGCCATTATTCTGGCAGCCGGTTTCTCCAGCCGGATGGGGCAGGACAAGGCGTTGCTGCCACTGGGGGAGATGACGGCGCTGGAGCTGTTGGTGTCCAGTTATCAGCAGGCCGGTGTGGCACAGATTATTGTGGTGACCGGATCGAATCATGAACTGGTGCGACAGCTTAATCTGGAAGTGCAGCTGCTACAAAATCCGGCACCGGAAAACGGGATGTTTTCATCAATCAGGCTGGGTGTGGCCCGGCTTAATCCCGAAGTTGCAGCTTTCTTTGTGCAGCCGGTGGATACGCCGCTGGTAAGGCCGGAGACCCTGCAGAGGATGCTGAACCACCTGCAGCAACAGGATTCCTGCTGTGTCATACCCTGCTGTGACGCCAGACGGGGACACCCTCCGTTGCTGCGTTCAGCCTTGATAGCGGCTATTCTTGGCCATGACGGCAGCGATGGACTACGGGGGCTCTTGTCACAATCTGCAGTGCAGGAGTTGCATGTTGACGATCCGGGGGTACTCTTGGGGATGAATACGCCGGAGGAGTACCGGCGGCTGTGCAGCTTGCACAGGCAGATACAGGAGGGATCCCATGCATGAAAACAGTCAGGAATTGCATCAGTTGCTGGAGATAATCGCCAGAATTGCTGCAGGGAACTACTCAAACGATATCATGGCACTGACTACCGATGGGACGCCTGAACCGATCAAGACGATTGCCGAGGCGATGGGATTGATGATGGTCAAGGTGGAGGCGCGGGAATTTCATCTGGAACAGTTGGTTAGCGAGTTGCAACGGCTGAACGAACAGATCCGGCACAACACCGTTCAGACGGTTGCTGCCATGGCGCAGGCGCTGGAGGCACGGGATACCTATACCCGTGGCCATGCAGAGCGGGTTGCAGGTATTGCGGCGGAGATAGCCGCTGAGATGAACTTTGATGCAGAGCGGGTAGAGCTGGTGCGCACTGCCGGGCTGTTGCATGACATCGGCAAGATCGGCTGTTCTGACCGGATCTTTCAGGATCATGGCCCGAAAAATCCGCCTGATGTGGTGAAAGAGATTCTCAATCACCCGGTGGTTGGTGGCGATATCCTCAGTCGGCTTGATTTTTTAAACGAGGTTACGCGCATTATTGTGACCCATCATGAACGGATGGACGGCAAAGGCTATCCCCACAGGCTGGGGGCGGAACAGATTCCGCTGGAGGCCCGTATTATTGCCGTTGCCGATGGTTTTGATGCCATGACGACTGACCGTCCGTATCAAAGGGCACGGTCGATTGAGGTGGCGATGGGGATTTTAAAGGAAGATGCGGGCAGCCATTGGGATTGTGACTGTGTTGCTGCCTTTGAGCGGGTTCTGGCGCGGAACGGCCAGGGTGCCGATAGCAGGATCGTTGAATAACCACAAGGGGACAGGCAGATATGGAACAGATTATCAGGTATCAGGATGGAGTTGGTGTGGTGGCGTTGTCGGGGCGCTTTGATTCCGGGGCAGCGCCGCTTTTTGATGCCTGGTTTGCCCAACAGGACAAACCGGAGATCAACCGCTATCTGCTTGATCTGGCCGAGGTGCCCTATATCACCAGCGCCGGGCTGCGCAGTCTTCTGAAGCTGCTGAAGCTGCTTGAAGGTCGTGGCGGTAAACTGGTGCTCTGCTGTGTGGTTGGACCGGTGCAGGATCTGTTTAAAATAGCCGGTTTTGCCGGCTTTCTGACCATCTGTGAGACCAGAGAGGCTGCTCTGGATGCCTTGGCAGGCTGAACTGGAATGTTCAACCACCCCCAGCCCCTCCTTGTCTAAGGAGGGGAGATAACAATACGTCCCCCTCCTGTTTCAGGAGGGGACAGGGGTGGTAACAGCGCCTTAAAATGAAACCGTCATCAGTGCCAACGATAGATCGCTGCCCCAAAGGTCCACCCGGCCCCTACACCGGCAAAGGCGACCAGGTCATCCTTTTTCAGTTTTCCAGAGCGGTTCACCTCATCCAGCAGCAGCGGGATGGAGACCCCGGAGGTGTTGGCATAGCGTTCCATGTTATGGCAGACCTTTTCAAACGGCAGGCCCAGCTGTTCCGCCATCTTTTTCAGGATCTTGATGGAGGGCTGGTGGGGGATCACCCAGGTGATATCTTCTTCACTCAGGCCACAGCGCAGCAGCACCGAGACAATTGAACCGGGCAGCACCGAAGAGGCCGCCTCATAGACGGCATGGCCATCCATGGTAAAGGCGTTGTCGCCTTCAAAGACCGTGGCGCCATCGGTAAATTCGGTGTTTGCGAAGATGGTTGCCTCAAACAGGCTATTTTCATAGCTGCTTTTGGTTAATACAACCGCTGCGGCGCCATCACCAAAAAAGATACAGTCCCGGCGTGACCAGTCGGTGATGCTGGACATCCGGTCAGCACAGATCAAGAGCGCATTTTTGTGGGCACCTGAGCGGATCAGGTTGCCGGCAATGGTCAGTCCGTACATGAATCCGGAACAGGCGGCGGAGATATCAAGGGCCGGAGCCAGATTGGTGATGCCAAGCCGGTGTTTGACCAGGCAGGCCGTGGAAGGTGTTTTTCGATCCGGGGTAATGGTGGCCACCAGGATCAGGCTGATCTCTTCCTTGTCGATGCCGGCGTTTTCAATGGCGGCAAGGGCAGCAAGGGTGGCCAGATCCGTGGTGCTTTCCTGGTCGGCAATATGGCGTTGCTGAATACCAAGATTTTCAACAACCCAGTCTGTTTTTACCGGTACACCCAGGTTGCTGATATCCTGATTGGTAACGATCTTTGTTGGTACCGCAGAACCGGTTCCGGCAATTCTGATGTTTTTTAATGAATAGTCCATCGGGTTTCCTCGCAGGTTGCAGACTGAAACAGCGTACCTGACAGCATACCGTAGTAGTGCAGAAATGCAATGCGGCGTTAGGAGAATAGCATGCAGAGAGAGAACATGCTGGTTGGTGTGGCAGGGGCAGGGAGCATGGGGGGCGGTATTGCCCAACTGGCGGCAATGGCAGGTTTCCGGGTGCGACTGTATGCCCGGCGTGCTGCCGGGCTTGATGACGCCTTGCAGAGCATGGCTGCCAGCCTGGCCAAGCTGCATGAAAAGGGGCTGATTACTGAAGAGCCTGCAGAGATACTGGCCAGGGTCACCCCTTGCAATGAAGTTTCGTTGCTGTCTGCATGTGATCTGGTGATCGAGGCGGTTGCCGAGCAGATGGAGCTTAAATCTGAACTGCTCAGATCCATTGGAACCGCATTAGGCAAGGACGCCATCCTGGCCAGTAGCACCAGCAGTATCTCCATTAGCGCATTGGGACAGGCGTCCGGTATTCCGGAGCGGTTTATCGGCATGCATTTTATGAATCCGGTGCCGTTGATGGAGGTGGTTGAACTGATCAGCGGAGAGAAGACCTCGTCCGAGACCATCAACTTTGCACAACAGATGACCGTTGCGCTGGGGAAGCAGTTCGTCAGCAGCACGGATCAGCCCGGTTTTATTATTACCCGGCTGCTCTGTGTGCTGATCAATGAGGCCTTTGAGATGCTGCGGTCCGGGGTTGCCGATGCAGAGGCGATTGATACGGCCATGCATCTGGGAGCCCACCATCCCATGGGGCCGCTGACCCTGGCTGATATGATCGGGCTGGATGTGATCCTGGCTGCAACAGAGACCTTGGCAAACGGTATGGACAGCCATAAGTATGCTGCATCTCCCCTGCTGCGGGAGTATGTGGCACAGGGGCGGTTGGGCAGGAAGAGTGGCCAGGGGGTGTATCGCTATGATGGACAGCCCGTGAAGCCGTAAGTAGATTTTGGCTTTAAACCTAGAAAAAACAATTAGCCGCCACAGAACGCATAGATTACAAAGAACTGTAGGTAGTTAGACTGCAGTTCAAACGTACCTGCAGGGCGTTAAACATAGTAAACTTTACGCCGCCATCTGCCACGGATGAATCTTGTCCAGTTCAGCGGCAAGGTGGCGCTCAACCTCTTCAGAATCATAATCCGCCTGAAGACCCAGCCAGAAGGAGGAGGTCGTTCCAAAGAAACGAGCAAGACGGACGGCAGTATCTGCACCGATTGCCCGTTTTCCTTGGCAGATGCCTGAAATTCTGGATTCTGTCACCCCAATTTCTTTGGCAAGCCGGTACTGGCTGATTCCCATCGGGACAAGAAATTCTTCCTTCAATACTTCCCCAGGATGTACGTTTGCTAGTTGTGCCATAGTATTACCTCAGTGATAATCACATATCTCGACACGCGATGCGGTTCCTTCGTTCCAAAGGAAGCAGACTCGCCATTGGTCGTTGATCCGAATACTCCACTGACCTTCCCGATCACCGGAAAGTCTCTCAAGCCTGTTTTGCGGCGGGCTGCGTAGATCATCCACCTTGCCAGCATTATTAAGCATCCTCAGCTTTCGCCGTGCCACCTGCTGAATATCGTGGGGCAGCTTGCGGGAGAATTGCCCTTCCCACACTTTTCTGGTTTCGTTGTCATGAAATGAAACGATCATGGGGTATGCTACCGTTATGCGGAAGTATGTGCAAGAACTATTTGATACCGTGTTGTCATAGAGAATCCTATGGTGAGTAAGTGCCGTTTAAACGGTTACAGGCTCCCACCGTAGGTCCTTGCCAATAGACTTTGGTCAGTGCGGGAATGGATCAGGCGTGACAAGGCGGTACAAAACCCCTGCATGGCATCACGGTTAGTCATGCTGACCCTGATCCAGCCGGGAAAGCGGAAGCCGGTCATGGTTCGCACCATGTAACCCTGTTGCATCAGTAGACGGTAGGCCAGGGTATCGCTGAACGGCAGCTTGATCATGGCAAAGTTGCAGTCGCTGGTCAGGATCGGCAGTTTCAGTTCTGCGCATTGGGCTGCCAGCATCTGCTGCCCATCCTGTACCAGGCTACGGGTGGCGCTGATGAAGGCCTGATCCCCCAACGCGGCCAGCGCGGCTGATTGGGCAAGGGTGTTGACTGAGTAGACAATGGCGGTTTTACGGACAATATCCGTGACCTGTTCGGTGCCCACCAGGTAGCCGATCCGTAAGCCGGCCAGGCCGTACATCTTGGAGAAGGTGCGGAAGACGATCAGGTTGGGAAAGCGGGACATGAGCGCAATGCCGTCAGGGTAGTCCGGCTGGTTCATGAATTCGGCATAGGCCTCATCCAGTACCACAATATGGTTTGGACCCAGCCGTTCCATAAAGCGGACCAGCCGGTCTTTACTCCACCAGGTTCCGGTGGGGTTGTTGGGGTTGCAGATAAAGACCAGTTTGGTGCGGCTGTCAACCCGCGCCAGCAGCCCTTCTTCATCAAAGCCAAAATCATCCAGCGGCACCAGCCGGGCATCCACACCGGAAAAACGGGCAATCCATTCGTAGACCGCAAAGGTACGATCAGCGGTGACGATATTGTCCCCCTGCTCACAGAACGCCTTGATCACAAAGGCGATTACCTCATTCGCCCCGTTACCCAGAATAACCTGAAGTGGCGTTACTCCCAGATATTCAGCCAGTTTTGCCCGCAATGGGCGGCAGTCACCACTGGGGTAGCGGGAAACCAGTGCCGGATCAAATGTCTTCAGCAAGGCAGCCGCTGCAGGTGGTGGTCCCAGGGGATTTTCGTTGTTATTCATCCTGACCAGCCGGGAACAGCCGAACATCCGCTGCAGTTCATCATCGGGCGGCGAGGGGATGTAGGCCTCAAACTGCCGCACATACTGTGGTACCAGCGCCTCAAGGTTGCAGCGGGTCATTGGCTGCCCCCGGCCCGGTAGAGATGGATCAGGTCGCCGGTTCCCCCCCAGGGCACCAGCATACGGGGGGTAAAGCCGTGTCTGAGTAAGTGGGGGACCAGCAGGGAATCAAAGGGGCGCCCGGTATCAATGGTGCAGTAGATTGCGCTGAACTGTTCCTGATCCAGCAACTGCAGGTGTTCTTCAAGCACCGCCTCTGCATCACGTCCCACCAGTAGCGGTGTCAGCCGGGCCATGCCGGTTGCGCGGTTGAGCCGGGTTGCAAACAGGGTCAGGCCGTTACCGGTTTCACCATCATCGTGATAGGGGTGGATATTTCTGGCCAGGGCCATGCTGCTGCACCAGTTGGTGTAGAACGGCATCAATTCCGCAGCAACAGCGGCATCGGCACCAAATTCCTCGGCCAGCATCCGATAGCCGGTCCAGATCGTCCCTCCTGGTATTACAATGCTGCCCGTTGCCTCAAATCCTGCTGCCGCCGGTGGTTGCTGCGGTGCATACAGCACCAGTCCCAGGCGGTTGCTGCGGCCAAACTGTTCGGTCACCTTTTCGCAGAGCGCAATGGTCAACTGTTCCGGTTCTGCGGGTGCTGCCAGGTAGGGGCCAAAGCATTCCACGATCCTGCCTTCGTCAGCATGCCAGATCAGGCCACCGGCTAGCTCTCCCTGTTCCCCTTGCGCCAGTATGATGCCGTATTCGTTGCTGGCCAGTTTATCCAGCAGACGCCCGGGCGGGGTGAACTCCTCTGGAAACTGACAGGCAGCGTAAGAATCAGCGATCAGGGTTGAGAACTGCTTGACCAGATCCGGTGCAGGGGTGGTGGTCAGTTGCCAGGTCTGGACAGAAGGGAGGGGCTGAAATTGTTGGGTTGCTGCCGGATAGTTGCGTTCCTTGCGCAGCATGATCTCCCAGCCACCCAGTGCAAGTTGCTGGATGCTGAACTGGTCACAGGCCCGAGAAGCCAAAAAAAGCCCCATCTCTGCCAGCCCTGCTTCGGTTTCATGGTCTGGCCGGGAGGTGATGTTGAAGATCCGCAGATCAGGCGGCTGGGGAACTTGAAACAGAAGATCGGCTGCATAACGCCGGTCCTGGAGACGCACCGTGATGCCAGCTCCCAGGATGCTGCTGCAGAGCGCCAGAAACAGTTCTTCGGTACTTAGGGCCAGCATGGTGGCTTCTGCAGCAGCCAGACCTGCGTTTTTTGCTGCAGCTTCTGCAAAGGCAACCACCACCGGCATCCGCTCCGGTATAAGTTCAACGTTCAGTTCCATCTGCTATCCTTCCTATGGTACCCGGCAACAGTTTAACCTGAAAACGGCAGTTACTCACGCGGAGCCGCGAAGCTCGCGGAGAAAATAAAATAGTTATCTGAAATCAATAATCAATCCTACAGGTGAAACAACAACATGCTGTAAGTGTATGATTTTGCTCTTCGCGTCTCCGTGTCTCCGCGTGCAACTGTTTTTATGGGGTTACTTATTACCGAGTGCCTTGCTCCGCTTCCAGTCCGCACGTACCATCTCCATAATCGTCTTTGCCCGTTCGGAATGCAGCTTGATGGAGTTAAAGCTCGGTTCAACGTACAGCTTTTGCATCAACAGGCCATCCCCTTCAAACCAGGCTGGCAGAAAACCGCCCAGAAAGAAACCAGTAGAGCGCAGAACCGCGACCGATGCCGCAGCATCAGCCGTCCCAAGGGGTACAAAACACTGCAGCAGCGCATAGTTTTTGGAACAGATCTCCTGTTCCAGAGCTGCAAGGCGTCCCCTGAGGTCTTTGCCCGGTCTGTTGATATTACACCTGCAGACACCTGGCCCGTCAAATTGTTCAATCTCCAGCTCTGAAACATCACACAGCAGTTCAGGGGAGGGCTGGATAAGCTCACGGTCAATGCCAACCCCTGCCATCATAAAGCGGATCTGCTCAGCATAGCAGTCAGGCAGACAGAGGGGGCGACGTTGGTCCTGCCCGATCCTGAAATACAGCAGGCAGGAAACCCTGCCGTCTGATGCCTGTTCCTTGGTATAGGCGGTTGCCGGCATCAGGTCAACTTCAACTCCGGTTTCAACAAATTTGACTAGCCCGGCCACTTTCTGGGTAATGATATGGTTGCAGACCGCTTCACCGTAAATGGCCTTGATGGTGCCGTTTTCCACCAGCGAGATCAGCAGGTTGGTGCAGCGGGCAAAGGCAAGGCTGCCACGATAGGCTGGCAGGGTCAGCCCCAGCCCCATTTCGTACATATCCGGGTTAGGCGCTGAGCTGCGGTAGAAGGCCTCATGGCAGACCACTTGTTCGCTGTCAGTCCGGGCGACCACGCTCCTGATCCTGCCTTCGTGGTTTTCCTCGGTCAGTTGCTCAGGAATATAGTAGGTGTCAATCGGATAGCCGTCTCCATAGACGCTGTACATCAGACGGGCAACCCCGTAGCCGTCTTCCGGCTTGTAGAAATCCACCGTGAACGGCTCACCTTCCGGCAGTGGGCAGCTGTCTTCCCGCAGACGCTTGATTGCAGCTTCCCGAGGTGTCATGCCGCACGCTCCACAAAGGCGATAAAGTTGTTGAGTGTCTTGAGTCGCAGGGAATCAGAGTCGGAGATGGTTACGTTGTACTTTCCTTCAAGGGCAACGGCAAAGGCCGGGCAATCCACTGAATCAACCCCCTGGATTGCCAGAGGGCTGTCCGGGTCAAGCTCTGCTACCAATTGTTTATCCATACCGATCTGAAGCATCAACTCTTTTAGTTCTGCAATGCTTATGGCCATGGCTGTACTCCTTTTTAGCAGGTTGTTGAAAAAACTACTGCGGAGCCCGTCTACGGCGTTGCGCGGTGCTCGCTTCTTCGTCTAACTAATTGTTATGCCTCAGTCGCTGTGCTCCGTGCGCCTTGTAGCCGTGCTTCCTCATAACGCTTTTCAACAACCTGTTAGTTGTTCTGTCTCATCGCTTCAGTTTAAAACGCTGCACCTTGCCGGTGGCAGTGCGGGGAAGGTCTTCCACAAAAAAATAGCGTACCGGCAGCATGTAGTCCTGCAGGCGGCTGGCCATGAACCGGCGGAGCTCCCGTTCAAGTGCCGGGTCTGCAACGCAGTCCGGCTTGAGCATCAGGTGGGCTGCCGGGCGCATCAGCCCCATGACCTGACAGGATGCCACGGCACAATCAGCCACAGATGGATGGGTACGCAGCACCTCTTCCACCTGTACCGGTGAGATCCACTGGCCACCCACCTTCAGCATGTCGTCACTGCGTCCCCGGTGATAGTAGTAACCTTCTTGCTCCAGAAACACATCGCCGGTCTTGATGAAACCGTCAGGCAGCATGGTGGCTGCGGTTTTCTCCGGCAGATTCCAGTACCAGGGGGCGGTGCTGTCTCCTTGTACCTGAAGATGGCCAGGTGTGCCTGCTGGAACCGGATTACCTTCATCATCCACCAGGCGGATCCGGTAGCCCGGTACAGCCTGTCCGGCTGAGCCGGATCTGATCCTGCCCGGCTGGTTGGAGATGAAGATATGGGCCAGCTCGGTGGTGCCGATCCCATCCAGAATGTCCAGGCCGGTCAGGCGTTGCCACTCATCAAACACAGCTGCCGGTAGCCCTTCACCGGCAGAGATGCAGAGCCGCATCGGCAGCTCCAGTTGCGGGGTGGCGGTTGAGAGGATGATCTGGGCATAGACCGTAGGGACCGAGAAAAACAGGGAGGGCTGATGCTGTGCGATCAGGGCCAGTAGTTCCTCCGGCAATGGCTTGCCGGGGTGCAGCAGGGCGGTTGCGCCACTATACAAGGGGAAAGCCAGGCTGTTCCCCAGGCCATAGGCAAAGAACAGTTTGCTGGCTGAAAAGAGTAGATCGTCAGGGCTGATGCCTACCACCTTGCTGCCATACTGCTCTGCAGCAACCAGCAGATCACGATGCCGGTGGGGCACCCCTTTGGGTTTACCGGTTGAACCGGAGGTGTAGAGCATGAACGCAAGGTTATCGGCGGCAGGGACAGGAGCGGCCAGTTCCGACGGGGGATAGCTGTCCAGCCAGCCGGTCAGGCTTTCGCTCCAGGCAAGGTTGGGGAGCGCAGGAGTAGCAAGCTCTGCTGCCAGTGGCACTGCAGAGGAGTACAGCAAAAAGCGGGCACCGCAATCCTGCAGGATGTAGCGGTAATCATCAGCGGTCAGGGCTGTGCTGACCGGTACCGCAACCGCGCCATGCAGCACGGCACCAAGAAAGGCGGCAACAAAGACCGGGCTGTCAGGCAGGATCAGCAGTACGCGATCCCCGGCAGAAATACCGCTTTGCTGCAGCAGGGTGGCAAAACGGCAGGCAGAGTCTGCCAGTTGCCGGTAACTGACCGCTTCGTTGCTACAGATATAGGCGGTCTTGTTCGGGTGCTGTGCAAGGTTAGGGTCGAGCAAGGCAACCGCAAGATTTATGGCTGCTGGTCTCTGGTCAGGCATTAGGTGGCCTCCGGTTGTTACTTTTGGGGTTCTGTTGCTCTGGGAATGCCGATCTCAAAGGCTCCTTTTTCTCCGGTGAACAGCCCCCCTGGAGTGCCTTCTTCACGGTGGTTGGGAGGTTGGTACGGTTTGATACCGCTGCAACCGGCCAGCAGTATCAGAAATAGCAGGCTGTAAACTGTTTTCATTAGAACTTGACCCTGGCCCCAAAGGTGCCGATGTTGATATCGGCAACCGGGGTGGTTCCAGCAGCCCGGTCGAGGGAGAAGATCCGGTACTGGAAATACAGCTCTGTGGCATACTTTTCAAAGGCCTGTACCACAGCAGCGCCAACTGAGTAGCCTTTGTCTCCGGCCTGAGCGAGATGCTCTGAACGGGTGTAGTCAACCCCGAAGGCGGTGTAGCCAAGGCTGGTGAAATTAGCCAGCCAGCCCAGTTTTGCATAGAGGTTGGTGGCATCATTACGGGTTGTGTACTGCTGCAGGGCACCGGACAGGGTCAGGTTAAGGCCTGTAACGCTGTGCAGAAGTGAGAATGAACCGTCGTAGATCAGCCCGGTGTCTGCCAGTTTGGGGTTGGAAACGGCAAAGGCTCCAGCCCCTTTAAAACCATACCCTTCCCCTCCCCAGAACAGGGCCAGGTCAGAACGTTGGTTGCTGACCAGCGACCCGGCCAGACTGAAGCCGTACAGGTTGGGACTGTCATATCGCAGGCGGGATTGGCGTGAGAGTCCGTCAAAGCTGCTGAAGGCATCGGAGACCTTCAGGTTGCTTGTGCCGTTGGGAATAAACGCTTTTGCCGCGTTTTTGCTGCGAAAGAGGAAACCGCCTCCCATGTCGGTGATACTGGCGTATTGAATAACATCGGTTTTGGAAAGATCCACCTCCGCCGTGGTGTTGGAGGCGGTATCCCCTTTGCCGATGGAGAGCTTGCCAAAGGTTTTGCTGGTCAGTGCTATCTCCATCCAGCGCTGGTCAAAGTAGGTGTCGCTCAGGGTCTTCTGTTGCTGCGAGACAGTGGATGAACGGTCAGGAGATACGGCAATCTCCAGCCGGGTACCCAGGGTCAGGTCACTGTTGATTCCGGCTGTTCCCACCAGGCGGGAGCGGCTGTTACTGACCGTGCTGTCTACGTGATAGGGGGTGTTGTTGTAACTGTCATTAGCCACCACCACGGCCCGGTTGATCTGGCCGGATATGGCCAGCTTGATCTTGTCATTGCCGGAGGTTATGGTCGGGAGCGGGGGTGACGGTGCCGTTTGCGGTGCAGCCTGCGCAGTATTGGGGGAGGGGGGCGCTGTCTGCTGCAGGGTACTGATCTGCTGCTGCAGTTTCTGTAGTACCGCGGCCTGTGCCTTGATCTGTTCCGCCTGCTGCTGCAGTTGCAGCTGCTGCTGCCTGATGGTTTCTTGCATCTGCTGCAGCAGTGCCGGGTCAACCGCCATCGGTTGGGCAACTGCGGTTAGCGGCAAACAGAGCAGAACTGCTGTCATGGTAAGTTGTCTACGCATTGGCTTTACCCGTGTCAAGGTGATCGACCATCTTGGTCACCAGCTCGGTTGCTATGATCGGTTTGCTGATATAGTCGTTCATGCCGGCATTCAGGCAGCTCTCCCGGTCAGCCTCACTTGCTGCTGCGGTCATGGCGATAATCGGTAGTTTTCCCCCTTCAGGCAACTGCCTGATCAGCAGGGTTGCCTGGATGCCGTCCATGACCGGCATCTGCATATCCATCAGAATCAGATCGTAGGCTTCCTTTTGTACCAGCTCCACAGCTTCTTTGCCGTTACGGGCAACAGTTACCTCTAACCCGGCACGATTTAAGAGCTGACGCGCGACAAACTGGTTGGCTTCGTTGTCTTCAACCAGCAGGACGTGTCTGCCACGGATGCCTGCCGCCAGCTCGGCAAGTGCAGGAGGCTGCTGTTCCGGCCGGGGTGGTGCTGAATCTGCCAGGTCAAGGGTCACCGTAAAGGCAAAGGAGCTGCCTTTGCCAGGCAGGCTGCTGACAGTAATACTACCACCCATCAACTCCACCAGATTACGGGCAATGGACAGCCCCAGCCCGGTCCCGCCGAAGCGCCGTACAATCGAGCCATCGGCCTGGGTGAAGGGTTGAAACAGGGTGTCAAGTTTTGCAGTGTCAATACCGATACCGGTATCGCTGACCTGAAAGCGTATGACCGCAGTTTTTGCGGTCTGTTCTACCAGTTCAACCTTAATGGTGACCGCCCCCTGGTCAGTAAACTTGATGGCATTGCTGATCAGGTTATTCAGTACCTGCGTCAATCGTAGAGAATCACCTGACAGGCGTACCGGAAGGTCAGGAGCCAGTATCAGTTTGAGCTGGAGTCCTTTTTTCTGGGCTGTAGCCATGAACAGGTCAGTCGTTTGCTGCAATAACTCAGGCAGGTTCAACTCCTGCTGCTCAAGGGTCAGCATGCGGGCTTCAATCTTTGAGAAATCGAGGATGTCATTAATGATATCCAGCAGGCTGTGGGATGAGCGGTTCAGCCGTTCCAGGTAGTCGCGTTGCAGTGGCGGCAGATCGGTGGCCAGAGTTAATTGGGTCAGGCCGATAATGGCGTTCATCGGAGTGCGGATCTCATGGCTCATATTGGCCAGAAACTCGCTTTTGGCTTGTGTGGCGGCCTGGGCTGCTTCTTCAGCTGCACGCAGCTCTTCCTGTTGCAGTTTAAGCAGGTGGTTGGTCAGGTCAAGCTGTTTGATCTGGGAAAGCAGCAGCCGGGTCAGCAGGAGTACCAGCAGGCAGAGGAGGGCGGTGGTAATCCCCTGTTTAATGATAGTGCTGCGCCAATCAGCAATGGCTTGATCTCTACCAAATGATGAAATTGCCACCACCGGGTAGTTATCCAGACGATGGTACGAGATAATCCGGTATTCACCGGCAATGTTTGACTGTTTGTTGTGGTAGGTGCGTACCGGCTGTTCTGCAACATATTTTCTGAAAAACGGGGCGGTTTTTTTGCCGCTGGCATAGACCTTTTCATCCGATGGTACCAGCACCAGATAGTCGCCAGCGGTGGTGGCCAGGGTAAAACGTCCATTTCTGCCGACAACAATTGAGGAGTACAGTTCTTCAAAGTAGTGGAGATTAAAAAAGACCAGGGCGACTCCGGCAAAGGTGCCTGATTTTGTTTCCAGGCGGCGTGAGAGAATAAACCCCCACTCCTTGTTTGAGAGAGACTGTACCGGCGGACTTAACAGGATGTCATCAGTTTTGTGATCCCGGTGGTATTTGAAGTAAGCCCGCTCAGAGGCATCGGGAAGTGTCGTTATGTGGGCAAAGGACGTTGCGCGGACTTTGCCGCTGGCATCAATAACCGTAATGGCTGAGATATGGGAAATATTATGGTTGTGGGTGGTGAGTATCTTGGTCAGTGCAGCGTGGTTGACCGCCATGATCCCACCCAAACCGTTCATTTCACGGATACAGGCGAGCAGGATCTGGTCAGCTTCGGAAAAAGCCCGTTCAGCATGTTCTTTCAGGGCTCTGGCATAACTTTCTGATTGTTGTTCTGCATTGCGGACAGCCACCTTAAAGCCGGTGTAGCCATGCCAGACAGAAAGCAATACCAAAACAAGCAGAAGCAGAGATACGCTGAAGACAATTCTGCGCCGCAGGGCAAGATAGTGACCAAGAATCAGGTTGTCAGTCGCAGCAGGGTCAGCCATCAATGTGCCTCTTGGACGTATACCTTAGATATATGTAATGGTAATGATGAGACAAGATAACCTGAAGCAAGTAGCCGGTCAATCGGGTTTATTTCCTGTTTGACACTTCACAATTACCCAGCTTGTGGCATACTTGCCACCAGTAGTTTACACGACATCATGGGGTATGCAAATGAAAGTAGCAATTTTAGGTGCTGGCCACGGCGGTATTGCCATGGCTGGCGATCTGACGTTGGCAGGGCATGAGGTGCGGCTGGCCGCAGATCCGAAGCATGCCACCAACCTGCAGCTGTTGATGGCCTTTGGCGGGATTATGGTGGAAGGAATCACCTCTTCAGGTGCGCCGGTGGGGTTTGCCAAACCAGCCATGATGACCACCGACATTGCGGCTGCTGTGAAGGGGGCTGAAGTGGTGATGGTGGTGGTGCCTGCCTTTGGCCAGGAACCGTACATGCAGGCCCTGATTGAGCATGGCGAAAAAGGGCAGATCATTGTCTTCAACCCCGGCAAGTTCGGTACCCTGGTCTTTGCCAGAATGCTGCGGGAGGCTGGCCGCTCCAATGATTTTATCATCGGTGAGACCACCTCGTTTATCTTTGCTGCCAAGACCAAGGGGCTGGGGCATGTCAACATCAAGGCCGCCAAGGAGGAGCTACCCTTTGCCGCCTTACCGGCAAAACGGACTGCTGAGGCGCTCTGGGTTCTGACCGACCTCTATCCCCAACTCTCCCCCAGCATGGGGGTGCTGCAGACCAGTATTGATGCGCCGGGTCTGATCATCCACCCTATCTCCACCCTGATGAACATGAGCCGGATTGAGCAGATGGGGCCGTATCGCAACTCCCACTACGACATTACCCCTTCGGTGGGGCGGATCATGGAGGCGGTGGATCAGGAGCGGATGGAGGTGGCCAGACTGCTCTGCCGTGAGACCTTCTCGTTTATGGATACCATGCAGGTGCTGTACAAGGTCAAGGGAGAGAGCGCCTACGACATGATGTACCAGGTCTCGGCCCATAACGTCCAGATGGCGCCGGACAGTCTGCACCACCGCTATGTGACCGAGGATATTCCCTATGGGTTGGCCACCATCGCGGCAATCGGCAGGCAGATCGGGGTACCGGTGCCGCGCATAGAGGCGATGGTTAATATTGCCTGCATGGCCAATGGCGTGGATTACTGGAGCACTGGCAGAACCGTTGAAAAAATGGGACTGTCCGGCATGAATGGCCAGCAGATGGCCCGTTATGCCCTGGAAGGAACGCTGTGACCGGAGCGCAGGCTACGACAAACAGCAGAGGTATCTGGATCCTGTTCAGCATCGCCTTTGCCACCTTCATGGTCAATGCTGATTCCTACATCGTTAATATCTCGCTGCCGGTGATTGCCGGTTATTTCAAGGTCGGTACCGAGGCGGTCTCCTGGGTGGTGATGTCCTACCAACTGACGGTCACCGCGCTGCTGCTGGTGTTTGGCACCCTGGGGGACCGGATCGGCATCAAGCGGCTGTTCATGCTGGGTTATGCGCTGTTTACCCTCAGCTCATTGTTCTGCGCCATCTCGCCCACCCTGGGCTGGCTGGTGGCCAGTCGTGCCCTGCAGGGGATCGGTGCCTCGGTCCTGTATGCCCTGACGCCGGCCATGGTGCCGCGTTATCTGCCGCCGGAGCAGCGTGGACCGGCCTTTGGCGCCCTGGCAACGGCAGCAGCCCTGGGGATCTCGGTTGGCACGCCGCTGGGTGGTTTGATTACCGGCCTGTTGTCCTGGCACTGGGCTTTTTTGATCAATATCCCGATCGGGATTATAGCGATGCTGGTTGCCAAGCGGGTCTTGCCAGCAGATCTTTCTGTTGCTGAAAAGACTCCGCTGCCTGCGTTTGACTACGTCGGTTCAGTCTTCAGCGCCCTGGCGCTGGTCAGCCTGATCTATAGCTTCAGCAAGCTGAACAGCCTCGGGCTGGCGCCAACGGTGCTGGGGGCTGCGGTGCTGTTTGTGGTCAGCCTGATCGCCTTTATCCTCTGGGAACGGCGGGTGTCACACCCGTTGCTGGATTACAGCCTGTTCCGTTCACCGGCCTTCAACTTTGGCAATCTGGCCAACTTTCTCTGTCTTTGCTATCTGGCTGGCCATAACTTTATCACCCCCTTTTATCTGATGACCGTTAAAGGGCTGCCCACTGAGCGGGCTGGTACGGTCTTTCTGCTCTACTCGCTGATCTATATGGGGATGGGGCCGCTGGCCGGGCAACTTTCCAAACGGATTAATCCGCGTATGCTCTGCACCACCGCGTTGTTGCTGGGTGTGCTGGTTTCCTTTGGTTTCAGCCGCCTTTTGGAAGATGGCACCATGCTGCCGGTCTACGGCTATTTTGTAGGGCTGGCACTGGTGATGGCCACCTTTATCCCTTCCAACAATAACGTGGTAATGGGCATGGCGCCGCCGGGCAAACAGGGGGCGGTGTCCGGCAGTTTTCGGATGGTGGGCAGGGTCGGGATGACGGTGGGGGTCTGTCTGTTCCAGACCATCTTTGCTCTGGCAGCGCTGCAGCAGTCAGGCAAGCTGCAGGCGGATACACTTAAGTCGGTTGCGCGTACGCAACTGCTGTCTGCTTTCAGTACGGTCTATACAGTTGGTGCCGCGCTGTTTGCTGTGGCTGCTGTCAGTTCGTTGTTGGCACGTGAAAAGGTCATCAGGCCAGACCGGAGCGCTGTATGATGCGATTACTAGGGCGCGTATGCTGTTCAAAAGAGCTGAAGTTGTTGCAGAACACAATGTTGCTGCTTTTAGTTCTTTGCAGTAGCGCGGTTGCTGCTTCTCCACTGAAAAAAGCCACCCTGATGCCGCTCTGGAGCCCCCAGGCGCAATTCGCCGGGTATTATGTCGCCCTTGAAAAGGGGATCTATGTCCGTCATGGTATTGATTTGAAGATACTCCCGGCAGGGCCGGGCTACTCACCTGAACAGACGCTAAAAAACGGTGGTGCCGATTTTGCCATACTCTGGCTGACAACCGCCCTGCGACAGCGCGCTGATGGAACTCAGTTGGTTAATCTGGCTCAGCTGGTCCAGCGTTCTTCGCTGCTGCTGATATCCAAAAAAAATAGCGGAATCAGGTCCGTGGCAGACCTGAACAGCAGGAAAGTCGGGTTGTGGGCAGGGGATTTGTCGCTGCCGCCGCGGATCATGTTTGCCAGGCAGGGGATCAAGGTCCGCGAACTGCCCCAGTCCTACACCGTGAACCTGTTTCTGCGGGGCGGGATCGAGGTGACATCAGCCATGTGGTACAATGAGTACCATACGATTCTTTCTTCCGGGGTTGATGCGGATGAGCTGTCTGTTATCTCCCTCCATGAACAGGGGATACAGTTTCCAGAAGACGGGATTTACACCCTGGAAAAGACCCTTAAAAAAGATCCGGCCCTGGCAAAGGCCTTTGTTGCCGCCTCGCTGGAGGGGTGGCGCTATGCCTTTGACCATCCTGATCAGGCGTTGGAGATTGTCATCAAGCAGATGCGTGCGGCGCAACTGCCAGCCAACCGGGCCCACCAGAAATGGATGCTTGACCGGATGCGTGATCTGATCATGCCAACAACCGCCAAAGGTGAGCAAGGGCTGCTTAATCAGCAGGAGTATGAGGCTGTTGGTCAGGCGATGCGTAGCTATGGGCTACTTAAGGCGTATCCTGACTACAGCCGTTTTACCGGGAGGTCGGATGCTGGCACGCACTAGTATAGCCACCAGACTGGTGCTGGTGATTACCCTCTGCAGTGCGCTGATCTTTGCCGTGATCCTGGGCTATAACTATCATCATTCCCGTGTCATCCTTGAGCAGGAGCTTGAGTCCAATGCACGTAATCTTGCCGGTTCGCTGGTGCATCGGGTGGAGACTGAGCTTGTAGCGGTTACCAAGGTGGTGCAAGGGATGGCCCGTGAGCTGGAAACCAGCCGTCATACAGCGCAGGAACTGCACAGTCTGATCAAGACCACGTTGGAACAGAACCCAGAACTCTACGGTTCAACCGTGGCCTTTGAGCCGTTTGCCTTCAACGCCGCAACCCGTCTGTATGCCCCTTATTATTACCGCCACAAGGGCGGGATCGCCTTCAGTCGCCTGGAAACAGCATACCAGCAACTGCCTTACCTGTACTGGGATTGGTATCAGATACCACGGGAACTGGGCAGGATGGAGTGGAGTGAACCGTATTTTGATGAAGGGGCAGGCAATATCCTGATGTCAACCTGTTCGGTACCGTTTTATGGCACCGATAACGGCAGGAAGCAGCTCAAGGGAATTGTGACAGCGGACATCTCGCTGGAATCTCTGACCCGACTGGTCTCATCAGTCAAAATACTTAAGACCGGCTACGCTGCCCTACTGTCACGCAACGGGATGGTGCTTGCCCATCCGCTCAAAGATGCGGTCATGAACGAGACCTTCTTCAGTATTGCGGAAGAGCGTCATGATCCAGCCATGCGGGAGTTGGGCAAAAAGATGATTAAGGGTGAGTCCGGTTTCATCTTGTACAAGAGTATGGTGGGGGTCAGAAGCTGGATGTATTACGCCCCGATCCGCTCAACCGGCTGGACCCTTGCCGTGGTTTTTCCTGAAAAGGAGCTGCTTGAGAATGTTACCCGTCTGAGCATGACCATGGCGGTGATGGGGCTGATTGGTATCCTGTTGTTAACAGCGGCAGTGATCTCCATTGCACGCTCTATTACCAAACCGCTTCGTTCGCTGGCTGCTGCCACTGATGAGATAGCTGCGGGAAACTTTGATGTGGAGCTTCCTGCGGTACGTTCGCAGGATGAGGTTGGGCTGCTGACCCATGATTTTCAGGTTATGCAGCAGTCGCTCAAGGAGTATATCAAGAACCTGACGGAAACCACGGCAGCCAAGGAGCGGATCCAGAGTGAGCTCAAGGTGGCCACTGATATCCAGGCCAGTCTGCTGCCCCGGCTGTTTCCCGCCTTCCCGGATCGACCTGAATTCGACATCTTTGCCTCAATGGATCCTGCCAAAGAAGTGGGAGGCGATTTCTATGATTTCTTCTTTGTTGATCCCACACATCTCTGCTTCCTGATTGCCGATGTTTCCGGTAAGGGGGTGCCTGCAGCACTCTACATGATGGTTGCAAAGACCCTGCTTAAGTCAGAAGGGCAGCGGCTTGGCGAACCCAGCCGGATACTTTCCTGCGTCAATACGATCCTTGCTGAAGACAATGACAGCTGCATGTTTGCCACGGTGTTCTGCGCTATCCTGCATACCGAAACAGGAGAGATCTGTTTTGCCAATGCCGGGCATAACCCGCCGTTGATCATGGATGCGGCAGGGGTGCGCTATCTTGCGCCTAAAGCGGGGTTTGTGCTGGGGCCGATGGAAGATAGTGTCTATACCACTGAACGGCTTGTCATGCAGCCGGGAGATACGCTGTTTCTCTATACTGATGGTGTGACTGAGGCGAGCAACCATGCGGATGAACTGTACGGTGAGCCGCGTTTGCTTGATGTCTTGCAGAATGCGCCCAGAGAAGATCTTGTAGCGCTTGTGCATACTATTCGGGCTGATGTTGCCGCCCATGCTGCCGGCGCACCACAGTCAGATGATGTTACCATGGTTGCCATTACCTGGCGGGGGACAAACGTTTAGACTCCTTGTTGCACAACCTGTCTCGGTTTCTGGCATTGAAAATGAAACGACTCCTCTCGCCCAGCGTTGAAATCGATTGGGTTGAGAGGAGTCGCAGAGAGTTGTGCAGGAAATTGTTGTTACACTATTTACATTTGCAGGAGGCTCCAACTCCGCCAAGTGATTTTGCATGTTTGTCAGCATCCATCTTGTAATCAAATGCCTTCAGCAGGCAGGTACCTGAGCCGCGTGCGGACTTCATCTGATCCAGCGTGCGTGAATCAACCTCAATTTTGCCGTTTGCGCAGTAAACGCTGTACTGGGTTTTGCACAATGCGCTACCAGCCCCCAAAACCGTCACGACTGCTGCAACAAGAGACATGACCATCATCCGACGTTTCATACGTTACCCCCTGTTTAGGATTAACCGGCTATGCCGGGTTTGATTAGACGTTGGAACCAGTGCAAACGATCTGATAACCAACTCCAGTGACGAATGGTAACTCAGTATAACGCGGATAGGTGGTTTGGCAAGCTTGCCGCTTTTATTATGTCTGGTATGCTGTGACAAGCTGTACTCTAAAGAGGGGGGTGAGTTAAAGCTTTGACGGATGCCAAACAGTTAAGTTTAAAACTATTGTAATGGAGCTTTTCATGGGACTTTTTTCTAGTGATTCAAAAAATAGTGCAACAGCAGAAGCCAGAAAATTTCATACTGATTATGGTCAGCTGCTTATTGATGGCGAGATCATTGAGGCTGGGTTTGTTGTTGCCCGCGACACTCTCCTGTTTACCAATAAACGCTTGATTGTTATCGAGGTGCAGGGGATTTCCGGCAGGCAGCTGGAATATCTCTCTGTTCCCTACGGCTCGGTCGTGAAATTCAGTGTGCAGACCGGCGGCAGTTTTGACCTGAATGCAGAGCTGAAACTGTGGATCGGTAATGACACTGTTCCCCTTGAAAAACGGTTCACCAGTGAACTCAACGTCTATGAGGTGCAGAAGATTCTTGCCAGTCGCGTGCTGAAGTAACCCCACAAATGTTGTCTCTTTTCAGGAGGAATCCATATGCCTTTTTTGAATCATAGGGAGATCCAGCTGTACTATGAGCAGCATGGTAGCGGTCCTCCGCTGTTACTGATCGCTGGTCTGGCTTCTGATTCACAGAGCTGGCTACCGGTGGTTGAGGGGCTTGCTAAGCAGTTTACCGTAATCCTGCTGGATAACCGTGGGGTAGGGCGTTCAACCCAGGAGTGCGATATCAGCATCAGTCTGATGGCTGATGACTGCGCGGCCCTGATCCGTCACCTGGGGTATCAACGGGTTGCTGTTGCAGGGCATTCCATGGGGGGGATGGTTGCGATGGAATTGTCCCGGCAGCACCCCGATCTGGTTGACCGTCTGGTGCTGGTTGCCACTGCAGCCAAAAACAGGGTCCGCAATAACCTGTTGTTTCAGGACTGGGCTGATTGGTACGAGACGGGATCTAACCGCGTTGCCTGGTTCCGCACGGTTCTGTACTGGATACTTACGGAATCTTTTTTTAAGAATCAGTCTTTATTGGATGCCTCACTGGACTATCTGCTCAGCTATCCTTGGCCTCAGTCGTCCCAGGCCTTCAGGCAGCAGGTGCAGGCCATTGCAGGGTTTGATGCAAGCGATTGGCTGGGGCAGGTGATGGTACCCACCTGTGTTTTGGCTGGTGAGCAGGATCTGCTGATGCTGCCGGGAGATTCGGAGTATCTGGCACAACAGTTGCCTCATGCGGTTCTGGAGGTTGTCAAAGGTGCGGCCCACTCGGTCCACAGCGAACAGCCAGAGGCGTTTGTGCAGGCTGTTGTTGATTTTTGTAGGGGAGAGGCCGATGCCTTTTGAGCATAACCGGATTCATATACTGATTTATATTCTTTTGGCTGTTTGTATGCTCATGCCGTTGCAATCTGCGGAGGCGCTGGAGAAAGTGACGCTGCAGTTGAAGTGGACCCACGCCTTTCAGTTTGCCGGCTATTATGCGGCAAAAGAGCAGGGGTATTACCGTGAGGCGGGTCTGGATGTCGCCATACTGGAAGCGACACCGCAAACCAATCCGATACAGTCGGTATTGGAAGGCAGGGCGCAGTATGGTGTGGGGACCAGCGGGCTGTTGCTGGCCCGTTCAGCAGGTAAGCCGGTGGTTGTCCTGGCAGTGATTTTTCAGCAATCCCCCTATGAGATATATGCAGCACCCCATATTCGGCAGGTTAAGGATCTGATCGGAAAACGGCTGATGCTTGAACCGCAGACAGACGAGTTGGTTGCCTTCCTGAAAAAGGAAGGGGTCTCTCTGGATCAGCTGCAACTGGTTCCACACAGCTTTGATGCTGCCGGCCTGATGCAGGGACAGGCAGAGGCGATCTCCGGATATGTCTCCGACGAACCCTATTATTTCAAACAGGCAAAGTATCCGTACCAGACCTTTAGCCCCCGCTCGGTGGGAATCGACTTTTACGGTGATAATCTGTTTACGTCGGCGCTTGAGCTGAAAAACCATCCAGAGCGGGTAAAGGCTTTCAGGGCCGCAACCATGCGGGGCTGGCAGTATGCCAAGGAACACCGTGACAATGTAATCGATCTGATCCTCACTAAGTACTCCAAGCGTCATACCCGGGAGTACCTGCATCACGAGTCTGATCAGATGATTCCCCTGTTACAGCCTAACCTGATCGAGATCGGTTACATGAACTCCGGTCGCTGGCGCCATATTGCCGATACCTATTCCAGCATAGGACTACTTCCTGACAATTTCCCGCTGGATGGTTTTCTCTATGAACCGCCGGAAGGAAATCTTAAGCGACTCTATCGCTACCTGGGGGTGGCGTTGGCAGCAGTCTTTGTGGCGAGTTGCATTGCGATCTATATCTATCGGGTCAACCGGCGTCTGGCCCAGATCATGAAACAGAATGAACAGACCACGGCCGCCTTGTCCGAAAGTGAGGAACTGTGGCGAACCATCATCAAGACATCGCCGGACGGTATTTCCATCACCTCTATGGATGGTGTTGTCAGGCAGGTGTCGGACAAGATGTTTGCCATGTATGGCTACAGTTCGCCTGGCGAGGTAATTGGACGTAATATCTTTGAATTTATTGATCCCGAATATCACGAAAAAGCGACGTTCCGGATCGGCATGATGCTGGATGGCACCTACACCGGCGCTACGGACTATTTAATGATTCGCAAAGACGGCAGCCGCTTCTTTATTGAAGCCAATGCCGAGATTCTGCGGGATCATGATGGCAAGCCGCGGGAGTTGTTTTTTATCAACCGGGATATTACTGAACGCAAACAGACAGAGGCCAGGCTGCGCTCTTTGTCTGTCGCGGTTGAGCAGGGGCCGGTATCAGTTGTGATCACGGACCCGCTCGGCACCATACAGTATGTCAATCCCTGCTTCAGTGCCGTTACCGGCTATGAAGCTGATGAAGTTATTGGCGGACCCCCCAGACTTCTCAAGTCAGGTTTGACGGAGCAGGCAGTGTACGTGTCGTTGTGGAACACGCTTCAGGAGGGTAAAACCTGGGTCGGCGAATTTATCAATAAACGCAAGAATGGGGAACTATTCTGGGAGGAAGCACATATTGCACCGGTGTTTGACAGTGCCGGTACGGTGTTGCAGTATGTTGCCGTGAAGCTGGATATCACCGCTCGTAAAAAGGTGGAAGAACAGGTGACCCATCTGGCCCAGTATGATGCCTTGACTGATTTGCCAAACCGGACCCTCTTTTCGGAACTCCTGCTGCAGGCATTGGCCTTGGCCCAACGTGAAGATAGTTGTCTCGCCCTTATGTTTGTTGATCTGGATCGCTTTAAGCCGGTGAATGATACCTATGGTCATGCCGTGGGAGATCTTCTGCTGAATCAGGTTGGCAAGCGGATGAAAGATACGGTGCGTTTCTCTGACACCCTGGGAAGAGTTGGCGGTGACGAGTTTGTGGTGCTGCTGCCCAAGGTTGATGGGCCGTCTGATGCACTGTTGGTTGCTGAGAAGCTGAGGCTTGCCTTGGAGGTGCCTTTTACCATTGAGGACCACGAGTTACAGATCTCGGCCTGTATCGGTATTGCCCTGTATCCTGTGCATGGCCAGGATGAAAAGACGCTGTTTCAGCATGCTGATCTGGCTATGTACCATGCCAAGCAACAGGGCAGAAATGCGGTGCAGATGTTTGACCGGCAGATGGTAGTGGAGTCGTAATACAAATGCAGCAGGAGGAAATCGTGGATAGTTTCATGCAGGCTGCTATTGAAGAAGCGCGCCAGGGGCTGGCGGAAGGTGGTATCCCGATTGGCGCGGTGATTGTTCATCAGGGCAGGATCATCGGGCGTGGCCATAACCGGCGGGTGCAGCAGGACAGCGCCATTCTGCATGGTGAAATGGACGCCCTGGAGAATGGCGGTCGTCAACCGGCATCGGTCTATCGGGAATCAGTGCTGTACACCACCCTGTCACCTTGCCCGATGTGCAGCGGTGCTATCCTGCTGTACGGCATTCCCAAGGTGGTGATCGGTGAAAACCGTACTTTCATGGGAGAAGAGGAGCTGCTGCGATCTCGCGGGGTGCAGGTGGAGGTTCTGCAGGATGAACAGTGCATCAGCTTGATGGAGCAGTTTATTGCTGAAAAACCGGAGCTTTGGAACGAAGATATCGGAGTATGAAGCAGAAAGGGACAACTATATGCAGAGATTGATACTTGCTGTAATTCTGGTGCTGTTGCCGTTACTGAATGTCCATGCAGAATCAACCGGATGTAACGGTCCCCGTGCTGTTGGCGCCACGTACCGCTCAGACAGTGGAAAACAACTGAACGCCTGTTTTGACCTTGATCGCAATACGGTGACCGTGGTGCTGGCCGATGGAAGCCGGGTGATGCTACCAGCAGCCCTGTCCGGTTCTGGTGCCCGTTATAGTGATGGGAAGCGCACCTTTTGGGAACATAAAGGGATCGGCCGCTATTTTGTTGGCGAAACATTGTTGTTTGAGGGTGGTCCGGCTCCGGCAGGGTACAAAAGCGGCGTTACATCGCAGCTTCTGGTTAAGACCAGCGTGACTGCCGATGGCAAGAAGATCGCTTATCCGACGACTAATAACCCCGAAGTGACGGCAATGCTGGTGGAGATCGCTCCCAAGGCTGAAACCGGCTGGCATAAACATGATGTGCCGGTTTACGCCTATATGCTGGCTGGTGAGCTTGAAGTAACGCTGGAAAGTGGCAAGCATGCTACCTATAAGGCAGGAGATGCGATTATTGAGGTGGTGGGTACCCTGCATAACGGCATCAATAAGGGGAAAGAAACGGCCAAGCTGGTGGTGTTTTACACCGGCATCAAAGACCAGGCTAACGTGGTCAGAAAACAGGAGTAACGTCCCATGCCGAGTCCCTGCCACCCTGGCCGTAGTCTGAGGCTGTTACTGCTGCTCCTGTGGCTGCTGCTGGCTGCCTGCAGCAGCCAGTCAGGACGTTATCAGTTTACACTGGTTCATATGAATGATACCCACTCACACCTGGAGCCGGTGGCGGTTACTCTGACTATGCAGGGGGAGACCGTCACGGCGCAACTGGGTGGTTTTGCCCGCCTGAAGACAGTCATTGACCAGATGCGGACCGAGGACCGGGAGCTGTTGTTTCTGCATGGCGGCGATGTGGTACAGGGAACGCTCTATTTTACCCTGTTTAATGGTCTGCCCGAGTTTGATTTTCTTAACCTGCTCGGTCTGGATGCCATGACCTTTGGCAATCACGAGTTTGATCGTGGTCCGGCCGCTATCCCGGCCTGGATCAAGCGCAGCAGATTTCCCTGGCTGTCTGCCAATATTGATTTCTCTGCAGAGCCTGCCCTGGCAGGGCTGGTCAAGCCGTATCTGATCAAGGAGATTCATGGCGAAAAGATAGCCATTATCGGGGTTACCACGGAAACCACCCCCCAGACCACTATGCAGGTGGGCAGTATTGTTTTCAATAATGCGGTGGAGTCTGTTCGTAAACAGGTCACAGCGCTGGAGGCGCAGGGGATCAACAAAATTATTGTGTTATCGCACCTTGGGTATCAGCAGGACAGGGAGCTTGCAGAAAAAGTAGCCGGTGTTGATATTGTGGTTGGCGGACACAGCCACACCCTGATGGGAGATACGTCGCTTCTGTCAAAGATCGGCCTGCTGCCTGAAACCGTCTATCCCACAGAGCTGAAAGGGGCTGACGGCAAGCGGGTGCTGGTGCTGCAGGCCTGGCAGTGGGGACATTTTCTAGGCAGGTTACAGGCACGCTTTACCCCGGATGGTGAGATTGAGCAGTACAGCCATAGTGCCGTGATTCCGGTCGGTAGTAGCTTTGTTCGTAATGATCAGGCCGTACAGCCTGGAACACCGGCCTATCAGGCGATTACGGCGACCCTTGAGCATACCGGCATCGCACGTATTGTTGCGGAAGATCCACAGATGGTGGCCGCTCTCGCTCCCTATGCACAGAAGGTGGCTGCTTATCGCACGGTTGCCATTGCAACAGCAGCAGAAGATCTGGTGCGCGGCCTGAACCGGGGGCCTGGACCGCTTGCTGCGGATTCCATGCTGGCAGCAGTGCCCAGGGCGCAGGTGGCTATCCTGAACTACGGCGGTATCCGCAGAGATCTGCTGCGTGGCAAGATCTCTGCCGGTGATCTACTGGAGGTTATGCCGTTTAACAATTCCCTGGTGCTGGTGGATCTGACCGGCGCAGAGCTGCTGAAGTCGCTTGAGGACACCGTGGCGTTTATGTTGGTAAAGTTTGGCAGCGATACGATGAATATGCCGTTTGTTAGCGGTATCCGGTTTTCAGTGCAGACTTCAGCACCGTATGGTTCCCGGATTGAGCACCTGCAGATCCGCTCAGATTCAGGAGGCTTTACCCCCATAGTGCCAACACAACGGTACCGGGTTGTGGTTAACTCTTTTGTGGCAGAAGGTGGCGATGGGTTTGGCGTGATCAAGTCAGCCACTGGTTTTAAAAGTGATACCGGTATCATTGACAGTGATTCCATGCAGGATTATCTGCAAAAGTTAGGCACTATCCGCAATACGGCTGAACAGCGGATCAGTATGCTGCCCGCTAACTGATATAAAGGAGTAACGTGACCCGTGCTGCATGGAATTTTTGGCATTGCTGTTTTGCTGGTCGTTGCCTGGCTTTTAAGTGAGAACCGGCGGGTGCTGCACTGGCGTCTGATTCTGGCAGGTCTGGCCCTGCAACTGCTGATTGCCCTATTGATGTTGAAGGCAGCCCCGTTCAGACAGCTGTTTCTGGGGTTGAATACGGTTGTTGCAGCCTTTGAAGAGGCCACAAAGGCCGGAACCTCGTTCGTGTTTGGCTATCTGGGGGGCGGTCCGTTGCCGTTTGTTGAAACAGCGCCGGGTGGTTCTTTTTCGCTGGCCTTTCAAGCATTGCCAATGGTGCTGGTGATCGGTGCCCTGACCGCGGTTCTGTATTACTGGCGTATACTCCCAAAGGTGGTCCAAGGGTTTTCCTGGGTGCTACGTAAGACCATGGGGATCGGCGGTGCACTGGGGGTGGTTGCCTCCGGTTGTATCTTCCTGGGGATGATCGAATCGCCGTTGCTGATCCGCCCCTACCTTGCCCGTATGACCCGCAGCGAGCTGTTTGCCATGATGGCCACCGGATTATCCTGTATTGCCGGTACCATGCTGGTGCTGTATGCAACGGTGCTGCAAAAGGTTATTCCTGATGCCCTGGGACATATCCTGACCGCCTCTATCATCCATGCCCCTGCTGCACTGGTGGTCGCCTCCATCATGGTGCCCGAGACCCAGGAGCAGACGTTGGGGGGAGAACTTTCTTCCTATGAGGCAACCAGCGCCATGGATGCACTGACCAAGGGGACCTGGGACGGTCTCAAGCTGCTGGTCAACATCGTCGCAGTCCTGATTGTCTTTGTCGCGTTGGTGAAGCTGGTCAATATCGGGCTAGTGCAGATGCCTGATGTTATGGGTGGCCCGATAACCCTGGAAAGGATGCTGGGGATACTGCTGGCACCGGTGGTCTGGCTGATCGGTGTGCCATGGTCAGAGGCCGGTACTGCCGGGTCATTGATGGGGATCAAGATCGTCCTGAACGAATTTCTGGCCTATATCAAGTTTTCATCCCTGCCAGAGGCTGCACTCAGCCCCAAGACCAGAATCATCATGACCTATGCCATGTGCAGTTTTGCCAACCTGGGTAGTCTGGGAATCCTGATTGCCGGTCTTGGCAGTCTCTGCCCGGAGCGACGGGATGAAATTGTTGCGCTGGGGGTAAAAGCGTTGGTTGCCGGGGTGCTGGCATCGCTGATGACCGGTGCAGTGGTGGGAATGCTCTGAAAAGTGTGGTGGCTGTCTTTTACTGTGTTGGCTTTGAAAGCTGCTGCTGATTACAAAAAAAATGTAAAGAATTCTTAGATTCGCACAAGTTTATTGACGGTTCTGCCGAAAAGAGAAACGATATCCCTGCCTTCAGTCTGCAGATGTATATCCTGTGTAACAGACGTTATCGTTCTGGCACAGATTCCAGCAATGGAAGTTACTTGGGAGGCAAGAAGCTGTGCCAGAAAAGAGTGGTGAAGGATATACCGAAGGCGCTGAGTTTCGCTTTTTGGGGAATCTTTTTGGCGCCCTGATGGCCTGTGCGGGTCTGCTGGCCGGTACCATGGTGCATGAGCGTAGCCTGGATTACTGGCTGGAGGATATTGTGCCGTTGTTGCTGCTGGTGTTTACCCTGCGGGGGGTAATTAAGAGCGCAATGGAACTTGCCAAGGATAGTATTTTCTACGAAGAACAGAAAAAGCAGGTGCTTGAGGCCATGGCAAAACAGGAAGCTATGGCAGCAGCCATGGCGGGGGCAGAATCAGAGTTGCCAAAACTTGCAAGCAAGCCGAAGTATAGTGAGGCAGAGGTGTTGGAGGCGGTTAGTAAGCGAATCGAGCAGCAACGTGAAGAAGGATTAAAGAAGAATAAAATCATAAACTAAGAAAATATTTCAAGTGGGTGGTATGACACGACAGTCTGTATTAACGCTGGAGTATTTGTTAGCAATACTTCTGGAGCAAAACCTGATAACTGCAGAGCAGCGGGCCATGGTACTCGCCAAGGCCAAAGCCCAGGAAGCCCGCTTGACAGCAGGGCCACAAGCTGGCGGTCGCCGCCTGCACCGTGGAGGTGAGGTCCCTTCTCCGGCTCAGCTCCTGGCCTCATTTAACCTTGAGACTCCCGGTGGTAACGGTCGTATCCTCTCTGAAGATACCATCACCGAAGCGCTCGCTTCGTTTCTTAAAATTCCCTACCTGAAAATTGATCCACTCAAGCTTGACCTGGATGTTGTCACTTCCTACATCCCTCGCCCGTTTGCCTTGAAGCACCTGATTGTGCCGGTGGCGGTGCGTGAAGGTGCTCTGGCAATTGCTGTGGTGGATCCGTTTAATGACCAGATACTGAGTGAGTTTGCCACTGCCCATCGTCTGAAGGTCACCCGTGTGCTCAGTTCTTGTACTGATATCCAGAAGATTTTGCGTGAGTTTTACGGTTTCAGGGCTTCTGTACTGGCTGCAGAGTCGGAATCCTCTGCTGTTATCGATCTTGGAAACCTTGAACAGCTTTTCAAGATGAAAGGTGAGCATGAGCTGGAGGGAAATGACCGTCATGTTGTTTCAGCGGTTGATTTCCTTCTGTCATATGCCTTTGACCAACGTGCCAGTGATATCCATATTGAGCCCAAGCGTGAGAAGTGCCTGATCCGCTTCCGGCTGGATGGTTTGTTGCACAACATCCATCTGTTGCCCAAGCCGTTGCATGCGCCGATTGTCTCCAGAATCAAGATACTTTCCCGGATGGACCTGGCTGAGAAACGTCGCCCCCAGGACGGCCGGATCAAGACCAGTCATAACAATAAAGAGGTGGAACTGCGGGTCTCAACGGTTCCCACCGCCTTTGGTGAAAAGGTGGTTATCCGGATCTTTGACCCGGATATCCTGCTGCAGGATCTGAATTCAATTGGTTTTTATGCACGGGAATACGCGCTGTTCAATAACTTTATCCATCGTCCCAACGGGATTATTCTGGTTACCGGCCCAACCGGATCAGGAAAGACCACAACGCTTTATTCGACCCTGCGGACCCTTTCGTCGCCGGAAGTCAACATCGTTACCATTGAAGACCCGATCGAAATGGTAATGGAGGAGTTTAACCAGATTGCAGTGCAGCAGAGTATTGGTGTCACCTTTGGTAACATTCTGCGCACGGTTCTGCGCCAGGACCCTGACATTGTTATGGTGGGGGAAATTCGTGACGCAGAAACAGCTGAAAATGCAGTGCAGGCCGCTCTGACCGGTCACCTGGTTCTCTCAACGCTGCATACCAACGACTCACCTTCCTCCATTCCCCGCCTGCTTGATTTGGGAGTGCCTTCGTACCTGGTTACGGCAACGGTGGTTGGCATTATTGCGCAACGCCTGTTGCGCAAGGTCTGTCAGCACTGCAAGGTTCCGCGCCAGCTGTCTGTGGAAGAGCGCACCTATCTGCAGCTGTCCGATGAAAATCTGACCGTCTATGAGGGGGAAGGGTGCAAGGAGTGTCGTGGTACCGGTTACAAAGGTCGTACCGGCATCTTTGAAGTGCTTGAGATGAATGAGCGAACCCGGGTGATGGTAAGTGACAAGACCGATGTTGCTGAGCTTGTCCGTGCTGCTGAGCAAGACGGCTTTATGTCACTGCGACAGCTCGCCATCAGAAAGATGCTTGAAGGCACCACCACCTATGATGAAGTGATTTCCATCACTGGTTGATTTTCAATAAAAAAGGCCTGCAGAAGCAGGCCTTTAAATGTTTTTGTAGTGCAGTGAGAGCTGTTAGCAGCCGGCAGTTTTCTGGATTGTCCGGACAACCTTGCTGTCGCCATCAAAACGCAGACGCAGTTCATCACCAACTCTTACCTTGCGGTCCTTGATTTTTTCCATGTTGGAGTGATCGCGAACCTGCAGCACAACCGGTGCATCGGTCTTGCGGTCTTTTACGGTCATTTCTGCACCGCCGCCAACCATTCTGATTGCGCTGACAGTGCCGATCATCTTCAATTCGCCTGCAAATGCAGAAGTTGCCAAGGTAGTCAGAGTGAACATCACAACCAGTGCGAACAGCCTTTTCATATCTTCCTCCTGTGGTGTGCCGTTGAAGCGGCGGAATAATGGTTTGTAACACCTGTAGCTGGATACGGCTAAAGTATAGTCCAAGAATTTATAACGTCAATCTTTCAACAGTATTATTATACAAATTTAACTATTTGCAGCTGTTGAACAGACCGGTTTGTTAACCTTATCTGATTGATCGGGTTGACAATCCAGCCTGCTCCATGCTACCCAACCTGCCATGATTATTAACGATAGTACGTTAGAAAAAATGCTGGATAACGGTATTGACGGTGCTGGCATCAGTAGTGAACAGGCCTTGGCTCTTGCCGAGTTTCCGCAGACGTCTTTCCCCGCGCTTTTTGCCGCTGCCACCCGCGTGCGGGAACGGCATTTCGGCAATCAGGTCTCACTGTGCGGCATCATTAACGCAAAATCAGGACTCTGTCCTGAAGATTGCGCCTTCTGCGCCCAGTCTTCCCATCATGCCACCGGGGTTGCCTGCTATCCATTGCTTGATCAGGATACCCTGTTGGCAGGGGCCCGGTCGGTGGCTGGGCATGGTGCTGCCTGCTACGGTATCGTAACCAGCGGCAGCGGTATTAGAGAAGGCGAGGAACTGGCACAGGTCTGTACTGCCATCAAGGCCATTCGTGCTGAAGGCCGGATTGCCCCCGGCGCCTCGCTGGGTACCTTGACCCGTGCAGCAGCAGAGCAACTCAAGGCGGCTGGTCTGGTGACCTATCACCATAATCTGGAAACGGCCCGTAGCTTCTTCCCTCAGATCTGCAGCACCCATGACTATGAAGATGATGTTGCTACCGTTCGACTGGCCAAACAGGTCGGTCTGCGGGTCTGTTGTGGTGGTCTGTTTGGCCTTGGGGAAACCATGGCCCAGCGGATTGAGCTGGCGCTGACCCTGCGGGAGCTGCAGGTTGATTCAGTACCGATCAATTTTCTTGATCCGGTGCCAGGAACACCGCTGGCAGTTATGCACCAGCTGACCCCGCTTGATTGTCTGCATACCATAGCCCTGTTTCGTCTGATCCTGCCGGATGTGCATATCACGGTCTGCGGCGGGCGGCAGCGTAATCTGCGGGAACTGCAGTCCTGGGTCTTTCTGGCCGGGGCCAGCGGGATCATGACCGGAAACTATTTAACCAAGGAAGGACGCCAGCCAGCGGACGATCTGCAGATGATTGAAGATCTGGGGCTGGTGATTGCAAAGGAGATGCTGCGATGAGTAATGGACTGTTTATCACCGGCACCGATACAGGTGTCGGCAAAACCATAGTGGCTGCAACCCTGGCCCGCATCCTTAAACTGCGTGGCGTACATGTCGGGGTTATGAAGCCGGTTACCAGCGGCTGTGCAGAGCGCAATGGTGAGCTGATCTCGGAGGATGCCGAGCTTTTGGCCTGGGCAGCCGGTGTTGACTATACCGATGATGTTGCCCCCTACTGTCTGCGCCAGCCGATTTCACCGGTTGAGGCGGCACAACTGGACGGGGTGAAGATTGATTTCAGTCACATTGCTGCAAGCTACCGTCGTCTGGCAGCACAGTATGAATTTGTGATTGTGGAAGGGGCAGGGGGGCTGATGGTGCCGCTGAATGGCGGTCTGCTGATTGCTGATCTGGTCAAGCAGCTTGATCTGCCGCTGCTGGTGGTGGCCCGCCCCAATCTGGGGACCATCAATCACAGCGTCTTGACCTGTTTTGCTGCCGGTCAGATGGATATTGAGGTCAAGGGAGTTATGGTGAATCGCTTCCCTGCGAACCCCGGCCTTGCTGAGCAGGGGGCCTCCCACCAGATTGGTTCACTCTGTGGCGCACCGATTCTGGGGATCTGGGATGATCTGCCCGGCTCGCAGGAAGAGGTTGTGGAGCGGCTGGCAGAGCAGTTTAATAATGATCCCAAGAGTGACATTATCCTGCGGGTGCTGGGTGGTGCTGAGGACAGTGACTGTTCAGCAACAGCCTCTCCAGAAGCTTGTTCCTCCTGCGGCTGTTCCGGCAGTTGCGGGGGAGAGTAAGCCGGTTTGAATAGTCCTGTTTCCTATGATCCGCTGCAGCCCTGTCTTGAGGCAACAGCCAATCCAGAAGAGCTGATGGCCCTGGCTGAGATGCGGATGCCTTTTGGCAAGTATCAGGGGCATTTGCTGATTGATCTACCGGAACGGTATGTGGTCTGGTTTGCCAACAACGGCTTTCCAGAAGGGCGCTTGGGCAGGATGTTACAGACGGTGTATGAAATAAAGGTAAACGGGCTGGAGTATCTGTTTGCCCCGTTACGAAAGGGCAGAATCGGTGGTTGATGGTTTACCTGCCTGAAGGCATACTTGCTCACTATACGCCGCAAAAAAAATAAAAAACAGACTGTTTTATTTGTGGGGAAAAGGTATCTTGAAATCAAGGTAGCGCTACCTGAAACACGAATCAGAAGGAGAAGCAAAAGAAGTTTGTGATTTTTTCCACGGAGCAGATGTAGGTTTTATGGAGGAAACACTATGGAAGATACGCCGCCTGGCTGTTTTGGCAACATATGAAGAAATGAACAGGCTATCAGTTTAGCCTGCATACCATGAACATGGTGCATAGATAGACGTAAAACCGGAGGCCCGCCTGAAAAGCGGGCCTCTTCTTGTCTGATGCTGTCACGTTCCTCATGAGTTAATTCCGGTTCCAGATCAAGGATGCTATCAAGGCGGCGAGGAGTTCGGCGACGCAGGCGTACACGCAGTACGTTGAGGAGTCGAAGACGAGCCAACGAAGATAGGGCCTTGAAATGGAATCGGAACAAGATCCCTCCAGGTGGTGCGCAGTCTGCAAAGCTCCCGGTTGTCTTTAGCTGATTCAATCCTGTGGATCAGGATCGCAGGGTTTTCAGGGCTTGGGGCACAACAACTGCGTATGCTGTCGCCGTATAACGCCTCGGCCCTGAATCCAATTTCAATCAGGACCGGTATTGCCCGTTTGATCATCTCTTCCGGCACCGCCTCCAATGCCCAGCCAGCATAGATCGTGTTGTTCACATGATTGTTCATATCAAGATCAGCCCGCAGTACCGGCAGTTGCAGCCCGGTCTGGCATCCTTCAAGCAACGGAAGCGTTGCAAACGGGTCATCCAGCGCCCTTTGCAGGTGTAGCGGATAGTCGGGCAGATGTTCCTCGATCTTTACCGGACGTCGTGTTCTCAGGTCTAGTGCCGCCCATGAACTGGTGGCCCGTCCAATGGTCTGCCCCTGTTGGTCAATCAGCAAAAAATCACGAATTGAAAAGAAACCATCACGGGTCACCGGCCAGGTGCTGACCGCTACCGGCTCAGTACCGATAATCGGGCGTAGCAGTTCAATGGTCAGTCGGGACAGGACCCAGGTTAATCCCCTTTTGCGTAGGTGCTTAAGTCCTACACCCAGTTGCAGGGCATGCTCTGCGCCAACCTCCTGGAGCCAGGCCAGGATAACGGTCAGACGTACCCGGTTGTATGGATCAAGCTCGTGATAGCGGGCATTAACGGTTTGCTGAAGTTTATTGCGCATGTCTTTCTCCCCGAGTCATGCAATAACACAGGAGTGGAGATGATTGCAAATCAGCCCGGTCTGGCAGATACTGTTGCCTGAAGCAACCAGTTGCACTACACTGCACGACCAAAAGTACAACTGCAGAGGAGGAATTATCATGCAGCAATTTGATACTACCCAGGCCAGCACAGGACTGATCGTCAAGCAGAACGCGTTGGTACGCCAGGTCTATGCCTGGATGGGCTGCGGTCTGGCCCTTACCGCGATTATGGCACTGATTACGGTTTCTTCGCCGGAACTTTTGAAGGCCATTGTCGGTAACCGACTGGTGTTCTACGGGCTGATGTTTGGTGAACTGGCCCTGGTGTTTACCCTTTCCGGTGCCATTAACCGGATGAGCGCCGCTGTTGCCACCATGTTGTTTATCGGCTATTCAGCCCTGAACGGTCTGACCCTCTCCGTTATCTTTCTGGTCTACACTGCTGATTCCATCGCTTCCACCTTTGCGGTTTCAGCTGCCATGTTTGGCGCCATGAGTATCTATGGCTATGCAACCAAGAAGGATCTGACCTCATGGGGCAGCTTCCTGTTCATGGGCCTGATCGGCATTGTGATTGCGTCATTGGTAAATCTTTTTATGAGGAACGATGCCGCATCCTGGGTGATCTCGGCTATTGGTGTGATTGTCTTTACCGGTCTGACTGCCTATGACACCTGGAAGATCAAGGCGCTGGCTGCTGAGGGTGTAGAGGGTCGTAAACCGGCTATCCTGGGCGCTTTGACCCTGTACCTTGATTTTATCAACCTGTTTCTGATGCTGCTGCGCCTGATGGGGGGCAGAAGAGACTGAAAGTAAGAGTCGTCTGAGTAATGCTAACCACAACCATAAACAAGTCAATGTTCCGTTTTCTGGCCGTACTGACTGCAGCCTCCATGGCGGGGCTGCAGGGCTATACCATGTTGTTCAACAACTTTGCCGTGGAGACGGTTCACCTTGACGGGCTCCAGGTCGGTCTAACTCAATCCATCCGTGAAATTCCCGGCTTTCTGGCGTTAACGGCAATTTATGTGATGCTGGTGATCAGAGAACATCGGCTGGCATCCCTGTCGATCATCCTGCTGGGGATCGGTGTTGCCTTGACCGGTTTTTTTCCTGCTTTCAGCGGGGTGGCGCTGACCACACTGCTGATGAGTTTTGGTTTTCACTATTACGAAACCGTTAACCAATCTCTGACCCTGCAATACTTTTCAACTCACCAGTCTCCGTTAGTGATGGGTAAGCTGCGCAGCCTGGCTGCCATCACCAGTATCATCTCTGCTGCAGCCATCTGGGGTATGGGCTTTGTGCTGGATTACCGGGGCATGTTTCTGGCTGTGGGGTGTGTGGTCGTCCTGGCCGGACTTTGGGCGGTCTTGCAGGACCCCAGCCATGCTGATGTGCCGCCCCAGAAACTGCGGATGTTTCTGAAGCGGCGCTACTGGCTCTACTATGCCCTGACCTTCATGTCCGGAGCCCGCCGCCAGATCTACATGGTCTTTTCCATGTTTCTGCTGGTCAAGGTCTTTCACTTTTCAGTGCAGGGGATCACGGTGCTGTTCATCATCAACAACCTGATCAACTGGATCATTAATCCGATGATCGGTCGGGCCATCAACGCCTTTGGTGAACGAACACTTTGTACCGTGGAGTATCTTGGCGTGATTATGGTCTTTCTGACCTATGCCTACGCATCATCCAGATGGGTGGTGGCCGGGATGTACATCATTGACTATATCCTGTTCAACTTTGCCGTGGCGATCCGTACCTACTTCCAGAAGATTGCTGATCCGGCAGATATCGCCCCAACCTCAGCGGTCGGTTTCACCATCAACCATATTGCAGCGGTCTTTCTGCCTGCTCTGGGGGGCTATCTCTGGATGCTGGATTACCGGATACCGTTCATTATGGGTGCGGCACTTGGCGTGGTCTCCCTGATTCTGGCCCAGTTCATCAAGCTGCCCTCCCGTGTTGCAGCGGTCGGGCAGACAGCACACTAGACGTCAGATCAGATCATAATGTTTCACCATCGCCCTGTGGCTGCGGAAGGCTGCCAGATAGCGGGCATCTTCAGCATAGGTGGTGGGGTAGATAGCGGGAACCGGCTGATGCTGCAAATTACTGTCCACGTTGACAAAGGTAAACAGGCAGGAGTTTGAAAGCGCTTTGCTGTTACGATCACGGCTGATCCGTTCGATGCCTGCCTCAACACAGACAAAGCTGTCGCAGGTGTAGACCACCCGGCAGGTATAGTGCAGCTTGTCCCCCAGTCTGACCGGATGGAAGAAGTTGATCCGGTTGACCGCAGCGATCAGAGCGCGACCTGGAGCGATCAGTTCAGCGCACATGGATGACAGTTCATAGGCCCTGCGGATGATGTAACCGCCAAAGATCCGGTGAGGGACATACTCCTGTTCAGGGTACATCCGTTCCCAGGACTCCACCACCAGACTGTCTGCCTTGATCCCGCTGAAGCCTGGCTGGTCCTGGGCTTCATGCAGCTGACGCAACAATGCATACTCTTCGTAGCTGGGAGGTTCCTGCTGAGCGGCCTGCTGCTGACGGTACTGTTCCCGCTCCTGCATCGATTTTTCTGCCCGGTGTTTTTCTAACTCATCCTGATATTCCAGTGGCGGCAGCACTCTGCTTTCCTCTGCAGATTCACCTCCTCTGGCCACCATGGTGAAGTAGCAGGAAGCGATATGGGTAGACGGGTCGCCAGCATGCTCAACCCGCATCCCCACCACCATGGATGACCTGCCGACATGGTTGATTCGGGCATCAATCTGGATATCACGATCATTGTCAACCACATGGCGTACAATGATATTGTCAATGGCAGCGGTTACCACCTTGGCGTCAGGGTGGATACTGCGGGCATAGCCTAATGCGGCCTGTTCAGCCATGATGTCCAGGTCTTCCAGCAGCAGTCCAAACCTGAAATTGCCTGCAATCGGCTCATCGACAATCATATAGCGGCGGCGTGCCTGCAGATCTGATGCAAGTGGCAGTGTCTTATAGAGCGATGTTTCGCGTGGTGTCGTCATCTGTATACTCCCTGCTTTATGCAATCGATACCATCTGCTGTACACTGTACATCTCCAAGACAGGTTGTGCAAGGCAGCCTGTAGATGCTACATTGCTACCTCTATTTTAAGAAACCAAAGTGAGCTACCATGCCTGAAACCACGTGTGACTTCTATTGCTACAAGATTCTGAAGGGTCTGCTGGAGGTGCCGGTTTACCTCCAGAATGACCAGGTCTTTGCCTTTCACCACACCAATCCACTTTGGGAGCATCATGTGGTGTTGCTCCCGAAAAGGCACATTGAATCGTTGATTACACTGGAAGAATCTGACAACGAACTGCTGCTGGAGCTGATGCGGACTGCCAAGCTGATTGCCGCTGATTTTATGGCCCGTTTCGGCGCCTGCCGGGTCTATACCAATCTGGGGGCCTATCAGTCATCCAAGCACCTGCACTGGCATATCGGCGCCGGTGAGCAGTTGCGGCCCTATTGAATCAATCAAGCAGAAACTGTTCTATCCATAACAACATGATGAAAGGTGTTAGAAAATGCGTAATTTGATCAAATTGAGTGGTGCTGTGTTGTTGGCAATGATCTGTGCGATGCCGGTACACGCTGCGGAAACAAAGGTGAACAAAATGACAACGACTGATTCAGGGCTTAAGTATGTTGATGTTGTGGTGGGTAAAGGCGCCTCTCCAACCAGGGGCAAGCAGGTGAAAGTACACTACACCGGTACATTGGAGAACGGCACCAAGTTTGACAGCTCGGTTGATCGCAAAAAGCCGTTCAGCTTTATCATTGGCGTTGGCCAGGTTATTAAAGGCTGGGATGAGGGTGTGATGGGCATGAAGGTTGGCGGCAAGCGGAAACTGGTTATCCCTGCCAATCTGGGCTATGGCGCCAGAGGGGCTGGCGGCGTGATACCACCCAACGCCACCCTGTTGTTTGATGTTGAGCTGCTGGATGTACAGAAGTAAGAATGTTCTTCTATGAAATTATCTTCCGCCTGTAACCTGTTGACTATCCTTGGGCCGACCGCCTCCGGCAAGACTCGCCTGGCTGTTGCACTGGCGCAGACACTGTCCGGTGAGATCATCTCAGCTGATTCGAGACAGGTGTTCAGGCGGATGGATATCGGCACCGGTAAAGATCTGCACGAATATGGTGCTGTTCCGTACCACCTGATTGATGTTCTTGAACCGGGACAGGAATGCAGTGTGTTTATCTTTCAACGTCTGTTTTTGCAGGCCTTTGAAGAGATAACCGCCCGTGGTCGGCTGCCGATTCTGTGCGGTGGTACCGGCCTGTATCTGGATGCAGCGTTGCGGGGCTACCGGATGGTTGAAGTGCCTGAAAATCACCAGTTGCGGGCAGAGCTGGCTGATAAAAGTGATGCGGAACTGATTGAAATGCTAGTGAAACTGCTGCCTGACCAGCATAACCGGACCGACCAGACTGATAGAGCCCGTACGATCCGCGCCATTGAGATCGCCAGCTACCAACCGGATAATCAGGCAGAACAGGAACCGTTCCCTGCCATCAGCCCGCTGGTCCTGGGCATCCGCTGGGAGAGAACAGAACTGCGTCGCAGGATCACCCAGCGCCTGCGCCAACGGCTTGAGGCAGGTATGCTGGATGAGATTCAAAAGTTGCATGACGGCGGGGTAACGTGGGAACGGCTGGATTACTATGGCCTGGAATACCGCTATGGGGGGATGTTCCTGCGGGGAGAGCTGAACCGCAATGACCTGTTCCAGAAGCTGAATGCTGCTATCCATGATTTTGCCAAACGTCAGGAAACCTGGTTCCGCCGGATGGAGAAAAACGGTGTTGTGATCCACTGGCTGGATGGGGCTGGTGATCCGCTTGCAGAGTCGCAGCAGATCATCGGTGAGAGTCCTGCATGAACAGCCTGCTGCAGCCTTTGCAACAGCTCTTCCCGCAGCAGTGCCATGACCGGATCTTTCTGGTTGGCGGTACAATGCGGGATTTTCTGTTGCAGCAGCCTGCCCAGGATTATGATCTGATCGCTGTCTTGCCTGCGGGGCTGCTGCCGTCACTTGGCTTTCGGCTGGTTGCAGGCAAGACAACCAGGCCGATCTGGTTTCAGCATGATGCTCAGCTGGGTAAGCTGGAGCTGATCCGGCTTGATGATATCAGCCAGCTTGATGCTGATCTAAGGGGTCGCGATTTCACCATCAACGCCATCGCCTTAGGCTTGGATGGCAGGCTTTATGATCCCTTGAACGGTCAACGGGATCTGCAGCAACGGTTACTGCGGGTCTGCTCAGACCAGAGCTTTATTGATGACCCTTTACGGATCATCCGTGGTTTGCGCTTTGTGGCTGATGGCTGGCAGATGGTGCCTGAAACCGTGCAGTTGATCCAGCAGCAGGATTGGACTGAGCAGATGGCTTGCCTGCCGGTTGAGCGGTTCAGCCGCGAGATGGTCAAGGGGCTGGCCGGTAGACAACCAAGCCGTTTTTTTGAGCAGATGATTCATTTCAGGATTGGAACCAACTGGCTGCCGGAGCTGTTCAGGATGCGGGATATCCCTGCCGGACCGCTGCAGCATCATCCTGAAGGGGATCTGCTGACCCATTGCCTGCAGGTGCTGCAGCGGGCCGCAGCAGTCAGTCCTGATCCCCTGACCCGTTTCTGTGCCTTTTTTCATGATATCGGTAAACTGTCCAGTGATCCGGCCCTGTACCCCAAGCATCACGGCCATGATGAGGCTGGCTTTAAGCCTGCGCAAAACCTATGTAAACGGCTCTGCCTGCCAGCAGAATGGGGCAGGGCACTGGCCTGGATCAGCCGCCTGCATACCAACCTGAACCGCTGGTCAGAGCTGCGGGATACAACCAGGCTACGGATAGCAGACCAAGCCCGCAAGGCCGGTATCAGCCAGATTCTGCCGGTTGTGTCAGCCGCAGACAAACCGGGTAACAGTACACCTGTGCAGTGGCTTCATGCACTGGAGGTTGCTGCCATGAACAGTACGCAGTTAGGGATAGATAAAGAACAACTTGAGGCGATGCAGGAAAAGCATCGGCCTGATTGTATCCTGCAGCACCGAATCAGATTGTTGAGGTCATATGAAAACCTATCGTAAAGAACTCTGGTTTGAGACACCCACCCGACGGGCATTTCTCAACATCACCCCCACCATAGAAGAGTGTCTGAAACAGAGCGGCATCCGCGAGGGACTACTGCTGTGCAATGCCATGCATATCACGGCCAGCGTGTTTATCAATGATGATGAATCCGGCCTGCATCAGGATTTTGAGGACTGGCTGGAGCAGCTGGCCCCGGAAAAGCCCTATTCCCGCTATCGCCACAACGGCTATGAGGACAATGGTGATGCCCACCTGAAGCGGACGGTGATGGGGCGTGAGGTGGTGGTGGCAATTACCGAAGGCAGGCTTGACCTGGGGCCCTGGGAACAGATTTTTTATGGTGAGTTTGACGGCAAGCGCAGGAAGCGGGTGCTGGTAAAGATTATCGGCGAATAGTGCCGGATAGATGGAGTTCTGCCATGAGTGATCCAAACAGACCTGCAGCAGCGTTGATCAGCAGCCTTGGCCTTGTCCAACACCCGGAAGGGGGCTGGTATCGCGAGACCTGCCGCTCTAACGAGCAGATTTCCGGCAATGCCCTGCCTGACCGTTTTGGCGGCCCGCGCTCCTGTTACACGGCCATCTATTTTCTGCTGGAGCAGGGCGACTACTCTGCACTGCATAGAATCAAATCCGACGAGTTGTGGTTTTTTCATGGCGGTGCAGGCCTGACCATTCACCTGCTGACAGCGGACGGCACCTGTTCTGCGATCAGGCTTGGGGCTGATATCGCAGCAGGAGAAGCCTTTCAGGCCATGGTGCCTGCCGGAATCTGGTTCGGGGCCGAAATGAGCGGGACAGGGGAGTATAGTCTGGTCAGTTGTGTGGTTGCACCGGGATTTGATTTTGTAGACTTTGAGATGGGTGATAGAAACAGCCTGTTACAACAGTACCCAGACCATGCAGCACTGATTAATCGGTTGACCCGTTAATCACTAACCACACGTCATTAGGACTGAATGCCACTAACAGGACAACCTGCAGTTGCCATGTCCTGCACAATCCCGTATGGTACCGCCTGCTTAAAATCTGAAAAATGGAGATCAAGATGGCTGGAATTACAAAAAACAGTGTTGTTACTCTGGATTATACGGTCACAGATATAGATGGCATTCCTGTTGATGAAGGACAGGAATCGCTTGTCTATCTGCATGGCGGCTATGGAGATATTTTTCCTCAGATTGAGGCGGCACTGGAGGGCAAATCAGCAGGTGAAAGTATCATTGTCAACCTGCAACCGGCTGAGGCCTTTGGGGAATATGATGCTGATCTGGTACGGATTGAACCGGTCGATGCATTCAATGAACCGGTGGAAGTCGGCATGCAGCTTGAGCAGACTGAAAACGGCAATGATCTGGTTTTTACCGTTACCGATGTTGCTGAAGGCAAGGCTGTGCTGGATGGTAACCATCCCCTGGCCGGTATGCTTCTGGTGTTTGAGGGAACTGTGCTTAGTATCCGCCCTGCAAGTGAAAGGGAGATCAAGGCTGGAAAGAGCATGACAACGGTCTGCTAGTCTCAGTGGGAAAGCCGGTTCTGCAACGGACCGGGAAAGGTCAGATTGAGTACAGGAGAGAACATGAAGCGATGGTTTGTACATACGGTTCTTATTTTTTGTCTGATGGTTGCGCCCTGTTTTGCTGATGAACGAAATACCACGGTGGTAAAGGATCAAGCAGCCAAAGCGAAGCTGCTGGGGACACATAAACTGTCGCTGCAGTGGATAAGCTGGGATTATTTCGGAACCGCCACTGCTGTTGAAAAAGATGGCTTGATCACCTTAAAAGGCGAGCAACGCTCTAAAACCGGCAGTGATTCTGTTTTGCTGGATGGGGTTGTCACGGAGATCGACAAGAACAGCTTTACATTCAACGGCAGTATTGTAACAAAGGTATCCTTTATTAACCGTGGAGAAGCCTGTGTCCGTCAGGGGGATCTTACGTTCAGGATAACCGGCTCACGGAAATACTGGCGCCTGAAAGAGATGGACAGCCCCTGTGGACCGGAAACCGATTATGTTGATATCTATTTCAGGAAATAAATTCAGTTCGGTTAATCAACCGCCACCACAAAACAGCCTTTAAATCCCTTTTGCTCGTAGTCATCCTTGCCTGCCTGGGCCTGTCGTAATGATTCAAAACGGCCAACCCGCACCCGGTAATAGCGGATATTTTTGACCCAGGAATCCTGCACATCAGCCACGCCATAGTTCTTCTTCAGTTCATCCCGGTACCGGTAGGCATTCTCCTTGACCGTAAATGCACCGACCTGGATGGTATAGCTGCCTTTGTCGTAGTTTGCCAGTTGGCGGTAACTGTCACCGAATTTGTAGCCCAACGCTGAAATCCTTACCGTTGCAACACCATCCTGAAGCAGACCAATCCTTGATGCAGCACCTTCAGAAAGATCAAGAATCCGGTTACCGACAAAGGGGCCACGATCATTGATCCGAACAACCACCTCTTTTCCGGTCCGTTTATGCTCAACCCTCACGTAAACGCCGAACGGCAGTGTTTTATGGGCCGCAGTCAGCCCATGCATGTCAAACAGCTCACCATTACTGGTCTTCCTGCCATGAAAGTCCCGACCGTAGAAACTGGCAAGGCCTTCTTGTATAAAACCATCTGCGGTAGCTAACGGTTCATATCGCTTGCCCTGTACAACATACGGCTTTGAAATTTTCTGCGGTACCGTGTCAGGCACAACATAACGCTGCCGTGCACACCCAGAAAGCAGCGCAATCAGGAGCAATATGGTGATTTTAATGGTGCCTGTAATCTGTAGCCGGTAGCGGGGCATAGTGTTAACGGTTTACGTGATAATTCTATTTACGTATATGGACAAGATTGAACCCAGGAAAATAAAAAACCGGCAACGTTTGGGTACGGTACCGGGTACAGTCTGGGGATCGCAAAGTTTAACTACTTAATCCCCCTAAGTATATTTTGGAGCGGGAAACGTGATTCGAAAATTTCAAATAAAAACAGCAATTTAATAAATAGCTTTGCAAATGCAGGCTAAATAACTACTTGCCTGATTTTCTGTCTGACATCAGTCCAACAAAGTCCGGAACAATACGGCAAGAAATAATAACGGCGGGGAAAGTTTGGGGCAATCCCATCCCGATACATTCAGCTATCAAATCCCCACCTCAAGCTTAAAGTGGGTGGCCTTTACTTGGGGTATCAGCTCCCGCGCACTCTTTTTCACCAGATCCACAATCCCATAACCGGCCAAGGTGTGTAGCGTTCTTGAAAGATTGCTTTTATTACGTCCAGTCAGTGTTCCCAATTCGCTGATAGACTTTGGCTTCTGTTCTTCAATCACATGCAGCAACATACGGTTGTCGTCACTCAACACCTGGGCAAAGGACTGCAGGGATTCAAACCAGATCTTCGGTTCGTCCTTGCGGGGTTTATATTCGCCTTTGGCTATGGCAATCGTCCGCTTTTTGAACTCTTCCCGCGACATAATCCCGACATTCATACTTTTCTTCATTTGTTGCCTCCATCAATAACCTGCTCAACCTCTTTCCAAAAATCTTCCAGCAATTGCGCCGCTGATTCATACTCATACGGAATAATCTTCTCCAGATGGTGTTGATGGTCCCATGCCAGCCGTCGTCCACCAAACTTCTTTCGTTTTGGTGGCGGACAACCATGGGCATTATCAAAACCAACCACCCGCGTGTTGTTACGGTCATGCAGGGTCAATGAGTATGAAATGCCATGGGGTATCTGTTCGCTGGCGTTTACCCTGTAGGCTTCGAACTTAACCCAGTACCCTTTATCCAGGAGATAGGTAATCCCATGCAGATCCAGCAGGGTATCAAGTCCTGTTTCTTATGAATCCATATTAACCGGCTTTCAAAGCTGAAAGGTTGTTAGCTGGTGATAACTATACGTTGTTACTATCTAAGAAGCAAGAGGGATTTGTCATTGTCTGTAAGGGTTACTTTAACACCATCCGGCAGCCCGCCTTCGGCGGGCCGCTGATATTTTTTAAAACTGGCAGGGCGGGATTTCTCCCGCCCGTTTCGCTTTGATGTGTCCAGCTTACAGCAGCCCTGACTCTACAAATGAAAAGGCATTGCCGAAATCAGTATCGACTATCACATGGTCCAAGACTTTAATCCCCAGAATATCCCCGGCCTCTCGTAACCGTCTGGTAATTTCCCGATCCTCCCTGCTTGGCGTGGTGTCTCCTGCTGGGTGGTTATGGGCCAGGATCACCGCCGCCGCATTTGCAAGTATGGCGGACTTAAACGTTTCCCTAGGATGCACAATACTTTGGTTCAGACTCCCTTCACTGACAACGTGGATGGTGGTAATCCTGTTTTTCCCATCCAGCATCATCGCTACAAAATACTCTCTGTCAGGATTACCAAGCAGCTCGGTGAATGCCTGTGCGGCCTGTTGCGGGGTGGTCAGGCGGGTGCCGTTATAGGCAAGTTTCCGTTCCCGTACCATCTGGATTGTTACCACGTCGATTGTCTTTTTTGCTTGTGCAGTCATGTTTTTATCCTCCAGGGAGGGCCGCCCCTCCCGTTGTTGTCAAATTTGGGTTCCTGTCTAGCTGTGGTTGGTGATATGCACCACGGTTTCGGTGGCTTCGTCCTCTTCATGGCTGACCAGTTCAAGCTTCAGCATGATCTGGGCGAGTACCATATAGATCCCCAGGGCGGTGTTGTTATGGCTGATAAGTTGGTAAGCAATCACACCCACCAGAATGGTCAGGGTTGCTGACCCGATGGTTTTTGTTGTTTTGTGGCCTGCAGTTGAACGGACTGCTTTGGTGATAGCTGCTGCGATAGTTTTCATTTGAGTCTTCATGTCGATTTCCCCTTTTGCTCTTAGATTCCTGAACCCTCTCTTGGGCTCCCGTCTGTCCCGTATTCAGTTTTCAAAGATCCTTTTCTGCTGCCTCTTGCTCTTGAGTTCCTTCACCCCTCACCAACTGCGGGGGGGAAGGGAATCAAAGAGCTGGCAGCACTATGAAAACTGGATACAAAAGAGTTGGGTGGCTGACGCGACAAAGCGACAGCCTGAGCAGGCCGGGGTAAATGACAAAGCGTGAGCGGTACGTGCAGACAAATGGAAAAAATTGGGGGGACCACACCGGGGGGGAGCCGATTTTTTCTATGCAGGCTAAACGGATTGGCGTGAAACCTGGGGATGTGAAGGGTGGTGCTGCAGAAGCAAAGTGCTGTTGATCTTGGGGGTAAGCCATTCCCACCGACCTCCATGTCGGCGGATGCTGGCCTGTAATCAGGGTTTATTAAACAGCGGTGGTCTGGGGTGGTCCGACTGCTCTGATATTATGCTGCAGATTTTTCCGGTTATTCCGTTGAAATGTCAGGAATAACATCAGATTGCACGTGTGGTTGTTTGAGCTGCTGTAATATTTCTGACAATACATTCTTTGAGATATTTAGTGCCCGCGCTTCAGTTAACTCGGTTTTGAGCTTGCCATTTTCAGCTTTGTATTCGAATAGTTGAGCCTGAAGATATTCAATTTTTGTCTCCAACTCAGCAATTCTTTCGCCGAATGCTTCAGCATCCTTTTGTATATCAGCCATGTATTGGTTCCGAAGAGCAAGAATGGCCGCTTCATGATCTTTAATCAGCCAGGCGACCTCATTTTTAGGACCTGCTCGGCTTGTGACCTGATCATATCAAGGCCATTCTGACAATCTTTTGAGAGCCTGAAGGTAGCTGCTGCTGCAAGTTGGTCGGCCTTCCACTGGTTATAAAACTTCGGGATGTCTCGTGTGCTCATTTTTGCTATCTTTATGACATCTTCTTGTGTTGGGATTTCCCCGGTTTCTTCATAAAGCAGATCAGCTGCTTCATTAATGCGGGCCTGTTTTCGCTGTCAGGTGCTTTTTTTCTTGGCATTGAGCCATCTCCTTTCGTTTTGAAAATGAAAATGAATAGTTTTTCGTTTTCACTACCACTACATGATCACTGGTTAAAATAACAATACTTATAGCCGGTTATGGCCTGCTTCTTTTCTGTGGCAAAATATATAGCCAAAAAGGGACCTGTCAAGCGAGGAATTTTAATTTTTTAATGATATTTTTTTGCACCTTGAAACAAGGGGGAAAGTGAGACTGCTAAAGGACAAAAGCACGGGAAGGAGCACTTCAATACTGTAGTGACCTACATGAAGACACCCGATCCGCAGGTGGCTTCAATTTTATAAGTCGTGATTCTATGGCTGATTCTATGGCTCGGAGTGAATAATGTCATGCAGATACTGCTGAGCCAACGGCAAAGTCACTTCAACATTCTGTAACGAACTGTAAGCGCCAAGCCTGATCAACACCCCTTCCAACTCTCTGATGCTGGGGGTATCCATGCTAGCCAGAAAATCAGCTACATTATCCAGTAGTTTTATACGATGCCGAAAAGCCAATTTGTCCAGAATGAGCCGTTTGGTCTCATAGTCTGGCATTAAAAGTTCAGCAATCATCCCACCGGAAAACCTGGATTGAAGGGCGCCAACCACTCCTTCAATCTTTGAAGGTGGCTGGTTAAAGGTCAGCACGATCTGAACCTGTCGGTTAACAAGGCGGTCGAATAGATACAAAAGCTCAGTCTGACTTCGTTCTTTGTGTGCAAGGCGTTGCACATCATCCAATAATAGGAGATCCGCAGTGCCGAAGGCATCCCTGAAGCTATCCATTTGATTTGTTCTGAGCCCGTCGATGTGTGCCCGCATGAAAGCATCCGCGGTACCGCAGATGACCCGCTTTGTCTGGTTGCTGGCAACAAACTGATGTCCTGCAGCATGGAGCAAGTGGCTTTTGCCAAGTCCATTAGCACCATAAATGATAAGGGGATTGAAAGTCGTTCCATTGTTTGTTGCTGCCAATTGGGCAACTGAAAAGGCCAACTGATTACAGTTCCCGCAGGCAAACTGCTCAAAGGTGAATCCTGGGCGCAAATAAGTTTCAATCATGGTCAACTCCTGTATAGAACACGCTTTTGGTGAGGCTGCGGCCATTATTGCTTGGTGCAAGCGAGACCACCTTGTTCTTGGTCAGCCATGTTTTTGAGCCTTTGACAGGCGGGGGACTGTTGATTCCAGTGGCAATCACGGTAACCTTGATCTGATCGGCCAACTCTTCATCAACCACCATACCCACAATGATGATGGCCTCATTATCCAGTTGCTCAGTCACAACCTTGCAGACCTGATCAAACTCATCCATGGTCATACTACTGCTACCAGAAATATTGAGCAGTAGGCCCTTGGCGCACTGAATATCCATGCCTTCCAGCAAAGGATTGTGTAGCGCCATCATTGCAGCCGCAGTAGCTCTGTCTGGGGCATTAGAGGTGCCAATGCCAATCACCGCCATACCACGTGCCCCTAGAACGGTTCTAAGGTCACTGAAATCCACATTGATATGGCCATGTTTACTTACAATCTCCACAATGCCCTGAATAGCCTGCCGCAGCAGGTCATCAGCCGGTTTAAATGCATCCAGTAATGAGGTGCCTTTACCAGACATGCTAATCAGCCGGTCATTGGGAATTACTATCAGGCTATCAACCAGTGGTAACAGCTGCTGTATGCCCTGTTCAGCAATCTCTGCCCGCCGTTTGCCTTCACGTGAAAACGGCTTGGTCACCACGGCAACCACCAGAGCACCAGCTTCTTTAGCAAGTTTGGCGATCTCAGGAGTTGCACCGGTTCCAGTACCGCTCCCCAGGCCGGCAACCAGGAACACCAGATCTGAACCTTGCAAGCTATCCAGAACTACCTGCTGGCTTTCAAGCACCGCAGCTTTTGCTCGTGACGGATCTCCACCGGTCCCAAAACTGCGGGTATCTGTACCTATCCTGATTTTGACATCGGCACCTGATTTCCTGAGTCGTGGCTGAGAAGTGCTGACCGCAATATATTCCACACCAGCTAATCCGGCAGTTAGCATCGCATTGACGGCATTTAGGCCAGCGCCACCGATCCCCAGCACTTTAAGAGCAGGTGATTTGGGGACTTGTTCTGCAAATTCCATGGCATTTTCCTCCTTACGTGATTGCCAAAATCGCTACCCTGACTTCATCAACGAGGTTTTCATCAATCACGCAGTTATAGATTATGTTGAACTTGTTAGTTGAGTTGGGGAGAAAGTGGCAGAAGAGCTCTGCAATGACCTGATCAAAGTCGTGATGGTACGATTCGGCATTACAATAGATGCATGCCAAGGCACCGCTATAGTCCTGTTCTTCTGGTATTTGCTGTTGTAGCTGTGCCAGGACGCCTCGTCCTACTACAGAACCTCTCTCTGCGCCAGCAGCCTGATAGGAAGTAAAATGCATGTTCCTGCCTGATTGGAGGACGGGCTTTACATGATCATCGTAATTGACATTTATATCGTCGATTTAGGCCAGCTCAGCCACCATACGGATAAGGTTACAGGCGGTAAGTGGATCGGGTACTGTACAAACATGATAAGGGGGCTGGTGCAAAATAGCACTAGGGGTGATTACTATTACCTGAATGCCAACCGTCTCAGCAGCCTCAAGGCAGGCAGTCAGAATAGGAGATGATGACGGCTGAGTTCCGTCAGTAAGCAGGAACAGCAGATTACTCTGCTGAATAGCCTTGCTCAATTCGCACAGTACATGATCCTGATGCAGTTGTGCGTGTGAAGTGAGTTCACTGCAGCAAACATTCTGGTTTGTGTCAGCCAGCAGTCGAGTAGCGCATGCACCAAAGTCATCAATCCCAATAGCTAAAATCTTCATATTTGGTTGATAGTTGCCGGTGATATGAAACGGGAATTCATTGGGGATGAGCAAATGCGTTTTTACACTTTCTGGAGTTAGTGAAGTTGCATGACTACCCTGTAGCATCGTAGTGAGAAGTGTTTGTCTGGACATATCTGCCTCCTGAGGAACCAACACGAAGTACCGTTACATTACGACAGGTAAGCGACATGTCACGTCGTTTGCAGCACCCGTAGCTACCACAGGGCTAGCTACGGGTGCGTATAAGGCTCCTTACTGCTGTAGGCTAAAGCTTATTGCATCGCCAAAATGTCCACCTTGACAGAATCACCCAACTGAGCATCAACAAGACAGCCAAAAACAAAGCTGAGATCAGCGGGAAAGTAGCTATCCAAAGCAGTGATAGCTTGGTTGTAGACATCAAAAGGCATATCTGGACTTCCATGGATGCAAGCTATGGCACCACGGCATGTTGCGGCGTTAATGCCGAACTGCTGCAAGTGCTCCAGAGCCTGTTTGCATGCCAGCGTCCCGCTTTCTGAACCGGAGGCCTGCTTGCTTGTGAGCAGCCCATGGCTACCAGAGCCAAGGATTGCTTTGACGTCAGCATGGTCAATACCAACAAAACTGTCGGTATTGACAAGATCAGCCACCAGTGCCACTAGGTCACGGGCTATAGAGGGGGTTGCTGCCCTACAGTGACAATGGGGTGATTCGGTAGTAGGCTGGTTTTTAATGCCGATGGCATGAGGCCCAACAATTACAACCTGAACGCCTGCAGCAGCGGATGCATCGATACAGGATGACAGCTGGTGACTACTCGATGGTTGCGTTGTATCGGCAAGCAGGAATACCAGATCACACTGTTGGAGGGCACGATTCAATCCCGGGTGTTCAGGACAGCCATAACACTGTGAATGAGGAGCTATTTCATGGCAGTGGATATTATGAACGGAATAGGCCAGTAATCGGGTGCAGTATGCGCCAAAGGAGCCGATACCTATGGCAGAAATCCGCAGGCCTTGTGCTGAGTTATCATCTGGATGGTGCAATGACGCATACTGTGCTATCAGAAGCGGTGAAATACTATTCGGCAACAGTGCCGCTGCAAGGCTGCCTTGCAGCATGTTGGTGAGAAATGTCCGTCTGTCCATCAGGTGCCTCCAATCTGTATCAGCAAGGATGAGATCAGGGTACGTGATACAAGCGACATACGCTGTCGCTTGAGAATGATACTGGTAGTGCATCACCTATGCATAACTGGAGCTACTATGAAAAAAACCACCATCCCCGGCCTCAGCAAGTCCCGCTACCTCTACGGCGTGCGCTGTCCCAAGTACCTCTGGCTGGAAAATTTCCGTAAAAAAGAATTGAGGAATGAGTTTGATGAACCTACTGAGGAGATTTTGGCTCAGGGGCATCGAGTGGGAGCGTTAGCGCAGGAACTGTTTCCAGGAGGGATCGAAATCCCCTATGCAGGCCTTACTATTGAAGAACAACTACAGCAGACAGAAGAGGCCCTCAAGCATAACAAGGTGATCTACGAGGCGTCATTCCAGCATAATGGCGTATTTGTAAAGGCAGACATACTGCGTAGGGTTCGTGGTGGCTGGGAGCTGCACGAAGTTAAAAGCACAAGCAAAGTAAAAGATTACCATTATGATGACCTGGCAGCTCAGTACCATGTTATCTCAAATGCAGGTATCAAAATTACCAAGGCCCACCTGGTGCACATCAACACGAGCTATGAGCGTAAGGGCAAACTTGACCTCAATCAGCTCTTCACGATTGTCAACCTGACAGAAACTGTGCTGGAGATGCAGCCATCAGTAGAGAAGCAGATTGCAAAAGAAAAAAAGATGCTAAGCGGTCAAGAGCCGGATATGCCGATTGGCCCCTATTGCTTTGATCAGTATGAGTGTCCGTATACCGGCTATTGCTGGCGCAATGTCCCGGAAGAAGGTTCAGTCTTTGATCTAGCTGGCAATGGTGTTGATTGCTACACGCTCTATCATGAGGGGATAACAAAGCTGAAAGACATTCCACTTGATCGCGTAAAGGGCAAGCAGCGCCAGCAGGTGGAGGCTGCCAAGAAAAAGCAAACCATTGTCAACAAAGAGGGGCTGCAGAAGTTTTTGGACAGCCTCTGGTACCCACTCTGCTACCTTGATTTTGAAACCTTTACAGAAGCAGTCCCTTCCTACGATAGTCAGAAGCCCTACCAACAGATACCATTTCAGTTTTCGCTACATATCCAAAAGAAACCAGGTGCCAGACTGTATCACCATGAGTATCTAGCCTCCCCAGGCATAGATCCACGCAAGGAGTTTCTGGATGAACTGCTGAAGGTGCTGCCTGAGGATGGTTGCGTCATGGTCTACTACAAGCCCTTTGAGGCTGGAAGGCTTGAAGAGCTGAGCAAGCTGTTCCCTCGCAAGAAGAAACAAATTCAAGCACTGATTGCTAACATGATTGATCTGCTTGATCCATTCAAAGCACGGCATCTGTACTCATGGAAGCAGAAAGGCTCACACTCACTCAAAGCAGTGCTTCCTGCCTTTGTTGAGGATTTGAGTTATGATGATCTGGAAATTGCAAACGGTGGAGCCGCCATGCAGGCATATCACGTGATGTGCGGTCTGGTTGACAGCCCCAGAAAACTTGCTACACTCAGGAAACATCTGCTGACCTATTGCATGCAGGATACGTTGGCGATGGTAAGGTTACTGGAGGTTGTGAAGCTAAAATCAGGGACAAAATAATGACACACAAGGCAAAGGATGTGGGGGAAGCTTATGGAAATTGAAGCAAAATGGTCAAACCAGGTTGATATAGAAATAAATAGAGATGGTGAGTGCAGCATTAATTTAGATCTCATACCTAGTGATGCCGGTGTATATGTTTTTGCTAGAAAGTATGCTAATAAAACTATACCTATTTATATAGGTAAGGCCCTTAATCTAAAATCAAGAATAAAGACTCATTTAAATTCAATAAAACTTATTAAAGGTTTAAAAGAACAGCCATCAGGAAATAGAATAATAATATATTGTCAAATAATACTCAAACGTGGACAAAATATAGATAGCGCAATAAAAATTATTGAGAAAGCACTTATTTTGCATGCCCAATCAGATGGCCATGAATTAATCAATGACAAGGGCACTAAATTACCTGCTGACAAAATAATATTTAGAGGTAATCGCACTTCTGAGTCATTTGCCCCAAGAGAGATGTTTATTAAAAAAGCACTATCAAGATCGAAATAGACTTATTGTGTCGTAAATATTATATGCCTGTGGTAAGATATTATTGCTAATGTATAATATTATTCTTACTTGTCTTGTTTTCTTAATTATTTGTCTAACAATTTTATTTATGCTTAGGTGTAGTGAATGCCATCTAAAGAAACATATTGTTATCGTATATTGAAAACATATTCATTGATTGTTGATTTTGATGGTGAACCTATGCGGGAAAATGTACCATCACCAGTACAAGGTGAAACTTTTAGGCAGTGGAAAAAAAGAGTTTTTGGAGATGCTATTAATGATGTTGTTGTATATATTCCTACAGTCCCAAGCCCAACAAAAAGAATCAGTACATTACAAAACGTCGCCAGCGCAGAACACCTAGAAAAAATATTTGGCAAAATAAAACGAGACAGTAAATCTGATAAAAATGATGCAGTTGCTGCGGCCAAGGAGCAAACAAAAAAGGAATACATTTCCTTCCCCAAAGAAACTCTAGAGTCATATCTAGATGAATTCGGCGATACTTTAGAGGTTTCAGTAAGGGAGACTTTAAAAAGATTTGCAGAGTCAGTGGATTCAGGTGTTGATTCTGAAAAGCTAGTTAAAGAGCTCATTGAAAAGTACAATAAAGCAGTAAAAAGGTATAGGTCTATACAGAGTGTTCAGAGATAGTATTCACCTGACATTACTCTTGAAAGATTGTGTAGGCCTGATGACCTGCAAATTCATCTGAGCGGGCCTACGCCCCAAACCCGATTTTCCTCGGGGCTGCGCCTTTCACCTCGCACTCATTCTTCAGAATCCCGTAGAGCCGAACCGCCGTGGCCGACTCATCCCACAACTCAAACTGTCGGGCAGCCACTGCAAAATCGCCGGGTGTAAGCTGATTTAACTGCCAAACCTGCTCCTCCCAGGCCACTACATCTGACTCCTTCCCGCCAAGTCGTACCAGTTCCTGCTTGAACAAGGCTACCCGTTGCTCCGGCTTGAGTGGATCAAAGCGAACCTTGAAGGCAAACCTGCGTAATGAGGCCTGATCCAGCTTGCTCATCAGGTTGGTGGTGCAGACAAAGATCCCCTCAAAGGCCTCCATCTGTGTCAGCAGTTCGTTGACCTGGGTTACCTCCCAGCTGCGTTGGGCATCACGGCGGTCTGCCATAAAGCTGTCGGCCTCATCCAGTACCAGCACGGCATCCTGCTCCCGTGCCTCGCTGAACATGGCAGCAATATTCTGCTCAGACTGCCCCACATACATACCCAGAATGTCAGAGGCACGCTTGACTATCAGCGGCTTGCCTATCTGATCAGCCATATAGCGGGCCAGCTCACTCTTTCCGGTACCCGCAGCGCCGTAGAAACAGAAGCTGCCGTGAGGCCTGCGTTTGATGCTATCAACCAGCTTGTCAATCGGCAGATCAGTATTCAGCCACTGCAGGCAGTAGCCGGTACGCAGGATGTTTCTCATCGGAGATTTTCTCTGTCCAAGCAGGCTGGTACTTCGGTCAAGGGTCTGCTGTACCAGCTCCAGCGCCTGCTTGTTGTTTTCAGGGCTGCCAAGACGAGCCACTTTGGCAGCCCGCTCAAACTGGGCCGGTGTGATCTGCTCATTAGACGCCAGTTTTTCCAGCCAGGCGTGGGGCGGGTCGAAAACAGCCAGATGATGTTCCGCCATTGTAACCCTGATGGCAAGGGGAGGAGTGGGAAAGCTGACTGAATAATCAAAACGCCGCAGATAGGCTTTGTCGATATGATCTACCTGATTACTGATCCAGATGGCTGGCACCGGATTATTTTCCATGGTTCGATTGATCCAGGCCTTGCCACCGGCAGCACTGCCGTGTTTTGCCATGTTACCGCCAAACAGCATGCTGAAAAAACTGAAACCGCCGGGAAAGACGTCTTCAATTTCATCAAACAGCAGCATGGCGTTGCCGTGGGATGCCAGCAGCTTCTGGCAGAGCGCATATGCCTTAAGCCGTGCTTCACCTTTGATCGGGTCACCATCCTCATCAGTAAAGGAAACTTCAAACAGCTCAACCTGCAATTCTTCACTCAGTGCCTGGCAAAACTCGTTTTTGCCCACACCGGGCTTGCCGTGAAGCAAAATGTTGACGCCGTGTTCCTTTTTCATCTGAGCATTGCGCAGATAGCCTGAAAGCAGTGCGGCATCCCTCTGCAAGTGAGGGAAGTTTTCCAGGGTAAGAGTCGGCGCTGCCGCCTTCTTCATGAAACGGGAGACCAACTCTTCGGTGTTGTCATGACGCATCAGCAGGGTGTCTGCAAGATTACTCATCAGGCTTATTTTGTCTTCGAGATCATTACTGCCGTGTCTAGCGGTTTCCAGCAGTCCGGTAGTCAGCAAAATACTGTCACGATGCAGGGCTTTACTCAGTGCCGCCTCCCCAGTTCCGGTTATCCGCCCCAGAGCCTGGCACAAGCCTAAGATGCTCGTTTTTTCAGAACGGCAGCTGATGGCATCTTTAAATTCTGGAACCGCATCCAGTCCTGCCGCAAAGGTCAACACTATTTTTTCCGCCTCATTAAGTGCAAGGAGCTCTCCTAGCAGGTCGATGTTGCTAAGGAGCGGCAGGTCATCGGATAGTTGCATTTTTTGTAGCTGCTTCCGCTGCATCAGCAGTTTTTTGTGGCAGCGCGAGGTGGTAACCGGAACCGGGCATTCCTCGTCGTCATCTTCTGCTTCCTCAAGGAGCGGCAACCCGGTGAGGGCGCAAAAACCATCGTCAGAAAATATGTCTGGCCAACGGTTTTTTGATCTGCACTCATGCCAGCCGAAAACCAGCGCCAGATCAATCAGCCAGGTGCCGAAAAGCGGCATATAGTTTCTGCTTTCGTTACTCAGCTTGGTTGATTGTGATTGGAAACGGTGGCGGTTGTGTTGTTTTCTGCGTCTCATGATCTGTCCCCCAGCGGTAGTGTTGGCTGCAGAATGACATAGCATGGCGACGAGTTGTGTCGTTTTAAGGCGGGATAGGATTTGCTTGAAGGCGCTAAAGCTTGTATTCAGCGCCATCTTGTAACATCAGACAGTTGCCAAAAAGATGTTCATACTGATCAGGAAATTCAGTGTGGATGGGAATCAGGTGACGCGGTTTAACGGCTTTAACCAGAAGCTGCAGGTCTTTGACAGGTGCATGGCCACTTGTATGGGCATACAGGTAACGTACTCCAGCGTGATCCCCGGTCTTGATTGAACGCATGGATTGAGTCTGTTTGGTTTCTACTGGTTGTGGGAGAAGATATCCTTCCCATTGCGAGTAAATCACCGTTGCGGGCGCGTCTGTATTTGCAAATCTCGATATCAGACCGACAGACGAGACTTTCAGCAACATCAGATATTTGTCCGGGCGCTTTCGCAGTTCTTCCCCTTTTATCCTGTTCGAAATAGCCCGGCCTATAAAGTCACCAAACAGACTCCGATTTGCCGTGGCAAACAAGATGTCTGCTTTCCTCTTATCAAATACTACCCGAATGAACGCCCAATCTATCGTTGGTGTATTTTGAGAAACCTGGCGCAGTTGTTCCAAAACCCAGGCCGAATAGAGATCAATCACCAGAATTTTACCGTTTGTTTTGCACGCCCGGTAAGCCGAGACAATACGGTCTATATTCTGTGATGATGAAATTAGGAATGAGATATTGCGCTGAATTTTCAGGACATCTGAAATTGCAGTCTCAACTGCATCTTCATCCGGAAAATCATTATTGCCCCGTTGCAGCATGGTTCCTTCCATCAGCAGCAGATCGACATCTGTGGGTGGTCTTGTAAGCAGATTGTCAAACAACACGGATTTACGCCCGTGCCCCCTGAAGTCGCCGGTGTAGAACAATCGTTTGCCATCAACTTCCACCAAAAATCCGTAGGCATCTGTTGCAGAATGATCCATTAAGTACGGAGTGACTAACATGTCACCGATGGCGAAGGGTTGCCAGGCCTTGAACTGCCTGAAGGCGTTTGCGAGGTTTGGCTTACCCAAAAACAGTCTGGTGGTATCAAGCAAACTTCTGGCAACACCGCCTATGTATACCGGCATGGATGAAGGCAATATCTCCAGCAGCCCACAATGATCCTGATGTGAATGACTGATGAGCAGCGCGTCGGCTGTTACATCTGTTTTTGTAAGAGGTTGGCTGTGCTCAGACAAAGGAAGACCAGCATCCAGAAGAATGCTGGTCGTTTTGGTACTGACGCGGATACAGGTACCGCCTATTTGATTGCTGCCACGGTGGATAGTGAGTTTCATAAAGGTGTTGTGACATCCGTAAGATCAAGCCCCTTTGCTGTGTCTGCTATAGTGACTATTGAAGAGTTGGACAACTGAGGCACCAGATTGGCATTAACTATTCTGGCACGTTTCCAATATTCATCGCTTACTGGTTTACTGCCGTCAGTAACAGCCAACACAGAGGATACTGACTTGAATCCCCCCGGTGGTATCATGGACAGCGCATCATCCGGTAAAATACCAAGTTGCACTTTTTGACGAACCATTTTCTCAATATTTTTTGCAATTTCAGGAGCTACTTCAATGGCCTTGCAAAAAGATTTCTGGTAAACCGCAGCCTGTAGTGGCCCCCAAGCGATACCATCACCATTTTTTGCAATCTTCAACTCGATGCTAAGGAGTTGCTTATCTTCATCAATAGCGAGAAAATCAAGTTCATTTCCAAATGGTTTACTCTGTTTTGCTGCCCACCTGTGAGTTTCAGCCAACTTCTCCTTAGTGTATATAACGGCACGGTCTATTTCATCCATAAAATCGGCCTTATCTCCAGTGTGTCGCACCAATCCATTCTCTTTGATATCAGGGCTATCGAAGCCCAATACCGATTCTCTGTCCACAATCAGCCATTTCTTGTCTTCTCCCCACTCCCTTCCGAATTCAATACTCAGCCTGCTTGACCAATATCCTTCAGAAACTCCGTCCAAGAATTGGCGCTTGCTTGCAGCAGCCACTTTCACAGCAGCGAATAAGAAGTGCTTGACATTTTCTTTAATAATATCAATGTGCGCAAGATTCTTAAAATTTTTCAGTGTATCAAAACCATCAACACCGCTGTAGGATTTGGATTTAAAGCTAACCTCTCCTTGATCAGCTTTGCTGAAATTAATTACCAATAAACAGGTTGCACCATAATAAATCATCAATTCATTGTTTTCACGCAGATGGATATCGAATACAAATGCGCTAGCTAATTTGTCAATTTCTTCAGGCTGCAGTTTTTGAATTTCTAAAATCAGGTTTTTTACTCCAAATCTTTCTGTCGCTTCAACTATTTCATTTTTGAAACAACGCTCAAATCTAACAGCCATGGCCTATTCCTCCATTATTGTTTCTAAAACCTGAATAACCATCAATGTCACCAACTATTGCCGCTTGCCGAAGCAATTCATCCAAAGCCCAGTTTTCCCAGATATCGCCAGATTCATCGCAGTAATTGATAAAATCACGCAATTCCAGCAGCGATGTAATGATTTGCTCTTTCAGCCAAATTTCTTTTGCCTCTTCAAATGGCAGGCCCGAATAGTCACAGAGATTCTGAATTATAGCAGGTAATTCTGCACCGGCTTCGTTACGCATGAAATATTCACGAATAGTATCATTGCAGTCGTTGCATATCGGGCTTGAAAGCAGGCGACAGGGAACAAAGGATTTATAAGGCTTGTTGCCACATAACGGGCAATAGTAATCTTCAGCACTCATGTTGTTTTCTCACAATATGTTATTAATAAAGTGCTTTACTGAGTTAACGGTTCATATATTCACGATTTTCAGATTTGAATCTTTCCAGTTCAATTTTGTCACCTATCTCTTCCCACTCCGATAAAATATCATCCAAGCTGTATGGCTCATGCTCAGCCAGCAATTCCGCGCGTTTTAGGCATTTCTTTGCTAACTCGATATCATTAAAGTCTTCACGCCACATTTGGGCGAGCCATAACATTTGTCTGTCTTCAACATTAGAAATAGTATCAGATCGAAGCAGAACGTTTTTTGCACGTTCATGATCATTAAATTCTATCCAGCATTTCGATAACTGGATAAGGTTCATAACCGCACCAAAACTGCTATAATCAACATGTTCTTCCGCAATTATCAGACACCTGCGAGCTTCGGCATTGTCCTTGATTTCATCCTTCCAAAAATCCACGCAGGCATTCCAGGCAGTAAAGTCTTTTGCGCGTTTTTCTGCCTCACGTAAGCACCGAATCGATTCTCGTTTAGATTTGTCGACCGTCATCCAGTTTTCAGCGCATTCAAGCCAGTCCCACGACCTCTCTGCCTTCTTCTCCGCTTCTCCTGGATTAATCCTTAGCCATCCCTTTTCTGCAAGCTTGCGTAGTTGCCGACGCGGGTGGCCAAGTAGCACCTTTAGCTTCTTTGCATGATGGGGCTCAACCTTGTTGTGAAAAAACAGGCCATCATTTAATGACGCACATCCTTTTTCGACCTGTGCCTCTAATTGCGTGACTGTTTTAGTGAATGCATCGTCTTTGCTGAAGATTACGTTCAGCCTCGACAACAGACGGGGAATCAGTTTTCTAGATTTCTTTGCCTCAAGACACTCGTCAAAAAAATCGAGCATCGAGTTCAGCACCTCCACATTGCCATCTTCATCATTATTCACATTGCAGATCGTTTCATTATGAGCTTTAGCCCGTATATATGCGCTTTCCAGTGCATCATCGATCAAAAAAATATCAGCAGCTGCAAGGTTATTAATTACGTCGATCTGTTCAGCAGTGAACGTGCTGGCTTGGGTACTGCTTTTGAGAGAAGAGGCTATTTCAATGACACACCTTACAACATACATTGGCCAAGAGGAGGCAAGGACTTTATCCACTTTATTGCCGTAGTCTTCCGTTTCAATTACCGGAGCACAGCCATTTTCATCAATAATTGTCGAGTCCAGCGCCATGGCGATTGGGGCACCAGAGTAGCCGATATAGATCCTTTTCCAGCTATCGCGCGGGTCATCACTAGAAACGGTGCGGCCATCACTTTCCATGAGCTCATATATGGAAACGATTTCCACTGCGCCCTCTAAAAATTCAATCAGACCTGATCCATATGTGGTCAACCAGTAGCGGTAATCTGGAGGTACGATTTTATTTTGTTTTTGTTCGTACTGTACAATCTGCTCCTCGGAAACAGGAACCAGCTTGGTATAGGTAATAAGTGGTCGGGCTTTTTCTAAAAACTCCCATGCCATCCTGGTTTGCTTTATTACAACATCAGAATATTCCATTGCTCCCCCTAATTGTCATGTGGCACGAAAATTTGCCCGGATTAGTGCTAAATTTATTCAGGTCTATACATCTTGGCATAAGCATCGGCGAGCTCGACATACTCCTGTCGCAGAGAGGCCGGAGCCACAACCTCCACCCTGCTGCCAAAACCGTTCAGCCACCAGCGTAGCTGCAAGGTATCCTCCACCGAAGCGGTCAGCTCAAAAAGCCCATCTGGCAGCTCTTTGACCTTCTGGTCTTCCGATAGCGGCGATTCCTTCAAACGCTGAATGTCGGTCTTGCGGCTAAAACGCGCCTTCAGTCGAATGGTTTCCCCAACAGGGAAGGTCAGCAGTTCTTCCACCCACTCATCCAGATTAAAATCATCCGGGATGGTAACCGGCGTATCTAACAGTTCAATTGACTGAAAACGGTGCAACAGCAGCAAGATCGGGTCAACATGCTGGTTAATTGAGGCGATCAGATAGGTAAGCCCATCAACAAAGACCATACCGAGTGGATTGACTTCCCGGTACGTGCTTTCTCTGCCACCAACAGTGCGGTAGCTGGCAGTAAAGCGTCTTTCTTCAAGGAGTGCATTGTACACTTTTTCGGCAAGCTCATCTGAAACATCTGGCGGGATGGTGGCCAGGTTGCGGGACATTACCCTGATCTTGTTGGGCCAAGAGGCAACCTTTGCCTCAATGGCACTCTCCAGGCGATGTTTTGCTGTCTTTTGATAAGGAGCCAGTGCTGAAAGCATACCCTTTGGAAACATCCGATTCAGATATTGTCCAGCCAGCGTAAAGGTTAGCGCAGTGACGGGGTCCATGTTGGGGATGTCTATATTGGCTGCATCATCACTCCATTTCCAACCTGAAGGTTTTTTGCCGTCACTTATAATAGGAAAGAGAGTCTCAAGATCGATCAAATCTCGTTGGATGGTGCGCAAGGTTGTTTCAATGCCGTCCTCAACTTTAAGGCGGGATTGAATTTCTGTAGTTGCTATCCCAGTTCCTCTTCTCGGGATCATCCTCAATATCAGCCAATGGCGGTAGAGCGTGTTCATAGTCATAACTCCAGTACAAACTAAACTAACGACAACTCGTGTCGTTTAGCGTACCAGAATTTTGTCATGAGGCAATGGGTGTTGTGATGCATCAGGAGATTCTATCTGATACGTGTTTCAATCCGTCACGGTTTGACGTTTTCTATGGTTATTTTATCGTGTGTATAAACCATCTTATCCACGTGAGGCCACGATGACATCTAGTCGAGAGATAGCCTTATGAGCTGCATTTGGCTTTGCAATTCGCTTTGCCTGGAACTGCTGTTTAAAAATCTGCCAATAGAGTACGCGAGTGGCTTGTCGTGAAATGAAGTTACTGAATATGAATTCTGTTTCGTCATATATATTCCAATAGCCGTCCTGACTTCTGAAGTCTGGAATGCCAAACTCAGTGCTTAATCCAGCGCCAGTAAAGCATACTATACGTTGGGAACCCTTTATTAACTCTGCAAGTTCGGTAATATAGCTATCCATATGGCGGCTTTCATTTGGTGCTCATTATCCGCGAGTAAAGGCTTTTTCAAATTCACGTGGATAATGTGCCTTTAAATAGGCAGTTTGATACGTGATTAGTGCATAAGAAGCGGCATGGGATTTGCTGAAGCTGTATTCAGCAGATTTGGCCATCTGGTCGAATATCGCCTCGGCCTTTTTCGGGTCGATCTCTTGAACCTTGATCTCCTCCAAAAATATCTCCTTTTCCTTGGCTACAAGCTCTGGGATCTTCTTGCCTAAGGCGCGGCGCAACAGGTCAGCACGCCCCAGGGAGTAGCTGGCCAGTGAGCAGGAAATCTGCATGATCTGTTCCTGATAAACTATTACCCCGTAGGTGTTCTTCAGGATCGACTCCAGTTGGGGCAGATCGTAGATCACCTTCTTACGACCATGCTTGCGCTCGATGAATTCATCCACCATGCCGCATTCCAACGGACCGGGACGATAGAGGGCACAGGCTGCGATCAGATCCTCAAAACAGGAGGGCTTGAGCTTGGTCAGCATCTCCTTCATGCCGCTGGATCCAAGCTGGAAGATACCGGTGGTGTTACCGGATGAGATCAGGTCGTAACTGGTTTT
>JAJTBI010000072.1 GCA_021286935.1 Geobacteraceae bacterium
CAGTTCCTGTTCCGGGAGGTGTGCCAGTTCCTGACCATCAAAGCGGATTGAACCGCTCTCAATGCTGCCGGATGCTGGGATCAGCCCCATGATGGAACGGGCGGTCATGCTCTTGCCAGAGCCGGACTCACCCACCAGGGCCACGGTCTGGCCATAATCAAGGCATAGGTCCGCGCTGTTGACGGCATGCACAATGCCGTGGGGCGTGGGGATGTTAACGATAAGTTTGCTGATTTCAAGCAGTGCCATGGTGCGGCAGTGTAGCCTGCTGTTTCCAGCCTGTCAAACGTCGAAATGGTTATAGATAAACTTGAATCTGTTTGACACTCATACGGCTTTATGGTTCTATTTCAGACTTTCAATCGATATTTATGAACTATTTATATTCTTTTATCATAACCGTATGTTTGCTGCTGTTGGCCGGAGCCGCCCCACAGGGAGCTGCAGCCATTGAGATCGCAGCTACTAACGAGCAGATCCGGGTTGCCATCAGCAAAGTGGCTGATTCAGTTACCATTGACGGTGACGGTATACTGGCCACCGATGAAACCGGCAAGCCTCTTGCGCTTGAATTCCCTTTAACATTTCAAAACGAGCGGGGCAGGGTGCAGGCTGGAAGCAGTTCCAGCCGGCTGATACGTCTTGCTGCGGCTGGCAAGTTACGTATAAACGGTAAGTCTTACCGGGGAATGCTTGAGCTGTCAGTACAGAACGGTAAGTTACTGGTGGTGAACCAGTTGCCCCTTGAGCAGTATCTGGTGGGGGTGATCACTAGTGAAATTTCCTCCACCTGGCCGATGGAGTCGATCAAGACCCAGGCAGTGATTGCCCGTACCTTTGCGGTGGCTAAACGGAAGGAACGTAGCAAGGCTTTTTATCACCTTGAGTCAACGGTAATGGATCAGGCCTATGAAGGCAGTGATGAAGAGGATAGTCGGGCTGCCCGTGGTGTTGTTGAAACTCAAGGTGAGATATTAACCTACAACGGTTCGGTGATACAGGCTTTTTATCATGCCAATAGTGGCGGCCGAACCGAGGCATCACAGAATGTCTGGGGCATCGCATTGCCCTATCTGCAGGGTGTCGAGTGCCAGTATGGCCTGACCTCAACCACCAGCAGCTGGGAACAGTCGCTGCCGCTGTCAAAAATTGAAGCTTCCTTGAAATCATTCAAGATCTATGGGCTTACTGATATTAAACCCGGTCCACGTAATAATCGCGGCAGATTGAAAAATCTGGTGCTGGTGACAGAACGGGGCAATGTGACTCTGCTGGCAACCAAATTCAGGATGGCAGTTGGGTCAACGGTGATTAAAAGTACCAATTTTTCAGTGCGTGTTGAAAGTGGTACGGCTTATTTTAACGGTGTGGGGTATGGTCATGGTGTGGGATTGTGTCAGTATGGAGCCAAACAGCGGGCGCTGGATGGTTTCAAGTATGATGAAATCCTGACCTACTATTATCCTGGTGCCAAGCTGAGCAAGCTCTCTGAGCTTAAATAGCCCTGCATATATGTTAGTTGCTGATTTTTCTTTTGAACTCCCTGATGAGCTGATTGCCCGTTATCCAATGCCACAGCGTGATGAGTCTCGTATGCTGGTGCTGGAACGGCAGCAGCAGACTCTGACAGAGAACCGTTTCAAGCAGATAACGGATTGGCTGCAGCCGGATGATCTGCTGGTGGTGAATGATACCAGGGTAATTCCGGCTCGCCTGTTTGGTACCAAGGAGACCGGTGGTCGGGTAGAACTGTTTCTGGTGGAACCACAGCCGGAAGACTGTTGGCGCTGTCTGCTACGGGCCTCCAAGGCCTGCAAGCCGGGGCAGGCGATCATTCTTGCCAAAGGGGTTACTGCCCAGGTGGTGGACCGGTTGGGTGAGCAGGACTGGTTGATCCGCTTTCATGGCACTGATGATTTTGATGGCTGGCTGCAGCAGATTGGCCAGATGCCGATTCCGCCTTATCTTAATCGAGCCTCGGAAGAGCTGGACCGTGAACGGTATCAGACAGTCTATGCTGCTGAATCCGGTGCCGTTGCCGCTCCCACTGCCGGGCTTCATTTTACGCCGCAGCTGCTGGACAGGATCAAGGAAAAAGGGATTCAGCTGGCTGCAGTTACCCTGCATGTTGGCTTGGGCACCTTTCAACCTGTGCGGGTAGAGCGGGTGCAGGATCATATCATCCATCGTGAGCGTTATTGCATTTCACCTGAAACCGCTGCTGCAGTGGCAGCAACAAAGGCGCGGGGAGGCAGGGTTGTTGCGGTGGGTACCACTGCTTGCAGAACCCTTGAATATGCTGCAGACGCAGCTGGTCAGGTGCTGCCGGGTAAAGGTGAGGCAGATATCTTCATCTATCCTGGTTATCGCTTCAAGGTGGTGGACGCCTTGATCACCAACTTCCATCTGCCTGAATCAACCCTGTTGATGCTGGTCTCTGCCTTTGCTGGCCAGCAGTTTGTTTTGGATGCCTACCGCAGGGCTGTGCAGGCAAAATACCGATTCTACAGCTATGGCGATGCCATGCTGATTGTGTAGGAGTAGTGGTGCCGGATCATTTCAGATTATTGCATCAGGACACTGGTTGCCGTGCCCGTACCGGCAGAATAACGACCCCCCACGGTGAGATCCAGACCCCGATCTTCATGCCGGTGGGTACCAGTGCATCGGTTAAGGCGATGCGGCCTGAGAACCTGAAGGATGCCGGTGCCCAGATTATCCTGTCCAACACCTATCACCTCTATCTGCGGCCAGGACATCGTCTGGTTGAGCAGATGGGTGGGCTCCATAAATTTATGGCCTGGGACAGGCCGATCCTGACCGATTCCGGCGGGTTTCAGGTCTACAGCCTGACCGAGCTGCGCAAGATAACCGAAGAAGGGGTGAAGTTTCGCTCCCACATTGATGGTTCCCTGCATCTGTTGACACCGGAGCTGTCAATCAAGATTCAGGAATCCCTTGGTGCTGACATCATCATGTGCTTTGATGAGTGCCCTCCGGCTGAGGCGGAGCGTAGCTATGTTGAGCGTTCTCTGGCCATGACCACCCGCTGGGCCCGGCGTTGCAAGGATGCCCATGGCCGTACTGATCAACTGCTGTTCGGTATTGTACAGGGTGGCCGCTTTGCAGACCTGCGTCAGCGCAGCCTGCAGGAACTGCAGGAGATCGGGTTTGATGGCTATGCCCTTGGCGGGCTGTCAGTGGGGGAAACAAAACCGGTTATGCATGAGGTGATGGATGCCTGCAGCGACCTGCTGCCGGTTGATCATCCCCGTTACATCATGGGGATCGGTACCCCGGAAGATCTGGTTGAGGCGGTCTGGCGCGGCTATGATATGTTTGATTGCGTTATGCCGACCCGTAATGCCAGAAACGGGATGCTCTTTACCAGTCAGGGCAGACTGAACATCAAACGCAAGCAGTATGAGGAGGATCAGGGGCCGATTGATCCAACCTGTGACTGTTACGTTTGTCGGACATATAGCCGATCTTACCTGCGGCATCTGTTTCGTTCTGGCGAGATTTTGTCATCCATGCTAAACACTCATCACAACATTGCCTGGTATCTGAACCTGATGGCGCGGATGCGAGAGGCGATTACACAAGACAGATTTGAGGCATTCCGTAAGGAATTTTATCACCAACAACAATCAGAAGCTGAAAACAACAAGGAGGAGTAGATCAATGATGATGAATATGCTTGGAGTAGCCTATGCAATGGCACCACCCGCCGGAGGTGCAGGCGCCGCAGCTGGCGGACCGGCACAACTGTTAGGTACTTTTGGTCCCCTGGTTGCTATGTTTGCTATTTTTTATTTTCTGTTGATCCGTCCCCAGCAGAAAAAGGCTAAAGAGCATAAGGCGATGATTGATGCCCTTAAGGTTGGCGATAGTGTCAAGACCGCTGCTGGCATTCACGGTAAGGTTACTGCTGTGGAAGACCAGGTGGTTACCCTTGAGATTGCAACTGGCGTGAAGATTAAGATTGATAAGCCGTTCGTTACCACCGTTGTAAAGTAGGGAAACGGTCTTTTTTCGCTCTGGCCCAGTCAAGCTTCGGCATGCCTTGTGCGGCGTACAATGGTGTACGCCTCCGTGCCATACCTTGCTTGCCAGAACCAGAACAAAAAAATCCTCGTTTCAGAACGTAGTATTTCAGCATATTACACACAGAAGGAGCCGTGCCAATGCCTAAGGGAGCCGGATGGCGCATCGCCCTGATCGCAGCCTTTGTTGTCCTTTCCTGTATTTATCTGGTGCCAACCCTGTCACCCAAGCTGCCTGAGTGGTGGAAAGGGATGTTGCCCAAGGACAAGATCCACCTGGGTCTTGACCTGCAGGGGGGAACCCACCTGGTGCTTGAGGTGGAGACAGCCAAGGCGGTTGAGGGAACTCTGGACCTGGTTGCAACCGACCTGGAAGATACCCTGAACAGCAAGAACCTGCGTTTCAAGCGGATCAGCCGTACTGCAAGCGACAAGGTGTCGATTGTCCTGTACGAAAAAGATACCGCTGCTGCGGTTCAGAAGCTGATCAAGGATAAGTACCGCGATTATGAAATCATCCCCACAATTGAAGAAGGGGGGATGGTTGGTGTTGCCCTGCGGATGAAGGAACAGGATATTCAGGATCGCAAGGACAAGGCTGTTGCCCAGGCCCTTGAGACTATCCGCAACCGGATTGACCAGTTTGGTGTGTCAGAGCCGGTGATTGCCCGTCAGGGAATCAACCAGATCGTGGTGCAGCTGCCAGGTATCAAGGATCCTCAGCGTGCCATTGCCCTGATTGGACGTACGGCGCGACTTGAATTCAAGATGGTTAAAGAGGGGGTGTCCCCCACTGGTGGCGCAATACCGGAAGACAGTGAAGTGCTGTATGAAAAGCATACTGATCCCACAACCGGTGCAACCACCGAAATTCCCTTGGTTGTACACAAAAAGGCTTTGATCACCGGTGATCTGCTGACTGATGCCCAGGTGCGGATCGATTCCCAGTTTAACCAACCCTATGTCGGGATTGAGTTTAACTCGCTGGGAGCGCGTCTGTTTGATCAGATTACTGCTGCCAATGTGAACAAACGTTTTGCGATTGTATTGGACAGCAATGTCTACTCGGCTCCGGTTATCCGGGAGCGGATCTCTGGTGGTTCAGCCCAGATTTCCGGTAACTTTACCGAAAAAACCGCCTCTGACCTGGCGATTGTACTGCGTGCAGGTGCCCTGCCAGCCCCGGTCAAAATTATCCAGAACGTCACCGTTGGTGCTTCACTTGGTAAGGACTCCATTGACAAAGGTCTGATGGCTGGTGGTATCGGTGTTGCGCTGGTAATCATCTTCATGGCGATCTACTACAAGCTGTCCGGTATGGTGGCAAACCTGGGGATGGTGCTGAACATCCTCTACCTGATGGGGGCAATGTCAGCCCTGGGTGCAACCCTGACCCTGCCCGGTATTGCGGCTATCGTGCTGCTGGTTGGTATGTCAGTTGACTCCAACGTGATTATCTTTGAGCGGATTCGTGAAGAACTGCGTCTGGGCAAGTCGCCCAAGTCCGCCCTGGAAGCCGGCTATGACAAGGCTTTTCTGACCATCATGGACTCCCACGTAACCGCCCTGATCACTGCTGCGGTGCTGTTCCAGTTCGGTACCGGTCCGGTTAAGGGATTTGCAGTCTCTTTGAGCCTGGGTATCATGATCAACCTGTTTACCTCATTGATGGGTACCAAGGTGATCTTTGACCTGTTCCTGCACAAAGGGAACGTCAAAAAGATGAGCATATAAAGGGAGATACTGCCATGATGGAACTTCTTGGAAAAACGAATATAGATTTTATCGGCAAACGGAATATCTCGTTTGTCATCTCCAGTATTATTTCAATTATCGGGATCATTGCCATTATCCAGATGGCGCGCGGTGCTGCCAATATGGGGATTGATTTTACCGGTGGTACCTCGGTACAGCTGATGTTTGACAAACCGCTTGCCCTGGCTGACGCCCGTAAGGCCCTGCACAGTGGTGGCATTGCTGAATTTGAACTGCAGGAAGTAAAGGAGGGGAACAAGTTACTGGTGAAGCTTCCCCGCAAGAGCGCCCTTGCTGTGGGCAAGGCGGCTGAGATTGTGCCTGCCGCCTTTGTCAAGGCCCAGCCCGGTCTGAAGGTGACGGTGGATAGTACCACTGAGATAGGCCCCTCAATCGGTGACAAATTGCGTAAGGACACCATTATAGCGGTTGCCATCTCCATGCTGGGGATCATCTGCTACATTGCCTGGCGTTTTGACTTTAAGTTTGGTATCGGCGCCGTTGTGGCCACCCTGCATGATGTATTGGCCATGTTTGCCGCCTATTATCTGTTCGGTAAAGAATTTAACCTGTTATTCATCACCGCAGTGCTGACTATTGCCGGGTATTCGCTGACCGATACCGTTGTAGTATTTGACCGGATCAGGGAAAATCTGCACAAAGATCTGAAAGGTTCGTTACACAAAATTTTCAATAGCAGCATTAACGAGGTGCTTTCCCGGAGTATTATTACTTCTCTGACCACTTTCCTGGCGGCTATCTCACTGTTTGTCTGGGGTGGTGAGGTGATTCACGACTTTTCCTTTGCTCTGCTTGTCGGTATTGTTGTTGGTGTGTATTCATCGGTCTATGTTGCCAGCCCGGTGGTATTGCTGCTTGAGCAGCGGGCCATGAACAAAGGTGAGAGCAGAACTGCGCAGCCGGTAAAGGCATAGGGAGCTATCTGTGAACAAGGAAACCACTATTGTTGCTGTTGCAGCCCTGATTATCGGTTTTCTGATCGGTGTTATGGTAGGTGGTAAATTTATGGCCGGTTCAAAAACCTCAAATACTCCGGTAGCAGCACAGCAGGGTAGTGGGGCCATGGTTAATCCTGGACAGACAGCAGCCCGGATTGCTGAACTTGAACAACTGGTTGCCAAAGACCCTAAAAATTTGCAGGCCTGGATCACCTTGGGAAATGATTATTTTGATGCTCATCAGGCCCAAAAGTCGGTTCAGGCTTATAATAAGGCGCTGGAACTTGATCCGAAGAATGTCAACGTTCTGACTGACCAGGGGGTTATGTTTCGCGCACTGGGTTTTTATGATCGTGCGTTGAACAACTTTGAAAAGGCAAACAAACTGGACCCGAAACATCTGCAAAGTCTCTTTAATACCGGCATTGTCTATGCGGTAGATCTGAAACAGCCAGACAAGGCAAAGGCTGCCTTTGAAGCGCTCTTACAGAAAGATCAGACCAGTGACCTGGCCAGACAGGCCAGAGAGATGCTGCAACAGCTTTCAACAACAAAGTAGTTGGAAAGGTTATGAAATCCCCCGCTTGCCGGGGGATTTCTGTTTCTGATATGCACAAACAATGGATACTCAAACAGACTGATCCAAGCGCAGTAGCAGCGCTGTCTGCTGCCACAGGGCTTTCAACCGTTACCTCCAGCATTCTTGCAGGGCGAGGGTTGACAGAAGCGCAGCAGGTTACCTCATTCCTGACTCCATCCCTTGCAGGTATGCTTGATCCATTCCTGATGGCCGGGATGCAGCAGGCGGTGGTGCGCCTTGTTGCTGCCCACAGCAATGCTGAGGCGGTCTGTATCTATGGTGATTATGATGTGGACGGCATCAGCGCCACGGCGTTGCTGGTTTCCGGTTTCAGGGCGATGGGGCTTACGGTTGGCTACCATATTCCCAACCGGATGGAGGATGGCTACGGCCTGAATGGCGATGCACTGCGCTTGATCCGGGAACGGGGTATCGGTCTTGCCATCAGTGTTGATTGCGGTGTTACCGCCCTTGAAGAAGCTAGACTCTGCCGCAGCATCGGGCTTGACCTGATCATAACGGACCACCACCAACCGCTGGATCAACTGCCTGATGCCGTGGCCGTAATCAACCCCCATCGTCGGGATTGCAACTATCCGTTCAAGGGACTGGCCGGGGTAGGGGTGGCCTTTAATCTACTGGTGGCGTTGCGTAGCCGTCTGCGTGACCATGGGGCCTTTGGTGATAATGGGCCGGATCTGAGGCAGTGGCTTGATCTTGTGGCCCTGGGCACCATTGCGGATCTGGTGCCGTTGGTGGAGCAGAATCGTTTGCTGACCGCAGCCGGACTGCAACGGATGGGGGATGGCTGCCGGATCGGTCTGGCAGCCCTGAAACAGGTTGCCGGAGTAAAAGGGAGTGTCAGTAGTGGTCAGGTCGGGTTTCAGTTGGCTCCCCGCCTGAATGCTGCCGGGCGTCTGGAAAGCGCAGTGCCCGGAGTGGAGCTGTTGCTTACCGATGATCCGGAAAAAGCTGCTGCACTGGCTGAAGAGCTTGATGGTGCCAACCTTGAGCGCCGACAGGTAGAACGCCTGATTTTTGATCAGGCAATTGCCATGATTGAGGCCCGGGGCGGGGTGGAACAGCGCAAAAGTATTGTGCTGTCATCTCCAGACTGGCATCAGGGGGTGGTGGGGATTGTGGCCTCGCGGATGGTAGAGCGTTACTATCGTCCTACAATCCTGATTGCTGAACGTGAAGATGGCAGCAGTAAAGGCTCGGGCCGTAGTATTTCCGGCTTTCATCTGCTGGATGCCCTGCATGACTGTTCTGCTCATCTGGAACGGTACGGAGGTCACCGGGCAGCCGCTGGTGTAACGGTTAGGCCGGGGCAGGTGGCTGACTTTGCTGCAGCCTTTGAAGAGGCAGCTGCTGAGCGGTTGGAGGAAAACCTTCTGATACCCCAACTCCAGTTGGATGCAGAGTTGTACCCCCAAGAGGTAACTCTGCAGCTGGTTCAGGAACTGCAAAGTCTGGGGCCTTTTGGCATGGGTAATCAGACACCGGTGCTGCTGCTGCAGGGATTGAAGGTCAGTGATCTGCGTTGTTTTGGTGAGAATCATCTGAATCTGCGGTTGGAGCGGGATGGTTACCAGCTCAGGGCGGTTGGCTGGGGCATGGCGGATCGAGAAGTTCCGGCATGCATAGACCTTGCCTGCACCATAAAGATTGATACCTGGAACAATCGGGAACAGCTTAAGCTTGAATTGAAGGACTTTCGTGCCACAGAGGCGATCGATGCAGCGTGATGAGCGGTTTGATAAGGCAGAGCGGATTATCCAGGTAGGCTTCTGGGTTAATGCTGTGCTGATGGTTATGAAACTTGCTGCCGGATACTGGGGGAGATCTGATGCGGTCTTTGCCGATGGCATTGAATCTGCCTGTGACTTCATCGCCATTGGCAGCACCATGGTTGCCCTTAAACTTGGTCGGCAGCCCTATGACGAACAGCATCCCTATGGCCACGGTCGGGCAGAGTCTCTGGCTGCCCTGCTGATTTCACTGGTGATCTGTGCAACCGGTATCTGGATCTTTGTTGATGCCGTTCAGACCATTCTGCGTCATGACTTTAAAGCACCCGGCTGGATTGCGGTAGCAGCTGCAGCTTTAACCATTATGATCAAGGAGTGGCTCTACCGTTTTTCAACAACCACCGGCAGACAGCTAGAAAGCCCGTCCCTGCTGGCCATTGCTCAGGATCATCGCAAAGATGCCCTGACCTCAATTGCTACCCTGGCAGGCGTTGTGGGCGCGTTTCTGGGCTGGGGTATCATGGACCCGCTGGCTGCGGCGCTGACTTCATTCTTTATTCTGCATATCGGTTGGGAAACCTTTCGTGGGGCTGTCCATGACCTGATGGATGGTTCGGTACATGGTGAATACATTCAGGATGTGACCACGCTGGCTGAAGCGGTTGATTGTGTGGAGCATGTGCATGAAATCCGTGCCCGCAGATCAGGGCAGTACATTATTATTGACCTGAAGCTGGAGATGGACCCGGAGATGACTGTCAAACAATCTCATGATGTTGCTACCGAGGTTAAGCGCCGGATCTTTGAGCGTTTTCAGAATGTCGGTGATGTGATGATCCATATCAATCCCCACGATGAAGAACATGAGGATCTGATCAGGCTTTAACGTATGACAGACCTTCCCATTGCTCAGATCCTGCCTGAACTGCTTGCCACTCTGCAAGCAACTGCACATGTTGTCCTTTCTGCTGCACCCGGTGCCGGTAAGACCACCCGTGTACCGCTTGAACTGCTCAAAATTTTTCCTCCTGAAGCTGGTCGTATCATCATGCTGGAACCTCGCCGGATTGCCGCTGCCTCGGCTGCCCGCTATATGGCCCAGTGTCTGGGAGAGCAGGTGGGCCAGACCGTGGGGTATACCATCCGGTTTGAGAGTAAGCTTAGTACAACTACCCGGATTGAGGTGGTGACTGAAGGGGTACTGACCCGCAGAATTCAGAACGATCCGGAACTTGCTGATGTTGCCTGTGTCATCTTTGATGAGTTTCACGAACGGTCTATCCATGGGGATCTTGGGTTGGCTTTGTGTCTGGAAACCCAGGCGATTCTACGGCCTGACCTGAAACTGCTGGTGATGTCTGCCACCCTTGATTGTGGCCCGATTGCACGCCTGCTGGGCGATGCTCCGGTTGTTGTGTCGCAAGGCCGTACCTTTCCGGTGCAGGTCCTCTATCCAACGGTTTCTGAAAAACAGTCCCTGGCACGGCAGGTGGCATCAGTCATCAAGACTGCTCTGGCTGAAGAAACCGGTGATCTGCTGGCCTTTCTGCCAGGTACCGGCGAAATCAGGGCGGTTGAGCGTGAGCTGGCAGGGCTGACAGCTGCTGTGGTCTGCCCCTTGTATGGTGATCTACCCTTTGAACAACAACAGCAGGCTATTTTGCCGGGACCACAACGCAGGGTAGTGTTGGCTACCAACATAGCTGAAACCAGTCTGACCATTGAAGGGGTGCGGATTGTGGTGGATAGCGGTTTGAGCCGTCGGCTGCAGCTTGATCCAGCCACTGGTCTGGAACGTCTGATAACGGTGCGGGCAGCAAAGGCATCGGCTGATCAGCGTACCGGCCGGGCTGGCCGTACAGCCCCCGGAGTCTGTTATCGGCTGTATTCCCAGCAGACCTATCAGGCCATGACCCCGTTTAGCCCGCCAGAGATCCTGACTGCTGATCTGGCGCCACTGCTGCTGGAACTGGCAGCCTGGGGTGTTGCTGAACCAGCCAGCCTTGCCTGGCTTGATCAGCCCCCTGCAGCGCATCTGGCAGCAGCGCAGGAGTTGCTGCAGATGCTGGGTGCGCTGGATAAAGGAGCTATTACTGAGCTTGGCCGCCGCATGGTACAGCTGCCGTTGCATCCCAGGCTGGCCCGTCTGTTGCTGGCTGCCCAGGAACAAGGGCAGGCTGTTGCCGGCTGTTATCTGGCAGCACAGCTTTCAAACCGTTCAACCGCAACCAGGGCGATTGAGCAGACAGTGCAGCAGTTACTGCGACTGGTGGGAAAAAAAACGCAAAAATGTCCAACGGTTGATCTGGATATGCTCCATAGTGTGCCTGAAATGGCAGTGGCAGCCTGGCCGGACAGAATTGCCATGCTGCGTCAGGGGAGCGAGGGGAGGTATCTGCTTGCATCAGGCAGGGGGGCGCTGCTTTCCCCCAAGGCTGGCTGCACTGGTGGAGCGTTTCTGGTGGCCCTGCAGGTGGATGGCGGAGAAGGTGCTGATGGTCTGATCCATCAGGCGGTTGGTCTGACAGAAGATCAGCTGCGACAGGCTGCTGGTCATCTGATCACCAAACAGCGCCAGGTTAGCTGGGATACGGTGAGCGGTCGGGTGGTCGCAGCAGAGCAGGAGCGGATCGGCGCCGTGGTGCTGACATCCCGTCAGGTACAGGCTGATGATACTGAAGCGATCCCTTTACTGCTGGAGCAGATTCAGCGCAACGGACTCGGGCTTTTGGGGTGGAACGAACAATCCCGTCAACTGCAGGCCAGGGTAGGGCTTGCAGCCCGGTTGTTGTCGGAGGATGGCTGGCCGGATGTTTCTGATGCAGGGCTGCTGAATACCATTGGGACTTGGCTGGGTCCGCATCTGGCCGGTATCCGTTCGTTACAGGGGCTGCAGCAGCTTTCTTTGCTTCATCTACTACAAGAGGTTATTGGGTGGAACCTGCTGCAATCACTTGATACTGTTGCGCCAACGCACTTGAGCATACCCAGCGGCAGAAAGGCTGCCCTGGATTATACGGATCAGGAAGGGCCGGTGTTATCGGTCAAACTACAGGAACTGTTTGGCCTGGCAACATCGCCCACGGTCTGTAAAGGCAGACGGGCTGTGCTGGTGCATCTGCTCTCACCAGCAGGAAGGCCGGTGGCGGTCACCCGGGATTTAAAAGGATTTTGGGAACGGGGCTATCTGGAGGTGCGTAAAGAGTTGCGGGGCAGGTATCCCAAGCATCCCTGGCCGGATGATCCCTGGAATGCGGTGGCGACCCACAAGACCAAGAAGGCTTTTGAGCGTTCATAAGGAGGTGTTTTGCCATGCTGTTAGAGATGCATTGCCATACTACAGAAAAATCATCCTGCAGCTCTGTTCCGGTGGTTGAGCTGATCCGTCGGGTACAGGCCCGTGGTCTGCAGGGGATTGTGCTGACGGATCACCATGCGATCTGGTCTGATCAAGAGCTTACTGACGTTCGTCATCAGGCTGGTGTGCCGGGTTATTTTCTGATCTTTAGCGCGCAGGAGGTGACGACAAAAGAACATGGTGACCTGCTGGTCTATGGGGCAACCGCAGCGATACCCAAAGGTACCCCGCTGGAACAGATTCAGCAGGATTGGCCAACTGCTGCGCTGGTATTGGCTCACGCCTACCGCAAGGGACGCTATCCGACTGACGATCAGTTGCTGAATCCGCTGTTACATGGTGTGGAGATTTTCAGCTCTAACCACGGCGTGGCAGAAAATAGCCGTGGCCTGTCAGACTGGCATCGTCTGCGCTTTACCGCCATCAGTGGTACTGATACCCATGGCGTGCAGTATGCCGGTGCTTATCCAACTATTTTTGATCATCCGGTCCAGACCATCCAGGAGCTGGCCGATGAACTGCGTGCCGGGCGTTGTCGTCCGTTTTTCAAGGAGATCCCTCGTTCCGGTGCCAATGCTGTGGTGACTGAGGTGACCTTTGGCACTAAAGAAGGGGATGAAAATCGGGAGCGGATCATTATTCGTACCCTGTACGATGAACATAAATGGAAAGGTACCGAGCGGGCCGAGCAGATTATGGCGGTGGTTGCAGATGCCGGTTTTGCAGAAGGTCGCTTTCGGGTGCCCAGACCGATTGAGATAGATGCAGATCGGATGACCATTATTGAACAGGGGATTCGTGGCCGTTCTTTATATGACAAACTGCTGGCAGCCGGTCATGACGATGCACGCTGGTATCTGGAGCTGTCTGGACGCTGGTTGGCCCGTCTGCATAAGGCGCGGCTGGCTGTAACAGCAGTGGATGAGTTCAGGCAGCGCGAAGAAGCCAGAATACGAAACTATCTGTCGCGCTTTGAAACAATCAATCATCGTCATACCGGTCGAGCCCGGCAAATTGCTGAAGCGATTATTGCTTCGGAACAGGATCTGTCATGCGGGCATGACAGTCTGGTGCAGGGGCATGGTGATTTCCATCCCAAGAACATCATGATTGGCCAGGATATCCAGGATAATCGTGATACCGTCTTTGTGGCAGCCATTGATTTTGGCAGCTCGCTGATGTTGCCGCCAGCCTTTGATGTGGGCACCTTTCTGGCTCAGTACCGCAATCAACTGTTCAGCCATACCGGGCTGTTGGATCAACTGCCTGAGTCGATTTTTCTGGAAGCCTATCTGGATGAGGGCCCGCCGGTAGAAGATGATTTTCTCTGGCAGGTGGAACTGTTCCGGGCCCGTACCAATCTGAGTATTGCGGCGTTTTTCATTCGGGTAGGGATGGGGGAGAGTGAGGATCTCTGGCGGGTGCTGGTTGAGGCGGAACAGAGTTTGAGTCAGATATAAACAGGCAGCAGAGCTTGTATCTCTGCTGCCTGTTAGTAATTCAGGTTATGTTTGATTACACCTTGAAGCGTCCCACCAGTTGCTGCAGGGTGGTTGCCAGGCCGGAAAGCTGCAATGCTGCGGTGGCTGTCTCATGGGCACCACGGTTGGTCTCCTGTACCGTGTCCGAGATGCGGGTGATGTTGGCGGTAATCTCGCCGGTGGTGGCGTTCTGCTCTTCTGCTGCGGTGGCAATCTGGTTGATCTGCATGGTGACATTGGAGATCTCCTCCAGAATATCATCCAGAGCCGCACCGGAGCTGGTCGCGTCGTTGGTTCCCTGCTCAACTTCCTGTACTGCTGCACTCATTGCACTCACAGCATCACGGGTCTCAGTCTGAATCGCCTTAATCATCCCGCTGATCTCATGGGTAGCACGGGTGGTCCGTTCTGCCAGGGCACGTACTTCATCAGCAACCACGGCAAATCCTCGTCCCATTTCCCCGGCCCGCGCCGCCTCAATGGCAGCATTCAGGGCCAATAGGTTGGTTTGATCAGCAATATCTTGAATGGTGGCAACAATGGCGCCAATCT
>JAJTBI010000073.1 GCA_021286935.1 Geobacteraceae bacterium
TCTGAAAGGTGCATCGGTCGTCCAGGTTTTACCGACAAGATGCGTAATGTTCTTTATATTCAAGGAGTCCTCAAGCGCCTTCACCCCCGCTGGGTTCGCAAAGACTTCTCGGCTTGGTGGCAGGTAATGATATGAAACGCCTTCGTCGCGGATTGCGCTGGATACAACCATTAAGCTCCCAACGCTCATATCTTTATCAAGAACTCCACATCCTCCACAAACCATAAATTTCCGACCACCATAAGCAATGACCTTTTCGAGCAGACCCGCAGCCAGTGGTGCACCAATACCTGGATGAAAGAATGCCAACCTCTGGTCGTTGTATTCAATTTCGTAAACCGGATGAGGTCCATCCTCCCACAAGTCTGTTACCAATACCTTTGCATTGTGTTCGATGACAATTTTATCGATCACTTCTCTGAAAAAACAGATTACACAACACTGAGGCATATCCAGAGGCATGATAACCTTTGAAGGTTCAATAAAGGCAGTGCGGGTTGGGTCATATTCAAGAATTGGAAATATCATCCACAAGCCTCCATGGTTCAACGGGTTGCCCGGTTCACCCGCATCGCCCGGTCGGTTTTCCGGGCGGGGCGGCGTGCAACCGGCTGGTTGGGATCATCACTTCAAATCATTTATATAGAGTTGAGACCCCTCATATTTCCCTGCTATTCTAGTGACTGCGTTTGTTGAATTCGATAGCGATAAGTTTGCCCACCTCAGCGAGCACTGCTTCTCGATCAGAGTTGGGAGATGGGGAACCGGAATAATAGACTGCTACGAAAATCGGTGACCTATCTGGTGGCCACATGACAGCAATGTCGTTGACGGCTCCGTTACTGCCGGTGCCCGTTTTGTCCCCTACACGCCAATCCAAAGGGATACCGGCGCGTAGCCTGTTTGCACCCGTAGTATTAGCGAGTAGATAATTTTCGAGAATCTTGCGAGAAGATGGAGAAAGGGCATGGCCCGAGAGAACCTTGTTCATCGTTTCCACCATCGATGAAGGGCTGGTGGTATCGCGATCATCATTCGGTAAGTTGTCGTTTAATGATGGTTCGTTTCGATCCAGGCGAGTCACTGAATCGCCCAGAGATCGCGCATAGGCAGTAACAGCCTTAGGCCCACCAAGCAAGTCGAGAAGGAGATTCGCTGCCGTGTTGTCACTGTATTCGATGGCCGCTGCACAGAGTCGCTCTACAGTCATTGCCCCATCAGATACGTGCTTTTTTGTGATAGGTGCCCAATCGAGAAGATCGGCTGTAGTATATGGAATTCCACGATCCAGGGAGATCTTCTTTTCATCAACTTGCTTGAGAACTGCCGCCACTAGTATGAATTTGAATGTGCTGCACATTGCAAACCGCTCTGCTGAACGGTACTCGATACGCATGCCAGTCGCAGTATTGAGCGCAGCAATACCGAGGCGGCCACCATGACGTTTTTCGATCATAGAAATTTGTTCACCAATCAATTTTTGAGGTTCGGCTGCCTTTGCCTGGAGTACCCAAACAGTTACTGCAAGACAAATTAGAAAGATAGATGTCAAATAATGCCTGTAATTTCTCCGCTCCATAATATGGTTTCTCCCTTTGGTTATCATTTTGCGGGTGTTTTGCTCAACGGGTTGCCCGGTTCACCCGCATCGCCCGGTCGGTTTTCCGGGCGGGGCGGCGTGCAACCGGCTGGTTGGGATCATCACTTCAAATCATTTATATAGAGTTGAGACCCCTCATATTTCCCTGCTATTCTAGTGACTGCGTTTGTTGAATTCGATAGCGATAAGTTTGCCCACCTCAGCGAGCACTGCTTCTCGATCAGAGTTGGGAGATGGGGAACCGGAATAATAGACTGCTACGAAAATCGGTGACCTATCTGGTGGCCACATGACAGCAATGTCGTTGACGGCTCCGTTACTGCCGGTGCCCGTTTTGTCCCCTACACGCCAATCCAAAGGGATACCGGCGCGTAGCCTGTTTGCACCCGTAGTATTAGCGAGTAGATAATTTTCGAGAATCTTGCGAGAAGATGGAGAAAGGGCATGGCCCGAGAGAACCTTGTTCATCGTTTCCACCATCGATGAAGGGCTGGTGGTATCGCGATCATCATTCGGTAAGTTGTCGTTTAATGATGGTTCGTTTCGATCCAGGCGAGTCACTGAATCGCCCAGAGATCGCGCATAGGCAGTAACAGCCTTAGGCCCACCAAGCAAGTCGAGAAGGAGATTCGCTGCCGTGTTGTCACTGTATTCGATGGCCGCTGCACAGAGTCGCTCTACAGTCATTGCCCCATCAGATACGTGCTTTTTTGTGATAGGTGCCCAATCGAGAAGATCGGCTGTAGTATATGGAATTCCACGATCCAGGGAGATCTTCTTTTCATCAACTTGCTTGAGAACTGCCGCCACTAGTATGAATTTGAATGTGCTGCACATTGCAAACCGCTCTGCTGAACGGTACTCGATACGCATGCCAGTCGCAGTATTGAGCGCAGCAATACCGAGGCGGCCACCATGACGTTTTTCGATCATAGAAATTTGTTCACCAATCAATTTTTGAGGTTCGGCTGCCTTTGCCTGGAGTACCCAAACAGTTACTGCAAGACAAATTAGAAAGATAGATGTCAAATAATGCCTGTAATTTCTCCGCTCCATAATATGGTTTCTCCCTTTGGTTATCATTTTGCGGGTGTTTTGCTCAACTTATTATTGATCAGATCCGGCCAACATACCAACAAGCCAGCAAATCTCGAGAAAGCTTAAATTGATGTTGACGTAACCTACTAAGTTTTATATATAAGTCATATTGGCCAACACTCTGCAAAAGGATGTTGAACTGATATGACCAACATCCCTGGTACTTTTGCGGTACTTATCACGGTCCGATTGCTCATGAAGTAGGCTAAAAAGTGAATTTCCATTCTGTGGGCACTATTTCATTGATCATAATAAATGTCAAAAGGAATGCCATGCTCCTAATCCCAAATGAGGTTTTCAACAGGTATATTACATACCTCGGTAAGCGTGGCATCTCTACCGTTCATCAGGGGCAGTATAAAAAGTGGCTTCGATATTACCTTGATTTTTGCGACAAATACCCAGTGCCTGCCGCCAACTCAGATCGCGTTCGGTTGTTTTGTGAAAAGTTGCAAGAGAAAAAGCAGAGTAAGACACAGCGGGAACAGGCAGCCCATGCCATATCTCTACATTTTGAGATGATACGGCACGACAAAGAGACTCCATCACATTTGAATGTCGTTCGTGAGGGAAAAGAAGCCAGTTCGCTTAAAGACGATTCACGTGAACTTAATGCCCCCAAGCTAAAACCCCTTGAATCGCAGCAAATCCTATCGAGACCTGGTTCGTCACAGTACACCGAAGCCGGTTATCAGGAAAAATCCAAGTCACCGGAATGGGACGCAGTTCTTTCAGCCATGGCAGCAGAAATCAAAGTTCGCCATTATTCACGCAAGACTTTGAAGACATACGCCAACTGGTCCCGATTGTTTCAACGTTTTCTGAAGGATAAATCGCCTCAGGAACTGACAACCGCTGATGTAAAAGAGTACATGACGTATTTGGCTGTGAAATGCCATGTCGCGGCATCTACCCAGAATCAGGCTTTTAACTCAATCCTCTTTTTCTTCCGTCATGGGCTGAAAAGAGAATTCGGAGAACTTCGCGATGTGCCGCGGGCTAAGAAGTCTCTCTACATTCCAGCAGTTCTTTCCCGTGAAGAGATCGAAGCTATCTTAAAAGAGCTTTCTTATCCTTACAATCTGGTGATTAAGGTACTGTTCGGCTGTGGCCTACGGCTGTTCGAGGGACTTCAACTGCGGGTGAGGGATTTCAATTTCGACGTCAATATCCTTACCATTCACGGCAAGGGGAAAAAAGACCGTACCGTACCGTTACCAGAATCAATCCTGCCGGAACTGAAGGCGCAGATTAAAGTAATCAGCGAACTGCATGACCATGATCTGGCTGACGGTTACGACGGAGTGTTTCTGGACGATGCTGTTGAGGCGAAATATCCCAAAGCTCCGAAGGAGTTTATCCACCAATGGTTTTTTCCGATGAGAACTCTTACGGTGGCGGAAAACGGTGAGCGACGACGCTATCATCTCCATGAATCCGACTTGCAAAGGGCTCTCTATTATGCTGTCCGCAAGGCAAAAATCCCCAAGAAAGTCACCTCCCACATCTTTCGCCACTCCTTTGCCACCCACCTGCTCCAGGCCGGCTACGATATCCGTGTCATTCAGAATCTGCTCGGCCACTCCAGTCTGAAAACGACCATGATCTATACTCATTGCGTGCCGGTCAGAACAATAAAGGAACCGAAAAGTCCGCTGGATTTTTAAGCTCCGGTATTAGATTCTGGTTAATCTTCGATTGATTTACTCACAAATTTAATATGATGTGGTGATTTGTATATGGCGCATCCCCTTGTTCATCCAGAGGAGTGGCTCATTCTTCCAGAAGAAGAGCGATTATTGGCAAACCGGACTCCCCATGGGCGTTTGGGATTTGCAGTTCTTTTGAAATTCTTCCAGGTCAAGGGAAGGTTTCCTAATCGCAAAGGAGAGGTTGGCAAAGACATTCTTGCCAGCATTGCCGAACAAATTGGAACCCCCATCGAAGCATGGCATGATCTGGACTGGGAAGGGCGGACCATTAAACGTCACCGTTCAGATATTCGTGAATGGTGTGGATTCCGAGAAGTTACGCTTTCCGATTTGGAGAATTTCAGACGCTGGCTTGTTGAGGAAATTATTCCTCAGGGATATCGGGCCGACCGCGTGCGAGAAGCCCTAACGCAGAGATGTCGTGATCTTCATATTGAGCTTCCCGCATCAGACCACTCAAACCGATTAATTCAATCCGCTTTCCAGGAACAAGAGACCCGCTTCTGCGAGACACTTGTTCAAAACCTAAGTTCAACAACGCTGGAGCGAATGGATGCTCTTATCCAAATTCAAGAATCGGTGGGAGACGAAGGTGAGTGGACAGCATGGCAAACCCTCAAGAGCGACCCCGGTAAAGCCGGCTTGGAAAGTGTCAAGGAGGCTGTTGCCCGTCTGCAAACCGTCAGAGAAATAGGGCTACCTGAAGTTCTGTTCAAGGATATCCCTCCGAAACTGTTGGAGCGTTACGCTAAACGGGCTGCCGTCGAAGAACCGTTTGAACTGCGGCGCCATACGACGCCTCTCAGGGCGACCCTGATGGCAGCCTTCCTTAACCTTCGCAGCGAGGAACTTACCGATCACTTAGTGGACCTGCTGGTTGAGACCGTCCACAAGATGGGCAAGAAGGCTGAAAGTCGTATAGACGAGAGCCTGAGCGAGGCTCTTCAAAAAGCGCCCAGTAAGATGGCTAAACTCTATCGGATTGCCAAGGCCTCGGTAGAAGCACCCCAAGGTGTCGTTGCAGATGTAATTTTTCCTGAAGCTCCTGAAAAATGGTTGCAGGCTCTGATCCAGGAGGTTGAGGGTGCGGCAGGATACACTGGCAAAGTCAAGAAAGCCTTGCAGAGTTCCTATCGCTTTCACTATCGCAGAATGCTTCCGGAACTTCTGAACAACCTGGAGTTCCGCTGCACCAATGCTCAATATCAACCGCTGATGCAGGCCCTTGTGTTGGTAAAATCACAGTTGGAAATCAAGAAACCATTTTTCCCGGAAGGGATGGAAATCCCCCTGAAGGGAATCGTACCGTCAAGCTGGATACCGCTGGTCGTTGAGGATGAAAAGGTCAACCGCGTGGCCTACGAAATATGTGTCCTGAAGGTTATGCGCGAACAACTCCGTTGCCGCGAGATATGGGTAGTAGGCAGCCGGCGGTATCGTAATCCGGAAGATGATTTACCCCAGGATTTTGAGGAGCGCAAAGCAGACTACTACGAGGATCTGGGTATTCCCTTTGATGCAAAAGCCTTCACCACATCACTACGGGAGGAGTTGACGCTCCACCTGAAGAACTTTGACGAGCGAATACTTGCAAACCCCAAAGTGAATATCGTTCCAATCAAGGATGGGCACAAAATATCAATTACTCCCTTTGAACCACAAGCAGAACCGGAAAACCTGGCGACGCTAAAAAGGGAAATTTCGCAACGCTGGCCCGGCACGAGCCTACTTGACATACTGAAGGAAACAGATCTGCGAGCGGATTTTACCCGGTTCATTCAAAGCGGTACCGAACGCAGCCACATGGATAAGGCCATACTGCAAAGGAGAATTCTGCTCAGTCTGTTCGGCATGGGTACCAATACCGGTATTAAGAGCATGGAGTCACTGCCGGAAGATGATTACAAGGAACTGCTCTACATTCGACGACGGTTCATTTCCAACGAAGGTTTGCGCCAAGCCATTGCTCAGGTGGTGAACGCTACACTGGCGGTACGTCTGCCGGGGGTCTGGGGTGAAGCCACAACCGCCTGCGCTGCCGACTCAAAACAGTTTGGTGCTTGGGATCAGAACCTTCTGACTGAATGGCACCTCAGATATGGTGGTAGAGGGGTCATGGTTTACTGGCATGTTGAGAAGAATGCAACTTGCATCTACTCTCAGTTCAAGCGGGTCTCTTCATCGGAAGCCGCAGCCATGATCCAGGGGGTACTGCGGCATTGTACCGAAATGGAGGTTGACCGCCAGTATGTAGACAGTCACGGCCAGAACGCTATTGCTTTCGCTTTCTGCAGACTATTGGGGTTTGATCTTATGCCGCGGCTGAAAGGGATTAACAGGCAGAAACTGTACAAGGCGGAGACCGGACAGGATTTTCCCAACATAAACCCGGTGATGGCAGCCAAGGCAATCAACTGGGAACTGATTGAAGAACAATTGGATACCATGGTGAAGCACGCCGCCGCTCTGAAATTGGGAATGGCTGATGCGGAGAGTCTTTTGCGCCGATTTAGCCGGAGTAATATCCAGCATCCTGCCTACAAGGCATTAGCAGAGTTGGGTAAGGCCATTAAAACCATATTCCTCTGTCGGTATCTTAATTCAGAAGAACTACGGAGGGAGATCCACGTGGGCCTCAATGTGGTTGAAAGCTGGAACAGCACCAACGGTTTCATCTATTATGGCAAACGGGGTGAAATATCAACAAATCGAAAGGACAACCAGGAGATGGGGCTGTTGTGTCTGCACCTGCTGCAAGCGAGCATGGTCTACATCAACACCTTAATGATCCAGCAGGTGCTTGAGGAGCCTGGCTGGTCGGAACGGATGACACCCCGGGATCTTGCGGCGCTGAGTCCGCTTATCACCCAGCATATCAACCCGTATGGACGATTTGAGTTGGATATGGAGGCACGACTGCCGATCGCTGCTTAATTGTAGAAGTTTGTTCTTTGTGGTGGTTTTTTACAAACGGCCCCACACTGCATGAATGTTGGGGTTACCCCATATAGCCGACAAGCATACGGAAAACCTCTCAATTAAGATTTTCGTATACCATAGCATAGCGACATGGTTTTCTGTACATTTTTTTATGAGGTTTGCGAGTGGTTTTTTACTTCCATGCCAGGGGCGTCGGAAAACACTTGTTTTCCGACAAAAACTTCTATTTAAATATAGTATGCTGATTTGAAAGGATAAACCTGACCTTTGATGGAAAGTAATATGCCGTAAAGCCACCATGAAATCTGGACTCACGGCAGATAAAGTTTGGAGAGATTTGTGTCAAATGTTAGTGTCTGGCGTCAACGAGGGGCTAAAGGCAATGCCGCAAAACAGTTTAAATCCTTAACTGCTATCGACGTTCTGCGTATGAGTTCAAAATTGCTGGTGAGTTCCATCATGCCACCGATTGCCAATGTTATGACCATTGCCTCGAACGTATAACAGCAGTGAACGCGATAGCGTGTCATTATATCATCACTCAGGCCGGTTATCCCCTGTGAGCACACTGTTTCGGCATAATACGCTAGCAGGTCGGCTTCGTGCCGACGTCGAACCTCCGGTGTCAGTGTAGTTGTCAGCAGATAGGCCAAGTCTCCGATCCCCTCGCCAAGCCGCACCAACTGCCAATCCAGGAAGCCCACACTACCGTCTTCACGCCAGAATAGGTTGCCCGGATGGCAATCATGGTGCGTAACTGTCTGCGGTGCATCGTTAAGAAATGCCATAACCTTTTTCCGGTTTCTGGCATAGTTCAGCGCAGGTTCGTGCAGCTCATCGGGAATAAGGCTCCCTGCCTTTCTCAAACCACAACGCATCAACGGTACAGCCAATGCGCTGCCGAATAGGTCTTCCAACTGCCGCACTGAACCGGCAACCCACGGATATCTGTGTGGTAATGTTGTGTCGCACCAGAAACCGGCATGAAAGCGCGCCAGTTGTTCAACTGTTGTGTACGCCTGCTGGATATCCAGCGTATCACCGGCAGTTCCGGCCCTGCCCCCCTGTTCGGTTATGTCGTCAAGGACGAGTATTGCGCCGCGTCCCCATTTGCTACGTGCTGCCAGGCAAGTTGGTATATTCAGCGGTATGTGCTTTGCCATCTGCTGATAAAATCGTACTTCCGTTTGCAACAAACGTGGCAGAGCAGTAAAAAGCCGCGCTTTCCAGTTCCTTGAAGGGAGCTTGACGAACCACCGCCGAGCAACATGGTGACTGTCGTGGTCAACAGCAAGCTGTACTCGCGTGGTTGTGCCGACATGCACGGAAACTACGTCTACAGCACGGACCGTGGCCTTGTCGTCATGCAGGTGCAGTACCGCCTGAGCCCAATGTCTTGTGAGATGTTTGTGGTTGTTGACAAGAATAGTGTCTTTGTTTGATATCCTGCTCATTGGGTGGCCTCATATTGTTTCTGGCCAACCTGATACTGATTCACACAACGTTCCATGATATATTCTTTTAGCGATATCATTCTTTAAACCACGCCTCTTCCTGCAAGTATTCTGAACGGGCTTTTTCCTGTGCCGTCAACATGCCGTTTCGATGGCGCCGATATACTTCCAACGCCCAAACTGGAAAGAACAGGCTGTAACCGTGGTAACGCAGATAGAACACTCGCGGGAAGCCCGTACCGGTAAAATGTTTTTCTTCCCAGCCGTTGTTGTAGGTTTCGGTCAGATAACGGATGCCGGATTTCACCGCTACATGGCCCTCTTCTTTGGCCGCCATCAGTGCCAGCAATGCCCAGGCAGTCTGGGATGCCGTGCTGGCTCCGCTTCCCGCAAGGGAGGGATCATCCTAGCTGGCACAGGTTTCTCCCCAGCCACCGTCGCTGTTCTGGCATGAAAACAGCCATTCAACAGCTTTCTTGATATATGCGCTTTCCATATCTTCTCCGGCCATGCGCAGCCCGGATAGCACCGACCAAGTGCCGTAAAGATAGTTGACTCCCCAGCGACCGAACCAGCCGCCGAATGGTTCCTGCTCCTTTTTGAGATAGGCGATGCCTCTGGCAATGGGAGGATAGTCCGGGCCGAGGCCGAGCATGCCCAGCATCTCAATGCATCTGCCGGTCAGGTCGGCCGTGCTTGGATCGAGTAATGCGCCGTGGTCGGCAAAGGGTATGTCGTTAAGATAGAGATAATTGTTGTCCACATCAAAAGCGCCCCAGCCGCCGTCCGAGCTCTGCATACCCAGCACCCATCTGACCGCCAGTGATATTTTTTCCCTGTATTCCACTCTCTCCAACGCTCCGACCCGGAAGAGACTCATCAGCACCTTGGAGGTATCGTCCACGTCGGGATACAGGGCATTTTCATACTGGAAAGCCCATCCGCCACACTCCAGCCCCGGACGCTTGTCCGACCAGTCGCCAGACGAGAAAATCTGCTGGCTGAACAGCCATTCCATTGCCATGTTCGCCGAATAGCCATTGCTGCCGAGATTTGATTCGGAGAGCGCCGTAAGACTCAGGCATGTGTCCCAAACCGGAGAGTTGCAGGGCTGACAGAAACTGAATTCAAGGTTTTCCGCTCCCTGCATAATCGGTGTGGGATACCATTCTGGAGCAGCTGAGGATGTTGTGTCGTAGGCCGTGAAAAATGGCTCATTGCCATCTGCCGGCAAAGAGGCCGCCTCGAACTTTCCATGTATCAGCAGACTGTCAACGGCTTGCAGGCCGCGCAGATAATCCGGATCTCTCTCATCATATCCCAACGTCTTTAATGCCATAACTGCATTTGCCATGGCGGGATAGATCGCGCCGATTCCGCCATCGCCTTTCATTCTGGTACGCGTCCAGCATTCAGCCTTATCCAAGGCATGTTTCCCGATGCATTCCGGAATCAGATGCATGGTGCGCTTCAGCACCCGGTCCAGCATGATGAAAGCGTTCTTGCGCCAGGCAAACGGTCTGAATCTGTCGAGATGGACGAGCATGTCCGGCGGGGTAGTGAACAGCTCGGCAATCTCCTCGTTGTACCCCAGCCTGCAGACTGGCTGTTTGGCATACAGAATCAGCAGCGGCACGACCACGGTTCTGGACCAGTAGGAAATCTTGCTCAGATGAAAGAAGAACCATTTGGGCAGCAGCATGATTTCAATCGGCATGGCCGGCGGCGTATGCCATGGTACCTGGCCGAAAAGCGCCAGGGTTATCCTGGTAAACACGTTGCACTTTGCCGCTCCGCCCAAGGCCAGAATCATATTGCGCGCCCTGACCATGTGAGGAGCATTCTTGTCGTGCCCCAGCAGTTTGAGGGCAAAATACGCCTTGACGCTCGCGCTGATATTGGTATTGCCGTCAACGGCATACAGCGGCCATCCCCCGTCCGGTAATTGCCTCTCAAGCATGTAGGAGGAGAGCTTCGACCTCATGCCGGGAGACAGGTTTCTGCCGATGAAACGTTGCAACATCACGTATTCCGCAGGTATGGTTACATCCGCCTCCAGATCAAAAACCCAATGTCCGTCCTCCTTCTGCCTGGAAGCAAGCAGATTTGCCGCAGCCTCTGCCACACCGTTTAAATTCTCGACTTCATGGTAACCAGCAGCCCTATCGCTTGTGGTTATATCCTTACCACCTTCTATTACGCTGAATAGATTTCTGCTCTTTTTTTTCATAGCCATTCCAGTAACACCAATCTTTTCTATTAACAGTGTTAATATTATGTTTAAAAAAATTTAGGGACTATAGCCTTTAAAGAGGCCATCCAGAAGTAACTCCGTCATCACACCCGCGTCCGGCATTGGAAAATCCTTTGTAAAAATTAGGCTGGAGATCAGGCCATGAATGGCGCTCCAAAACACTATTGAGAGAGTATCGCAATCCATGGGGCGAAAGACGCCGCTCTTCATGCAGTCATCAAACAGCTCGATAAACTTTTTCCAGCAACGAAGCGACATGGTGTCACGGGATGTGAATTCTTCCGGGCGGCCATATAAACTCGGATTTGAAAAGAAAACAACCTTGTACTGCTCCGGGTGGGTCAGGCTGTAATGAATATAGCCTCGAATGATATCTTTCAGGGCCTGTTTCGGCGAAGACTCGTTTTTCCTTATTTCCTCTAACGTTTGCAGCATGAAAGCATACAGGTTTTCGCAGATGTGAAACAGCAGGTCGTCTTTATCGCGGTAATACAGATAGATGGTTGTTGGAGAGTGGTCGATCTTCGCCGCTAATTTGCGCATGGAAAAATTCGCATAGCCCGCTTCCGAAAACAGGCTAAGCGCAGCCTCCAAAATCTCCATCTTGAACTCTTCTTTATGCTTTTGGCGCCGTTCTCTGAAACCCATACTTAACACCGTTCTTTGAAATTAACTAATATTGCTACGCGAATTAATGATGAATGTCAAGTGCATATACGTGTTACGGGTTTCTGGTGGAGTTGATTAGGCATCGTTCTGGAGGATTTTGGGGGCTTGGCCAGCCATGCGCTGTAATCCCTGGAGGCCGACGAAACATCATTTCAAAGTGCGATAAACTCAGATGACGGCTGGTCAACTGTTAAATCAAACCCTACTACAGATGGCCGTTCGTTGCACAAACGTTGGGATTGGGTCTTGTAGCGGAATTGCGTTAAGATGACGGAATTTTCTGGGGTTCCGGCTTACACCCCCTATTACCATTGTAGCCCGCAAAGTGCTGACCTTCAAGCCCAGCAGTCTGCTTAGCGCAGCCATCAACAGATGACTTCATACTGCGCCAAGACACCCTCAGCAGCTGACAGAGTCATGGCAAAGGTCTGCGAAAACTGCCCGGTCTGCAAAGCCTATGAACGGATAAACGGCAAAAAAGCTCATGAGAAATGAGAATATACCATGTCAAAGATAACCGTAGTGGCAAAGGTAGTTGCAAAAAGTGATGCTGTGGATACGGTAAAAGCAGAACTCCTGAAAATGATAGCCCCGACACGTCAAGAGCAAGGTTGTATTGAATACGGGGTTTGAGGTGCAATGGAACGAAAAACATACATAAGCTTCTTACTCATCAACTGTAGGATCACGCAACGGCCGCAGTTCACCGTTGGCCACAATTTCCGGTAGAAAAAACGAGTAACGCCCCATCATATTTATGTGTGAATGGATCAGCGGGGAAAGGTGCGACAAGTCTTCGTCCCGCACAGGATAGCCTTCCGCACGCAGCTGGTTCAAAACAGCCTCCATGTATAAGGTGTTCCATAAGATGATAATGTTAAGTACCAACCCAAGGGCACCTAACTGATCTTCCTGCCCCTCACGGTAATGTTGCCGTAACTCACCTCGTTTGCCGTGGAACAGATCGCGGGCCACACTGTGCCGACCTTCACCACGATTGAGCTGAATCAACGTGCTTCGACGTTTGGTTTCATCGTCGATGTAGGTCAGTGTGTGTAACGTCTTGTCTATCCGACCGAATTCGGCAATGGCCTGTGCAAGCCTGGTTTGCCGGTCACCGATCTGGAGGGTGCGCATGATGTCGACAGCAGGCACGCGTCCAAGTAAAAGTGACCCAGCGAGCCGCAGCATGTCATCCCAATGCGGTGCGATTTTCTGCAAGCTGAGATTGTGGGCTGAGACGGTGTTCAGCATACCGTAATTGGCTTGAGTGTCGATTCGCCAGAAGCGTGTACCACCGATGTCGGCCAATCTGGGGCTGAATCTGTAGCCAAGCAGCCGGAACAGTCCGAACACAATGTCACTGTAAGCACCAGTATCGGTCATGATCTGGGTCGGTTGCAGGTCAGTTTGCTGTTCGAGAACTACAGCCAAGAGAACCAGGCTGTCGCGCAACGTACCTGGCACTGTAATGCAGTTTAAGCCGGAGTACTGATCCGACAGCAGATTATACCAGGTAACACCACGTCCGATGCCAAAATACTTCGGATTTGCTCCGGCATGTACGGTGCGCACGGGGACAACGAAGCGCATACCATCAGCCGATGCCACTTCTCCGCCGCCCCACAGGTTGGCGAGCGCAATGCGGCTTTGTGCCGCTACCAGCATTGCGTTGGCTGCCGTTAGCGTTTCGTCGCGAATGTAGTTCTGGTCCACCCAAGAAAGCCTGTCACGTTTAAGGGCAGGAATGTCACTGCGAATCAGTGGTTCCAGACCCGTATTACAGGCTTCGGCCAACAATACAGCACACAAGCTGACATTTAGGTCTGAAGCACGGGCTGAGCACTCCGAAACATGTGTAAAGGTATCTGTAAAGCCCGTGAGTGTAGCAACTTCCAAAATCAATTCCGGTAAATCTACTCGAGGCATCATTGATGCCACTTTTTCTCTCAATGCGGCAAGAGAAGCAGGTTCATCCATCTTATCCAGCGGGCTAAGTACCATCTCCTGTTTGCCTTTGATTGTGTCGAAACGCACTGCGGGATTATCAGGTAGTCGATCGGCTACGGCACGATAGGTAAGATCCAGTTCGCTGGCCAGCGCTTTCAAAGTCGGCTCGGGAGTCGCTGACAACCCGAGTGTCCGGCAGATGATCGGGCGTGTTGCTTCCCATTCGGTGCCATCTAGCAACCCGGCACGTGGGTCGGTATAACGCCAGCTTGGTGCCACAAAAACATCTCGGAGTTTCAGAGCGGTCCTCAATTTATCCAACACGCAGAAGGTGTAGGCATGTAAATTGAGCGTACCATCTTCGTGCTGTATATGTCGCTGCCATGACTTTCCGATGATTTCGATAGGCGGTGCGCTGACAGGCTTCTTCAGCAATATGTTGGCTCGCAACCAATCCAGCGAAGCAACGATCGGCTCGCCGGCAGTATTTGATCCAAAACGGATATGTTCTGTCAGGGCCGGAAGGAAGCGCCGTATGGTTGTGTATTTTGCATCGAGCTCTTTAAAATAGACATTATCAGCGGGATTGGTCAGAGCATTAACACTATCAAGTGCCCGCGTGAGTATTTCGCGCGGAATCCTTTCGAACAATCTGCCCCGCAGTTCTTCGTCAGACAGAGTGTTGTCGAGCACCATTTTACAGGCCTTGGCCAGAGT
>JAJTBI010000074.1 GCA_021286935.1 Geobacteraceae bacterium
AAACTGTCAGGCAATGGAGCGGGGCATCCAGTATCTGCTGGCAACCCAGAACAGCGATGGTACCTGGAATGAGGATGCCTTTACCGGCACTGGATTCCCCAAGTACTTCATGATCAAATACCATATTTATCGCAACTGCTTCCCGCTGACCGCCTTGGGCAGGTATCGCCGCCTGACAGCAGGAGCACACGCATAGCCTGTAGAGACGGGCACTAAAACCAAGCAAGGGAAGCCCCGTTGCAAGCCGGGGCTTTTCCCATTCTGGAGAAACAGACAGACTATGAAGACTTTTGTCACCGGCGCCACCGGTTTTATCGGCGCCAGCATAGTGCGGGAACTGCTGAAGGATGGGCACAGAGTAACGGCACTGGTCAGGAACGGCTCTGACACTGCCAACCTTCAGGGACTCGATGTCACTATCCTGCGCGGTGACCTGCACGACCAGCAGCAGCTTGAGCAGGGCATGGCCGGGTGTGACTGGGCCTTTCATGCTGCTGCTGATTACCGGCTTTGGTGTCCTGAACCACAGGTCATGTACCATGCCAATGTGGATGGCACCCGTACCCTGCTGGCTGCAGCCCTTGCTGCCGGGGTGACACGGGTGGTGTATACCAGCAGCGTCGGCACCCTTGGGAATCCCGGTAATGGCACCCCCGGCACAGAAGAAACCCCGGTCAGTCTGGCTGACATGGTGGGAGACTATAAAAAAAGCAAGTTTCTGGCAGAGCGGGAAGCTGAGAAATTCGTTGACAAGGGTCTGGGCCTGATTATAGTCAACCCTTCCACTCCGGTGGGGCCGTTTGACATCAAACCGACACCTACCGGTAAGATTATTGTGGATTTTTTGAACCGCAAGATGCCGGCCTATCTTGATACCGGCCTGAATCTGATTGCAGTGGAAGACTGCGCCAGAGGCCATATCCTGGCAGCGGAAAAAGGACGTGTCGGCCAGAAATATATCCTTGGCAATCAGGATCTCACCTTGCGGGATATCTTCGGCATGCTTGAGCAGTTGACCGGCCTTGCAGCTCCTAGGGTACGCTTACCCTACACGCCGATCCTGCTGGCTGCCTATGCAAACGAGGCCCTTTCGCGGCTGACCGGCAAAGAGCCGCTGATTCCGCTGGCAGGTGTCCAGATGGCAAAGAAGTTCATGTTTTTTGACGCTTCAAAGGCAGTACATGAACTGGGACTTCCCCAGACTCCGGTAGAAGAGGCACTCAAACGGGCTGTTGACTGGTTCCGTTCCAATGGCTATGCCTCTGCATAAGGAAAACGCTATGTTACTTGAAACCATACAGAACCCCGATGATCTAAAAAAGCTGTCACCCGAACAACTTCCTGAACTGGCTGAAGAGATCCGCACCTTTCTGCTCTCAACCGTATCGGAAACCGGTGGACACCTGGGTTCAAACCTTGGTGCCGTTGAGTTATCCATGGCCCTGCATTACTGCTTTACCACCCCGCAGGACAAGATTGTCTGGGATGTTGGCCACCAGGCCTACACCCACAAACTATTAACCGGCCGTCGGGACCGCTTTGCCACCCAACGCCAGTACAAAGGGATATCAGGCTTTCCCAAACGCTGCGAATCAGAACATGATGCCTTTGGCGTCGGCCACGCCTCTACCTCCATCTCCGCAGCCCTGGGTATGGCGGTTGCCGATAATCTGGATCAAAAGAAAAACAATGTGATTGCCGTCATCGGTGACGGTTCTCTGACCGGCGGCATCGCCTTTGAAGGTCTGAACCAGGCCGGACACCTCAAGAAAAACCTGATTGTGGTGCTGAACGACAACGAGATGTCCATCTCCAAGAACGTTGGTGCCTTTTCCGCCTTTGTCTCCCGCAAGATGACCACCCGTCACTTCCGTGAGCTGAAGAAAGAAATGAAGGAGCTGCTGACCAATATCCCGGCCTTTGGCAAGGATATCCTTAAATTTGCCCGCCGGGCTGAAAACTCGCTCAAAGGCTTCCTGACTCCAGGCGCCCTGTTTGAGGCGTTAGGGTTTGACTACATCGGTCCGATTGACGGCCATGACCTGCCCGCCCTGATTGAAGTCTTCAACAATGCCCGTGAATTTGACGGTCCGCTGCTGCTGCATGTCATGACCACCAAGGGCAAGGGTTATCGTCCGGCTGAAGAGACACCGGACAAGTTCCACGGCGTAGGGGCCTTTGACCTGAGCACTGGTAAGGCACCGGCCAAGTCATCCACCATCTCCTACACCGAAGTTTTTGGACGCACCCTGGTTGATCTGGCTAAGGAAGATCCCAAGGTGGTGGCCATCACCGCTGCCATGCCGGACGGCACCGGACTGAACTACTTTAGCGATGCCCTGCCGGACCGTTTCTTTGATGTAGGGATTGCAGAACAGCACGGCATCTGCTTTGCAGCCGGACTGGCCGCTGACGGATTCAAGCCGGTTACTGCCATTTACTCATCCTTCATGCAACGGGCCTATGATCAGGTCTTCCATGATGTCTGCCTGCAGAACCTGCCGGTGGTGATCGCCATGGATCGTGGCGGTCTGGTGGGAGATGACGGCCCCACTCACCATGGCGTGTTTGACCTCTCCTTCATGCGCCACCTGCCGGGCCTGACCTTTATGGCACCCAAGGATGAAAATGAACTGCGGCACATGCTGAAGACCGCTCTGGAGCTGAAGGCCCCGGTTGCCCTGCGCTATCCCCGTGGAGCAGGTTACGGTGTACCTCTGGACAAAAAAATGGAATGCCTGCCGATCGGCAAAGGCGAACTGCTGCGTGAAGGCACAGACCTGACCATTGTTGCCATCGGTTCAACGGTCATGCCTGCGGTCAAGGCAGCTGAGCAGCTTGCAGAGCAAGGTATCAGCGCTGGTGTGGTAAATGCCCGTTTCATCAAACCGCTGGATGCCGATCTGATCCTTGCTCAGGCGAAAGCTACCGGCAGGATTGTAACGGTTGAAGAAAACGTCCTGCAGGGCGGATTCGGCAGTGCCGTGCTGGAACTGCTGCAGGATAACGGCATGTCACAGGTTAGAGTCAAACGGCTTGGCATCCCGGACCAATACATTGAACAAGGCACCCAGGCACAACTCCGCAAGGATGTGGGGATTGATGCCGAAGGTATAGCAACGGCTGCAGCAGCATTTTTTCATAACTAACCACAACCCAGCAGTGTCAATTTTTCGATGAGTTCAAGGCGTTCAAGGAACTGCGCGGAGACGTACTAAAACGTACGTCGCACAAGCGGTTCTGCAGAACAACGAAGAAATCGCGGAAAAGTGTCACTGCCACACGAGGATTACATGCGTTTCCCCTGGCGTTTGAATTATGATCTGACCAAGTACATCATCAAAAACAACCTAAACAAGGTTGAGAAGTACCCGCTGGTACTGATGCTGGAACCAACCCACCTCTGTAACCTGACCTGCTCCGGCTGTGGACGGATCCGTGAGTATGCCAGCACCATTAATGACATGATGTCGCTGGAAGACTGCCTGAAATCGGTGGACGAATGTCCGGCACCGGTGGTCACCATTACCGGTGGCGAGCCGTTCCTGTATCCCCACATCTATGAGCTGGTACAGGGGATTCTGGACCGCGGTCGTCATATCATGTTCTGTACCAATGCCGTGCTGATGGAAGAGTCCATCAAAAAGATGCAGCCCCACCCCAACCTGACCTTCAACGTCCATATGGATGGTCTTGAGCAGACCCATGACCGTATTCTGGAGCGTAAAGGCTGCTTCAAGACCGGCATGGCTGCCATCAAGGCGGCCAAGGCAAAGGGTTTCCGGGTCTGCACCAACACCACCATCTTCACCGACACCGATCTTGTGGAGATTGAAATGCTGTTCCAGCAGCTGGAAGAGCTTGGTGTGGACGGCATCCTGGTGGCTCCTGGCTTCAGCTATGAAGCAGTTGAAGAGGAAAAACAGTTCCTGGTCCGCCAGGAGATAGAGAAGAAATTTAGAGAAGTTTACGAGATGAGCAAGAAGCATCGCTTCTGGTCCACCCCGATGTACTTGCGCTTCCTGAAGGGTGAGAAAAAACTGCAATGCACCCCCTGGGGTAACCCGACCCGTAATCCCCAGGGATGGAAGGCGCCCTGTTACCTGATCACCGACGGCCACTACCCTACCTTCAAGGATATGATGGAACAGGTCAACTGGGACAGCTACGGCGTGGGCAAAGACCCCCGCTGCGCCCAGTGTATGATGCACTGCGGTTTTGAACCGACGGTGGTAACTGAAGTGGGCAAAAGCCCCAAAGATATTCTTGAAATGATGCTCTGGAACCTGTCATAAACGTTTGATCTGGTGATGTTACCCGCCATGAAGAATCTTATTCTGTACCTTCTGTTCATACTGGCAATGGCCGCCTTCTGTCCCCACCGGGCAGAGGCGGTCCAGCCTCGAACCCCGCAGTTACTCTACCCCTCTAGCAAACGGATTGTTATCTTTGTAGCTGATGGCTGAGGCTACTGTACCAAGGCGGAAAGTTTTTTCGCCACACGCAATATCCCGTTTGAGTCAAGAGATATTCAGAAAAGTCACCATTACTACCGCGAATGGCATGATCATTTTCATGGCGATATTGTGCCGTTGATCGTGTTTGATAACGGCAAGCAGGTGGTTGACAGTTTTGACCCACGGGGCATCAAACAGGCGCTGAAGGCCACTGGTATTACTCCTAAGAACGGGAAAAATCCTTAACATGCCAACTATTATCGATACCCATTGCCATATTTATTACGATGACTTCACTGCTGATTGGGATCAGATGCTTGCACGGGCCGAGACAGCCGGTATCAAGGGGATGATTGTGGTTGGTGCTGACGCTGCATCCAGCCAGCAGGCAGTAGAGATAGCTGCCAGCCACCCCACCATGTTTTGCACGGTGGGTATTCACCCCCATGATGCTGAAGGGGTTGATGAAGCCACCATCAACGCACTGGCGGAGTTGGCACAGACCACTCCCAAGTGTGTTGCCATTGGCGAGATCGGCCTGGATTTCTATAAAAACCGTTCCCCCCGTGAGGATCAGGAAAGGGTCTTCAGATGTTTTCTGCAGATGGCAAAAAAACTTGATAAACCGGTAGTGATCCATGACCGTGACGCCCATGCCGAAACCCTGGCCATGATCAAAGAAACAGGCGTTACCAAGGGTGTGATGCACTGTTTTTCCGGCGATCTGGCCTTTGCACGGCAATGCCTTGAACAAGGACTGTATCTCTCCATACCCGGCACCGTGACGTATTCTTCAAACGAGCAGTTGCGGGAAGTCGTCCGCAATGTGCCGCTGGAACGCCTGCTGCTGGAGACCGACTGTCCCTACCTCTCGCCAGTGCCCCACCGTGGCAAGCGCAATGAACCGGCCTACACCCGCATCACCGCTGAAAAAGTGGCTGAACTGCGCGGTCTGACCGTGGAGGATGTGGGGAGAATCACCACCATGAACGCCGGTCGTCTGTTTGGTATCCCGCTTTGGGATGAATCAACCAAGATCGCCTACCGGATCCGCAACTCGCTCTACCTGAACATCACCAACCGCTGTTCAAACCACTGTACCTTCTGCCCCAAGTTTGATGAGTTTACCGTTAAGGGGCACAACCTGCTGCTTGATCATGAACCGGGCTTTGAAGAGGTAATGGCTGCCATTGGCCAGCCAGAGGGGATTAATGAAGTGGTGTTCTGCGGTTTTGGAGAATCATTGCTGCGGTTGGATCTGGTTAAAGAGGTGGCACAGGCCCTGAAACAACGGGGCTACCCGATCAGGGTCAACAGCGATGGCCAGGCCAATCTGGCCCATGGCCGCAACATCCTGCCTGAACTAGCAGGCCTGGTAGACAGCATTTCCATCAGCCTCAACGCGCCTGATGCAGCGACCTATGACAGGCTCTGTAACACCCCCTTTGGTGCGGGAGGTTGGCAAGGGGTATGCGACTTCCTGCAAGAAGCGCCCCGCTATATCCCGGATGTAACCGCAACCGCAGTCACCATCCCCGGCATTGATATTGAGGCCTGCCGCACAGTAGCGGAAAGGTTGGGGGTAAAGTTCAGAGTGCGGGAGTATGCCGAGGTAGGGTAACCTCCCCCCTCCTGACAAGGGGGGAATGATGGGGGTTAAAGCCCTTTTTGCTCTGCCTGATGTTCCTCATAGATCCTTTTGAGATAGGTATGTGAGACGGTCTTTTTGAACTCTTTTTTAAAGTGATCCGACAACTGTCGCCAGGACAGCTTTTCATCTTCCCGCAGTCTTACCAGTTCATCCAGATAGTTTTTTTCCAAGGCTGCCCGCAACCTTTTTTTGTACGGCTTATGTTCCCTGACAGGAGGCGTTATCTCTGGCGCCTGTTCTATCCAGATCTGCTTCAACACCGCCAGAAAGGCTGCATAGCCAGCCTCCCCGCCCCGGCTGGGGGTAACCCTGCCCAAGGTCAGCCATTCCTTAAATAACTCACGCTGTCTACGATGCACTTCCACCCGTAGTTCTTCATCAAGACGGGCGTATAGTTCACCAAGTGCTGCACGTTGCTCTGCAGTCAAGCCGGTTAACAGCTCTATGGTTCGCTCATCGTACATGCGGTTAATAGGTCATGCTGGCTGCGTTCAGCAGGCCGATGGAGACCGAGAAGAAGGCAAGCAGTGTGGCAGAAGCAACCTGGTTGTCCTCAATCTGTTTGACCAGATCTTTAAAGATCACCCGCACTACGGAAAAGACCAGGATCTGCACCACCATGGCCACCAGGGCCCAGATCAGCATATCCATAAAACCAACGCTGTGGGTGATGGCGCTGTGCAGTGGCAGCACAAAACCGATAAAGGCACCGCCAAAACTGATGGCCGGGGCGGTTTTGCCCTCCCGCACCAGCTTCAGTTCATCGTAGGGGGTAATTTTGCAATAAATAGCGCAGAAAACCAGCAGAAAACCCAGCGCTGCCACAAAATACTTGGCAAAATCAATCATTCCTTGAAAAGAATCCAGTTGCAGTCCGTTCATGAGTAACCTCCGTTAAGTCTGATACTGAAAAAATCAGGTAAAGTAATGGGGTAAAAACCGGCTGGCATTTGTGGTGACCAGTTGCCGGTCTTCACGGATGCCGATTCCTGCTGATTCGCCTGCAACAATCCAGGAACCGATCACTGGATAGTTGCCATCAAAGCAGGGGATTGGTGCCAATTGTTGATAGACCAGGGCCTTGCCGCCGTAGCTACCTTCAACCTCATGCACCTGACCATTGCGATGCACGGTCACGTTTTCCCCTTCACGGGAAAGCAGCGGCTTGGTGACATAGTTGTCTCTGAACGGGCCAGCTTCAAAACCGGCCTGCAGCAGATTTTCATGTCCTTCAAACAGTTCCCACATGATCGCCAGCAGCCCCTTGTTGGACAGCAGCATCTTCCAAGCCGGCTCGATCAGCCGTATCCGGGCTGTTGCCAGTTTGCGACCAAAATACTCATTTACCAGCCATTCCCAAGGATACAGCTTGAACATAAGATCAATCGGTTGGTCATCCAGATCAACAAAGCGGCCTTCCACCTCTTCAAAACCGATATCGTTCATAAACAGTTGGGAAGTGGTCAGTCCGGCCTGAATGGCGGTATCCCGCAGGTATTCAAGATTGCCAAAATCCTCCGGTGCATCAGCCACGCAGGAGAAGTGGACGGTTGAGGAGATTCCCATCCCTTTCCAGGCCTCAATCAGACGTTCATGAATTGAGTTAAACTGATCAGCATCAGGAAAGAGGTCCTTTAACCAGAACCACTGAATCACGCTGGCTTCCAGTAAAGAGGTGGGGGTATCAGCATTGTATTCCAGCAGCTTGGGGGGAGCGTGGCCGTCATAGGCCAGATCAAAACGACCATACAGGGATGGCTCATCCTTATCCCAGGAATCAACAATCAACGGCACCGCATGGGCCGGTATCTGCAGTTTATCAAACAGCTCTTTATCAATAACATGCTGGGCTGCCTCAATGCAGCGCTCCTGCAGCTCATTGGTGACATTTTCCAGCAGGTCTATCTCGGCCCGGTCGAAACGGTAACAGGCAGTCTCATCCCAATACGGCTCATCATCAATGGTATGATAGGACATCCCCTGAGATTCAACACTCTGTTGCCAGTTTATGCGGGGCGGACGGACAATCCGTTGCATCTACTTAGCCTCCAAAGGAAGAATGGAAGGAGGAAAGACTGCCGAACCCGCCCCGAGAAACCGAAACAGTGCGGATGGAGCGGCTGCCCTGACCGGCATAGGTGTGGCCTGTGGTAAAACGGGGGCCATAGAAATAACCGTGGCTGTAATTGCGATCCCCCTGCTTCATCTCTTCACAGTTTTTAGGATCATTGCCCCAGTCATCCAGACAGTCCTGTTTGTTTTTATAGACATGCCGATCATCCTTTTTACCGCAACCACCAAGGGCCAACATGCCGCCAATCAGAACCAGGGATATCTGCAGGGTGCTTCGTCTGCGCATAGGTCGCTCCAACAGATGAAATTGCCAACCGGTTTGCATTCAGCTGACTATCGGGTATAGATATACCAGTAAACCGTATTCCTGCAAGAGGTTGGAGCACTTTTATGGAAAAAGCTCTCTGTTTTGCTACCATTGAACATACTGCTGTCCAGTGCAACCTCTGCCGACACCACTGCATCATTGCTGAAGGTGGTCGCGGCATCTGCCGGGTGCGTGAAAACCGTGGCGGGCAGCTATATTCATTGGTTTCCGGTCTGCTTGTGGCAGAACATATTGATCCGATTGAGAAAAAACCGCTTTTTCACGTCCTGCCCGGTTCACACAGCTATTCTGTAGCTTCTGTAGGGTGTAACTTTCGTTGCCTGCATTGTCAGAATGCTGATATTGCCCAGTACCATGATCAGGGTACCGGCCGTATGCCAGGCCACCCGATTCCATCATCAGAACTGGTTCACCGTGCCGTTGCAGGTGGCTGCCGTTCCATTGCCTACACCTATACCGAACCAACGGTCTGGTTTGAATACGCCCTAGAAACCGCCCGTCTGGCAGCAGAAGCCGGTCTCTACAACATCTTTGTTACCAATGGCTACATCAGCACGGAAGCACTGGGAATGATCGCACCGGTGCTGCACGCTGCCAATATCGACCTGAAAGGTTTTACCAACGACTTTTACCGACGTGTCTGCGGAGCGCAGCTGAGCGGGGTGCTGGACTGCATCAGAGAGTATCGGAAACGCGGCATCTGGATTGAGATTACAACATTGGTGATACCGGGTGAAAATGATGATGCAGAACAGTTAAACGGTATTGCACGTTTTATTGCCGATGAGCTTGGTCCAGACACCCCCTGGCATGTTTCACGTTTCTTCCCCTGCTATCAGATGCTGGATCATCCCCCTACCCCGTTCAGCTCCCTTAAGCGGGCACTGGAAGCTGGTAACCGGGCCGGCTTGCAGTATATCTATGAAGGCAACGTTGCCCATGGCCGTGAGCAGACGGTCTGCCCCGGTTGTGGATCGGTGGTGATTGGACGCAGTGGGTACACGGTTACCCGGCTTAATCTGAAAGACGGTGCCTGCGGTAGTTGCGGTAAACCGATTGCAGGGATCTGGGGATAGAAAAACAAGTACAAAGAGTGACGTTTGAAGGATGAAAGGATCGAGGAGTTACCATGTTTGAAGAGATATATGACCTTCCGGTTAGCCAAGGGGATGAGCTACCGTTTCAACTGCCGGAATGGATCGCCACTGCACCATTTGAGGAGTTTCTGGGCATGACCATCCATGAGGCCAAAAATGGCAAGGCTGTGCTGACCATGCCGTTCAAGGCAGCCCTCTGTCAGGGCAAGGGATTGATGCACGGTGGCGCTGTGGTGTCACTGGCAGACACAGCCCTGGCCATGGCGATCAAGAGTTTGCTACCTGAAGACACTGATTTTGTAACTATCAAGCTAGGGCTTGAATTTCATGCCCCGGTGCGCTGGGGAGTTGTCCGGGCCGAGGCCAGGGTAACCGATCAGGATGACAGGAATATTGAGGGAATGACTGAGATTGTAACCGAGGAAGGGATCAAGGCAGCCACCTTCAGGGCAACCTTCAGGATCAGAAAATCCAGGTAGATCAGTTGATCCCCAACCGTTTCATCTTCTCAACCAGGGTGGTACGGTTCAGCCCCAAGAGAGCAGCAGCCCGGGCCTTTACCCCGTTGGACATCTGCAGCGCCTTGGCAATCAATTTACATTCCAGCTCTTCAATGGCAGCAGGCATATCGATCCCCCCCGGTGAAAGATCTAGGCAAACCCCTTTAGGCCGTCCGGCTGCCTCGACAATCTCCACCGGCAGATCGGCGGGACTGATAGCATCCTGTTCGGTTAACGCCACCAGTCGCTCTACGACGTTCTCCAGTTCTCGCACGTTTCCGGGCCAGTGATATCGTTCAAGGGCGTCAAGTGCCGGTTTATTGAGAGTCATCAAGGGTCGTCCCATCAGGTGACAGAACTTGTCCAGAAAATGACTGACCAGTGGCAGCAGGTCTTCACGCCGATCCCGCAGAGGCGGCAACTGTAACGGGATAACATTCAGCCGGTAGAACAGATCCTCACGGAAACTACCTTGTCGCACCTGTTCTTCAAGATCGGCATTGGTGGCGGAGATCACCCGTACATCCAGTTTGATCGGCTTGGTGGAACCGACCCGCTCCACCTCCTGCTCCTGCAGTACCCGTAGAAGTTTTGATTGCAGATGCATCGGCATGGTGCCGATCTCATCCAGAAAGATGGTGCCGTGGTTGGCGGCCTCAAACTTGCCGATCTTGTCCCGCACCGCGCCGGTAAAGGCCCCCTTGGTATGACCGAACAGCTCACTTTCCAGCAAGGTTTCAGGGATGGCCCCACAGTTGACCGCCACAAAGGCATGCCCCTTACGGCGACCATTGTGGTGCAACGCCTTGGCCACCAGTTCTTTACCAGTGCCGGATTCACCGAAAATCAGCACCGTTGAATCAGTTTTGACAATCCGCTGCATCCGTTCAAAAAGCCGTTGCATGGCTGCAGAGCCACCAATAATGCTGCTAAACTGAAAACGCTCCTGCAACTGTTTACGCAGGTAAACGTTTTCTGACAGCAGGCGCTGTTTTTCACGGGCCTTGGCAATGACAATCTTCAGCTCTTCAAAGTTAACCGGTTTGGTTATGTAATCAAAGGCCCCTTCTTTCATAGCCTGCACGGCGGTCTCTGCTGAGGCGTGACCGGTAATCACCACCACCTCCAGATCAGGAGAAACCTGACGGATCTCCTGCAGAATCTCAATGCCATTTTTATCAGGCAGAAACAGGTCAACCAGCACCAAATCCGCCCGGCCTTCATGAACCAGCGCCACCCCCTCTGCACCATTGGCTGCAGAAAGTGGTGCAAACCCGGCTTTTTTCAGCAGTAACTCCATCACCTGCCGGCCCGGTTCATCATCATCAATGATCAGGATTCGTGTCAGTTCACTCATATCTGGTATTCCACCTGCATCCGTTTGATTTCAGCACTATGGCATACTCATCCAAGCTGCTGCAATGATTTCATACTTTACCCAACGCTAATTTATGCTAAGCTGAAACTGATTACAGGGAGCAATCAATGAGCGATCAGGGCACACAGACACAGGAAAACAAGCCGGACGGCCAGCGTTTTTACCACGCCCAAACCGGCTATCAACTGATCCTGAGCCTCTCCAAGGATGAGATGGAATGCCGCGCCCACCTTGAAGTGAAGGCAGATGGTGCTCCGCCAACCAGGGATGAGTTGCTGGGCTATCTGGCTGCTGATGGTATTACCACTGGAATTGATGAAGAAGCCCTGCCCCTCTTGCTACGTGAAGCACGACCCGGTAAAAGCGCCAACGGATTGCTGGCAGCCGGTATCCAACCGGTGCTTGGTGATGACGGCAGACTTGCCTTCAGCTTTGATACGTCTGATCAGTCCCCTGCTGATACAACCGCTGATGAAGATCCTGAAAAACGCCAGATTGATTTCAGAGCCGTACAGAAATTCATTAACGTAGATGCAGATCAGGAAATTGGTCGAATACTTCCCCCCACCTACGGTACTCCCGGCAAAACGGTTCGTGGCAAGCCGGTTCCTTCAGAGCCGGGAAAACCTCTGCTACTCAAGCTGGGGCAGAATGTCCGTTCAGGCGGTGACAACAATGATATCCTTTTTGCTGAAATCCACGGACGGGTTAAGCAGGAAGGCGACACCATCCATGTGGTTGAAGAGTACGTGGTTGATGGTGATGTTGATTTCAGTATTGGCAATATCCGCTTTAACGGCTATGTCGAAGTCCGAGGTGATGTACTGGACGGTTTTCAGGTCAGTGCCAGCAAAGGTCTGAAGATTACCGGAAACGTAGGAGCCTGTCGCCTGATCTCTCACGGTAATATCGAATTTTGCGGTATGGATGGCCAGGGCCAGGGGAAAGGCAGCATCCTCTGCGGCGGCACCATTACGGCGCATTTTATTCACGACAGCGTTATTGAATGCTGGGGGAACATGCTGGTTGATGTTGAACTGCGTAACTGCAGTATCCATTGCCGCGGAAGCCTGACCACAGGCGTACTGGCAGGTGGAGACTGCGTCACCCTGGCCGGGATTGAGGCAAAAAAGCTGGGAGCCCCCTCTGCCGTTAAGACCGTTGTGCATAGTGGCGTGGACTACCATGATCTTGACCGGCTGCATATCCTGTTTGAGCAGCTTGATCAGTTACAACAAGAGATCGCAAAGACCAAGGATCTGCAAGAGCTGACCGCCCTGACTGAGAAAAAACAACAGCTTAGCAGAATTATCGTTGATGTCCGCTCCCACCGACCAGCCGGATCAAATCCAAAGATCAATATCAAGGACCGAATTCATGAAGGGGTTACCATCTACCTGGGTGATGCGGTTGAAGAGTTTGCTGCCGAGCTGTCCGGCCCGATCAGCCTGATTGAGAATAGCCGTGATGGTGGACTACGCAGACTTTCCCTGAGCAGTCTGGATATTCCGGCTAGTGATCTTGAAAAGGCCTGGCTTGAAAACGATGAACTGGAGCGCCAGGAACGGCTCAAGCAAGAAGCTGCTGAACGTGAGGCTGCAGAGGCAGCAGAAGCGCAGAAGGCCCTTGATGAAGCTGAACAAGCAGAGCCAGCTGCTGAATCTTCTGCGCCAGACTAGTCAGTCACGACCTCGATCGCCTTTTTCAGCCCTTCCACCAGAAATGCCAATTCTTCTTCAGTAATAGCCAGCGGCGGAAACACCACCACCGTATTCCCCAACGGACGGGAAAAGACCCCGTGCCTGCGGGCCTCCTGACAGACCCTGATGCCACGCTTTTCCTCCCAGGGGTACGCTGCTTTCGTTGCCTTATCCTGCACCAGTTCGATTCCGGCTGCCAGACCACACTGACGCAGATTACCAACGTGGGGGTGGCCCTCCAACTGCTGCAGCAGAGCCGTCAACTGTTTACTACGCTGCTGTACCGACTCCAGCAGTCCGGTCTCTTCAAACAGTTCCAGACTGCGCAGTGCAACAGCACAGGCCAGCGGATTGCCGGTAAAGGTATGGCCATGAAAAAAGGTCTTCAACTCGGCATAGTTCCCCAGAAATGCCTGATAGATCTCCTCTGTTGCCAAGGTTGCTGCCAACGGCAGGTAGCCGGCACAGAGCCCTTTTGAGATTGCCATGATATCCGGTGTCACCCCTTCATGATCAACCGCAAACATCTTTCCGGTCCGTCCAAAACCGGTGGCCACCTCATCGGTAATCAACAGCACACCGTAACGATCACACAGCTCTCGTACACCTTTAAGATATCCGGCAGGATGTGCCAGCATTCCGCCAGCCCCCTGCAGCAGCGGCTCCATCATCACTCCGGCCAGATATTCCTGATGCTCAACCATCAACTGTTCCAGCGCGTCCAGACAGGCCATGCCACAAGTTGCCGGATCATGCTTGCCCATGGGACAACGGTAGCAATAGGGCGCTGGGGCCTCAATGGTCGAGAACAGCAGCGGCTTGAAGGTGTCATGATAGATCGAAATACCGCCAACACTCATGGAGCCGATGGTATCACCATGGTAGGCATGCTGCAGCCGCAGAAACCGGCTGCGTTGCGGTGCTCCTTTGTGACAGTGATACTGATAGGCCATCTTCAGCCCCACCTCCACTGCCGTGGAGCCGTTATCGGAATAAAAGACCTTGCTCAATCCGGTCGGTGCTATCTCAATCAACCGCTTGGCCAACAGGATTGACTGCTCACCTGCCAGTCCCAACAGGGTTGAGTGCTCGAGACGTCCGGCCTGAGCAGCCAGCGCCTTATTCAGTTCAGG
>JAJTBI010000075.1 GCA_021286935.1 Geobacteraceae bacterium
ATCGTCATCATCGCCACCCAGTTCAGCACCCCGGCAGAGCGGATAAAACCGCCGGTCTCACCGGCCAGCACCAGCCGCAGCGGAATAAACAGGAACAGCCAGACCGGAATGAAGATGATGAACATGCCGTACCACTGCATTCCCACCCAGATGTACTGGATGATAATGGCCGGAAACAGCCAGAACAGGGCACCGCGGTCTGCCGGACGGGTCTCCAGCAGGGTGATGAACTCGCGCAGAGCTAGAAAGCTGATAAAGCCGAACAGCCAGGGGGCAAAGCCGGGGCGCCAGGTACCCAGGCTGAACAGGGCGATGATCAACAGCCAGGTGCGGGAACGGATCAGTACTTCGTTGTTTTTCAGCATCAGACCGGCCAGCATGCCGATGATCGCGCCGCCGACCATCAGCCCCAGCACCAGAAAACCGTGGGGCAGGGTGGCGTAACTGGAGCCGGAAATCAATTGTAGCAGGTTCATGACCGTGCCTCCTGAATCCCCCGGCGGACCCGGTTGATGATGGTGATCAGCGCCAGCAGGCTGGCGATCAGCATCGCCCAGTTCATGGCAATGCCGTGCAGAGCCTGCCTGTTTTCAAACACCGCCCAGGCAGTGAACAGCCCCAGTGCGCCAAAAAAGACCGCCCGGTCACTCTTGCCAAAGGGGCCGTCATAACGGCGGGAAGCGCCAATGGTCTTGCCCTGCAACCCCACAAACTCGGTCAGGCAGCAGAGGCCGATCATCAACACCCAGCCCAGGCCATGCTCCATCAGATCCAGAAACGGAAGGTACAGGGCAGCGTCGGAAACCACGTCACCCACCTCGTTCAGGTAGGCCCCAAACAGGCTCTGTTGGTGGTGCTCACGGGCCAGCATGCCGTCAATGGCGTTCAGGGCCATGCGGATAAACAGGAACAGCCCCAGAAACAGAAACGGGTACGGATTGGGGCCGTGGGTGGCAAAGGGTTGGTAGATCCAGATGCCGTAGGCGATGGAGCCCAGCATGGCAGCTAGAGTAACCATGTTGGCGGTTACGCCGATCTTTGCCAGCAGGTTTACCAGCGGGCGAAGCAGATTCTGGAATTTGGGTTTCAGGTCGTAGACCGAGGGCATGGGGTGATTCCTTTCACGTTAGCCCCCTGCAAAACTACTGCGGAGGCCGTCTACTGCGTTGCGCGGTGCTCATTCCTTCGCCTAACTATTTGTTATGTCTCAGTCACTGCGCGCCGTGCGCCTTGTGTCCGGCCTTCCTCATAACATTTTGCAAGAGGCTCAGATCTGTCGCAAAAAACAGCATCACCCGTTTGAATATTTCCCGTCACCGCAAAGGGAGGGCTGGGGTGGGTTAACGCTTGTGACTCTTTGTTCTTTTGCGGCTAAATTCTCAACAACTTTGCTGGATTGGTAAACACCTCTTCAGGCACACCCAGCGCACGTTTCAGCTCCAGGTCCCGGTCCCAGGGGTTTTTAATGGTCATCAACCGGGCCACGGTCCAGGGGGCCAGCCGGGTCAAATGCCCTAGGGGGGAGACCAACGGGGTGTTGGTCAGCGGCATATCAGTGCCGTAATGCAGCCTGCCGTGCAGATGGTGTTGCTGGATCAGGCGGCGCAACTGGCCGGGTCGGTTGATCTGGGTCAGGGCAGAGATGTCGGCATGCAGGTTAGGGTGCTGGTCGCACAGGCGTAGGAAACGGCTGAAGTTATGTTCTCCCCCATTGGTGCCGTTGGCAGCGGCATGGGCGGCAATCACCGTTACCCCCTGCTCCAGCGCCAGATGCAGCCGCTGCGGGTCTCCCAGCTCATTACGGGCATAGGTAAAGGATGCCTCATCACCGGTGTGGGTCAGCAGCGGCAGGCCGTGCTGCTGCATCCGTTGATAAAATGGCACCAGTTGTTTGTCTGCCAGATCAATATGCTGGATCGAGGGGAGCCATTTCATCAACACGGCCCCTGCTGCAACTGCCTTGTCCAACTGTTCCAGGGCATCCCTGCGGTAGGGGTTGATGCTGGCCCCAAAGCGCAGATTGGGATGCTTTCTGACCGCCTCTGCCAGAAAGTCATTGGGGATGTACATCTCGGTATGGTTCGGGTCAAGCTCACCCTGGCTGTCCAGCGCACCGTCCATGGCCAGCACAACAGCCAGGTCAACCGTGCCCGATGACGTCAGTGCTGTGGCCAGACGTTCCAGTACCAGGCTGTCGCCATGCCGCAGCAGTTCATGCTCCTGCACCCCGAACGAGTTCAGGTACACCTTGTATTTCCAGCTCTTACGCAGTTCTGGAGAGATAAAACAGCCGGAGTTGCCCGCGCCGATCCCGGCGGTGTGACAGTGGATGTCGATGATCATGTTAGTGTTTAGTTTCTATTTAATGATTTTGGCAGCAAACATACTGTTTTTTGGTATCTTTTAGTGGTTCATAACCACCCGTCAAAACATTACAGCTTCTGCAAGAGAACGTCTCGGATCTCGTTATCGCTGAACATGCCATCGGTACGCAGGGCATATGCACAGTGCATTTCAAGCACACCATTTTCAAGGGAAATGTGCATTTCTGACCTGTCCTTTACGTTTTTTAGTTTAATCAACTGCAGTCCTTCCTGAACAGCTTCTCGACCAAGGTCATCAATGCAGATGGTGCGAAGTGCCATATTCAGGCGGTGACACGAAAGGTTGTCAAGAAAGTTCAGTCCCTCCGAATCATCTGCCAGACTATCCCAGTCAACCTCATAGGAAATGGCCTTCCCGCAGATTTCTTCGATCTCCTGAACCCGCCCCGGAAGGGTTTCCTCCTGAAGCTCCTTGATCTTGCGTCTTTCATTGAGTCCCATCATTATTCTCCTTCCATTTAAATTTTAAAGCAGACGTCTGAGGTGTGATGAAAAACCCATTAAACTGCGGCTTTAAAAAACAGATTTTCAACTATTCCTTACGCCATTGCCTCTGCCAGCTTCTTCAATCCCTTCAGGTCCAGCTTGCCGCTGCCCAAGAGCGGGATCGCCTCAGTTGCAACCAGTAACGACGGCTTCCAGAGGTTGGGCAGCTCAGCCTGTTCTATGGCCTGCTTAATCTTGGCTTCATCCAGTTGGGTTTGGTCAAAGACTACGGCGATCCGCTCTCCCTTTTTCTCATCCGGTACGGCCGTTACTGCCAGCAGCAGGTCGGTGCTGGCCAGGGCTGCCAGCAGGCGCTCTTCCACGGCGCCGTGGGGGATCATCTCGCCACCGATTTTGCTGAAGCGGGCCAGCCGGTCGGTGATCACCACAAAACCTTGCTCATTGATGTAGCCAATGTCGCCGGTGTTGTACCAGCCGCCCCTGATTACCTTGGCAGTCTCTGCAGGTTTGCCCAGGTAGCCGGTCATCAGGTTGGGGCCGGCCACTTCAATCAGGCCCGGTTTGCCATCATCCAGCAGCACGCCACTGTCAGGGTCAGTGATCCGCACGGCCACACCGGGGATCGGTCTGCCCACACTGCCCGACAGTTGGCCTTTCTGGCGTACCCCGCCGATCTCCACATCCGGGATGTTGAGGGAGATGACCGGTGATAGTTCAGTTGCGCCATAGCCTTCCAGGGGGCGCAGGCCGAACTTTGTTTCAAAGGCAGTGGCCAGTTCAGTCTTCAGCTTCTCAGCACCGGTAATCACCAGACGCAGGGATTTGAAATCATCCGGGTCTGCCTTGCGTAGGTAGGCGGACAGGAAGGTGGGGGTGGCGATCAGGATGGTGGCCTTTTCATTGCGCACCAGCTTGACCACCTGGGTCGCTTCCAGCGGATTGCTGTGGCAGGCTGAGGAGAAACCGGACAGAAGCGGTAGCCAGAGGGTGCCGGTAAAGCCCAGGGAGTGGAACAGCGGCAGCACGGCAGCCACCCTATCATTCTGGTCCGGCTGGAACACGGCCCGCAGGGATTCTATGTTGGAAAGGATGTTGTGGTGCGAGAGCATGACACCTTTGGGGGTGCCGGTGCTGCCGGATGAGAAGATGATGGTGGCGGTGTCATCTGGTGCCGGGTTGCCAGCCACCAGGGTAGCCAGCGGAGCCAGTCTGGCAGCTGTCAGCGCCTTCAGCTTTTCCAGTGATCCCAGGCCGGTCATCACCTCTTCCAGCAGGATGATCGTTTCCGGCATCGGCAGATCAGGCAGTTTCTCCAGCACCTTCTTGGAGGTGACCACGCAACTGATCTCTGCCTGTTCCAGGGATGAGGCAAAGGCATCCCTGGAGGCGGTGTAGTTGAGGTTGACCGGCACCTTGCCCAGCAGGGTTAAGGCTATGTTGGCAGTAAACCCGGCCACGGATGGGGGCAGCAACACACCGACATTGGTGTCTTCAAGCAGCGGCTTGAGCCGGTTTTTGACCAGCAGGGCCCCGGTCAGCAGCTTGCCGTAGGTTGCGCTCTTGCCGGTGGTGTCGTTGACTGCCGGGTGCGACCAGTTGCTGCGGGCCGTGTTGATGAAGGCATCGGCCAGGGGCAGGCGGTCATGTTTGCGGCTTTCAAAGTAGCGTACTGACAGCTCCATCACGCTGGTGCGGACCTTGACCGGCTGGTCAGCCGGCAGCGGTGCGCCGAACAGGATCGAGATCGGGTAGCGGTTCAGGTAGATCCGCCGGTTGCGGGCGTAGCTGAAGATGTTGCCCCAGGCCCCGCCGATGTAGGTGGGGATGATCGGCACATTGGCGGCCTGGGCAATCCGGGCAAAACCGGGCCTGAAGGCGTTCAGGCTGCCGTGGCGGGTGATCTCTCCTTCAGCAAAGATGCAGACCAGATAGCCCTCATCCAGTACCTGTTTGGTGCTGCGCAGGAATTCTTTGAATCCGGCCACGCCATCCTTGGCAGAGACCGGAATGACTCCCATCAGCCGGAAGAGCCAGTTCAGGGTTGGGGTCTGGTAGATGCTGCGATCCATTACAAAACGGATGCGGCGGGTCTGGGTTGCCACCAGCAGCAGGGCATCAATCCAGGAGACATGGTTGGCTACCAGCAGGGCCGGTCCTTCCAGCGGTACGTTGTCCTTGCCGTCAATCCTGATCCGATACAGCAGGTGCATCACCACCAAGGCCACAAAGCGCAGCAGGAAATCCGGCAGGTAGCGGATGGTGCCCAGGGTCAGCAGCAGGGTGATCAGACCCATCACACTGAACCCCTGGGCTGCAGTCATATGCAGCGGGCCGCTGAAGAGGTAGGTCAGCCCGGCTGCAATCAGAATCCCCACCCAGTTGACAAAGCTGGAGGCGGCCAGCACCTCGCCCCGGATAGCCGGTTCAGATCGCATCTGGATAAAGGTCTGCAGCGGCAGGGAGAACAGACCGGCGCTGATACCGAACAGGACGATAATCGCCAGCACGGTGGGTAAATTCGGCGGTGCGTTGTGCAGCAGCACCGGCGCAATGGTCAGGCCGATGGCCCCCAGTGGTACAATGCCGAACTCCACATCCTTGCCGGACAGCTTGGCAGCCAGCAGTGAGCCTCCTGCAATCCCCAGGGCCGAGGCCAGGAACAGGTAGTTGCTGTTATCGGCAGACAACCCCAGTTGCTGGATACCATAGCCGATCAGGTTGAGCTGGGTAAAGGCCCCCACCAGCATGAACCAGGCTGAACCGATGATGGCCAGCATCAGCCAGCGGTCATGCCAGACATGCTGTAGGGTGCGGAAGATCTCGGCTGGAAACAGGCGAATGCGACGCTCTGGCGCTGCTGCGGTCACTTTGGGCAGTTGCATCGAGCAGATCAGGCCGATCAGTGCCACCAGCAGGCAGAAACAGGCTGCCAGCCAGAAACGGCCGGATGCCACCTGGGTCAGAACCGAGGCCAGGGTGGTGCCGAAGATGATCGCCAGAAAGGTGAATGATTCGATCAGGCCGTTGGCACGGGAAAGCTCTTCACGGGGGGCCAGTTCAGGGATGATGCCGTACTTGGCCGGGGCAAAAAAGGCGCTGTGAGTGGCCATCAGGAACAGGGTCAGGTACAGTAGCCAGGCGATCCCCTTGGCAAAGGCCAGCACTGCGAGCGCCGTTACCACTACCTCTAATAACTTGACTCCGACACTGACCCGGGCCTTGCTATAACGGTCAGCCAGACCACCGGCCGGTGCGGAAAAGAACAGAAACGGCAGCACAAAGGCCACCCCCGCCGATGCGGTGATGATCCCGGCCTTCTCCGGGCCCTGTAGGTGGATCAGGAAAAAGACAATCAAAAGCTTCAGTATGTTGTCATTCATGGCCCCCAAAAACTGGGTGGCGTTTAAAGCGGTTAAGCCGGGAGACTGCTTGGGCATGGAGAAAACCTCGCGAAGGTAATGTATTAGTGATGTCCGTACGCCGGGGATGCGGAGATAATAACACAGTAATTCCATGATCGCACCGCCTGAGGGTCAGATTTTTATATGAGGGCCTTGGGCAAGGCCCCTGAGTGCGCCAGCAGCTGCCTTCTTGATGGTCCGATTGCCGTGATGTTTTTTGATGCTCTCGGACAGGGTGATGATGCAGATCACCAGTATCAGGGGAACCGTTGCTATCAGTAGTCGTATGGTCAGTGTATGCATGGCGTCCTCCTTTGTGGTACTTGCTTTTGTGATTAGCAGGGGGGATGCCAAATCTTGTTGATCGTGTAACTGGCTTGATTTGTTGTAAGTTGTGTTCCTTGAGGTGCTTAAAATGGTTAGCGGCTGTTGAGGTGCGTGTACATTGCATGTGATGTTGTTGTGCAAATTATGTATTTGTTGGTGCGCTTGCCAAGGTTCAAAAGTAACGCTATTCTAAACAGCATGGAAACCAAGGGACCGGCAGCATTCAAATACAAGGTGGAAGGCAGCAGTAACGCGACACTGGTGGCGATACTGATTACCTGCCTGTTTGTCTCGATCATTGGTGCTGCAAACTTCGGTGCCTGGTGTCTGCTGGGGTTGTTGGTGCCGTTGGGGATTGCCACCTATCTGGTTCGCGAAGGGATGCGTAAGACCCTGATTATTGCTCCCCGCTACCTGATTGTGGGGGATGGGATCATCTACTACAGCAGTGTGGCCAAGGCACAGCTGGACCGGAAACGTCAGGTGCTGACCCTGTTTTCTGAAAAAGGCAAGCAGTTGACAATTGAGGCGGAAAAGTTTCCCACCAATGCCCGCAAGGATTTCAAGATCAAGGCCAATAAGACTGCCAAGTTTGATAAGGCCTGCGAAAAGATTCTGTCACGGCTTTCAGGAGTAACCCCTGACATCATCGCCTGAAGATAGCCCTGCCATCCGGCAGTTTTTCCGGCATATTCACCTTTTGTATGTGCCCACCCTCTGTTGCAACCTTTCCTGTCGCTACTGTTATCTGGGCAGCCAGACCGATCCAACCACCTTGAAACGCGATGCAGCCCGGGCCGTAGCTACTTTGCAGCAGGTGCTGCAGAGGTTGCTTGATGCCGGTGTGCTGCCGTTTAATGTCTCGCTGCATGGTGGCGAAGTGACGACTCTACCGCCAAAGGTGCTGGATCAGCTGTTCAGCATCATCAACCGCCATTATCTGGATCACTTTGACCAGCTGAATGCCTTGGGCTACCGTAAATCAGCCCCCCATATCAAGACCAACCTGTTTGTCTTCCACAAGCTGTATGACCTGTTTGACCGGCATCGGGTCTCCATCAGCGCCAGTATTGATCTGCCGTTGTCGCTGCATGCAAGGTACCGTACTGACCGCCGGGGACGCTCATGGCTGAATCGCACGGTTGAAAACCTGCGTCTGCTGGCCCGTTATCCCCACAGCAAGAAGATCTCAGCCACGCTGTACCATGAACATCTGCAGGATATTCCGGCCCTGATTGACGATATCTGGAAGATTCATCGCGACATTGGCTTTGATATGAATAACTTCAATATTATGTTCGGGTTTGGATCAGAATTGAATTGCCAGAAGTTCGGGGGACAGCCTGAGCTGGGGCTGCAGCAGGCCAGCGAAGCGGATCAGCTGAAACTGTACCATGCACTGCAGGATGCCTTTACGGGTACTGAACTGGAAGAAGGGTTGCGTCGTAACTGGTTTGATGAGTTTAAGCCCAGCTACTGTACCAACGCCTTTAACTGTGGCGAACGATTCTACCTGCTGCAGTCCGATGGTGGGGTCTGGTCCTGCGTGCGGGGGCAGGGGGTGGAGCCGTTATATTATGGCAATATCTTGAGCGATGGGGTAGAGGCAGTGCTGGCTGAAGGTGGTCGTCGGGTTCGTCTGCTGCATCAGCAGCAGGGACTTGACCCGGACTGCCAGGCCTGTACGTACCTGTCTATCTGTCACACCGGCTGCCCGGCAGTAAAACTGCAGAATGGTTCCGGTAAGTCTTATACCTGTCAGTTACAGCAAGCGATCTACCGGGATAACCCGGCCTCTTATCCACCGTTGACGCCAGCAGAACAACCGGCAGCGGCGCGGGAATACCTGCTGGAGATGCATCCGGCCCTGCTGCAGGATGAGCTGGTGAAGGAACAACCGAAAACTCCGGTGGTGCTGATCCCGGCAGAACTGTATGACCAGAAGAACAGCCTGCAGAATCTGATCGCAGGAGATCCGTTGTTACAGCAGCTTTACAGTCCCGATGGCTTTCTGCTGGAGCTGAATGGCGACCTGATCCCGCTGCAGTCCCAGATTCTGGCCCCGCAACGCAGTTTCTACAGTATTGGTCAGGATGACCAGCTAGTATTGCATGTCCGGCGCTCTCTGTTTGAGGCCAACTGCAGTGAGCTGATCCGCAATACCCTGTATATCCAACTGTTGCGCGATACGGTTGTGGTTTATGGTGATGAGCAGCGCAGCAAGCAGGAACATCTGATCACCCACCAGATCTTCCATAACCTGTTGCAGCCTGATCTGCTGCTGGGGGAAGAATGGTTGACTGCGGATCTTGCAGGATTGCTGCAGCTCAGCAAGGTGTGGTTCATCAAAAACGTACTCAATAATTTGTTCGTGACCACTGGCCAGCTGCGGGAGTATCATTATCAGAAGCAGAAAAATAACGCCTTTTACCATATACAGGCCATCAATCTACCGTTTCAGAACTTCGAGTTTTACTGGGATGATCTTTTGTAGAGGGACAGCATATGTCGTCAAATAGTCTTGAAAAAATTGCGGCAAACGTGGAGCGTTTCATGAATCTGGTGGGGATACCGGATGATAAGAAGCGTGTGCAGATAGAAGAGGAACTGGTGGGGCGGATGGCAGGCAGTGCGGATAAAAATCCGGCACTGGTCTACGCCCAGGATCATCTCTATCTCTATAACGGCAAGACCCTGGTCAAGGACTATCCCGGTCTTGGGGCAAACAGTGATCGGGTGCTGCAGTGTGATGCCCAAAAAATCTCAATCCTGGACCGTCAGGCCTTTCTGAACAACAAAAACATTCTGATTACCGGCGCAGTGGCAGCCGCAGCCCTGACAGGCGCTGCGCTAGCCGATGCTGAGCAGCGTAAACGTCAGAGCAGCAGTGAAATCTCCTATAGCAACAATAATAATAACAATAACAACAACAATAATAACAACAATAACAACGGATAACCCTTGGTGTCTGAGCAGATAAACCGTCTCAGGTGAGATTGGCTACTCTGCGGCTTTTGCCGCCTTTCGCTGCCTTCTGTTTTCCCGCCAGAGCTTGATCCGCTTCCAGATAAAGATGGAAACAGGCAGCAGGATCGTTACCCACGGCAACACGACCCCTACAAAGATGATCATGGCCCGTAAAGAGCTTGAGAATCCTTCCAGTGCCTGGCCGATTGAGCCGTGCAGCGGATGCCAGAACCGTTGGAAGGTGGGCAGAGCCCCGGCGCGGTCAGTTAAAGTGATCTTGATGGAGGTCATCTCCAGTTGCAGATCCCAGGTCCGTTTTCTGGCCTCAAACGCCTCTATCTCTCCCCGTACTCTGGTTAATTCCTTTTCTACCAATAGCACATCGGCTAGCTTACCGGCCTGCTTCATCATCTCCTGCAGCCGTTTTTCCGAGGATCGGGCATTTTTCATCCGGGCTTCAAGATCCACATAGCCTTCTGTGATATCTTCTGCATTGGCCTGTTCCGCTGCCACCTTGCCGGTCTTGCGGAGCTGCTCCAGTATGCCGCCCACCTTGCCGGTGGGTACTCTGATCGCTATTTCTCCCCGCACCACGCCATCTTCTTCCTTACGGCTTTGCGAGCTGACGATGAAGCCGCCGCTTTTTTCAGCCAATGCCGCAACCTGCCGGATAACAGCGACGGTTTCCTTAACCTCCAGGGTGAGGTCATAGGTCATGATCACCTTGCGCTGTGACGGCTTGTCGGCTGCCTTATCCGCTGGCTCTGCAACCGCATCTCCAGTTGCCTCTGCCACAGGTGCAGCTGGAGCTGCGGCTGGCATTGCCTGTGATCTGGACTTTTCTAAAAGCCGGTTCGATTCCTTTTTCTGGCAACCGGGAAGGATAAGGAGGAGAAGAGAGATGAGGGTCAGAAAGCGGTAAAGCTGGATGTGCATGGCAGGTCTCCAACAACATGACAGGATGATGCAGTACAGCCTACCACAGCTTGGAAGCTCGTCAACCGGTCTGTGGCAGGCTGATTTTGTTAGCAGGTGTTACCTCAGGTTCTGCAGCAGCGTGAGCAGCTCTTTCTCGTTTATCCCGCAGCGTTCAATAATCAGCTCTCGCAGTGCGGTTGGCAGCGGTGCGCAGACCGTCAGCTGTGTTTCAGGGGTTGGATGCTGTAGTCTGGTACGGAAGGAGTGCAGGGCGATGCCTGCCAGGCTAGGCAGCGTTTGGGCATCATACCGCTTATCACCCACCACCGGATGACCGATTGCTGAAAGGTGCCGCCGGATCTGGTGGGTGCGACCGGTAACCGGTTCAACCTGCAGAAATGAGTGATTCTCACCGAAAGATAGGCAGCGGTAACGGCTGATGGATTCCTTGCCATCCAGTGGCTGGTTAATCTCACCGTCCCCTTCCAGAATCCCTTCCACCACGGTCAGGTAGATCTTGTCCAGCCCTTCTTCTTTAACCTGCCTGCCCAGCATCCCTGCATTGGATGAACTGGTGGCAAGCAGCACCACGCCAGAGGTGCCGCGATCAAGCCGGTTGACCGGATAGGCCCGCACCGGATAGTTGGCCTTTTTTTCCAGCCAGGCCGAGGCGATATCAGCCAGGTTTTCATCCACCTCAGCAGCGGGATGCATGGCCAGACCGGCCGGTTTGTTGATGGCTAGCAGGCGATCATCCAGCCAGAGCAGATCAATGGGGGGGAACGGTCTGTTTAGCTGTTGCATAACCTGACTACTTTCCTTCAGATTGATGCTGTCGCCAGCAGAAAGCAGGGCATCCGGTGTAGATTTTGTGCTGTTCAGGGTGCAGGCGCCGGACTTGATCAGTTTGCGGCAGTAGGCGGGTAAGGCCGTTGGCAGAAGGCGTTGCAGCCAGCTTTCAAGGCGGCGGCAGTGGTCATCAGCAGTGATGGTGTAGGTGAGCATGAAGTAGTACCTTATGGCGTAGTTTGCAGGGCCTCTGTCAGTAACCAAGTGTTGTGGCGTGCAGGGAGTAGTACCATAGCTGATGTTTGTGGAAACTCCAATGTAAAGCTGTGAATTTTGATGTCAGGATAATCAACTTTACACCTGAAAATTTAATGAGTATAAAAACTAGTTACAGTAACAATGGGTAACCACAACCACCATGGAGAGATAAACCCATGAAAAAAAGAGCATCAGCTGCATGCGTATCTTTTGTGTTGTGTCTGGGGACAGGTGTTGTGGCTCAAGGGGCTGATGGCTCTCCTGCCCAGCCAGATGCGGTTATTGCCCTCAATGAACAGACCGATGGTAAAGAGTTGCTCATGTTTTTTGAGGAGCAAGACCTGGTTACCGCCACCAAACGTCCCACCTCATTACGTAAAGCCCCTGCCATAGCAACAATTATAACCGCCGATGAAATCAGAAATATGGGAGCCCGCAATCTTCTGGATGTACTGAAGATGGTGCCGGGCTTTGGTGTTTCGATTAACGAGTTCGGTACCCTGATGATCGAGGTACGCGGGATCAGGACCGGGACAAGCGAGAAAATCCTGGTTATGATTGACGGTCATTCGTTGAACAGGAATACCAATGGTAGTGTCCTGGTGTATAATGTTGCCAGTAAACTCCCGGTAGAGAATATCCGGCAGGTGGAGGTGGTGCGGGGGCCAGGTTCGGCCCTTTACGGCAATAGCGCCTTTGTGGCCACCATCAATATCATCACCCGTAATGCTGAGGAGATCGACGGACTGGAAGCCAAGGCAGGCGGTGGTAGCTTTGACAGTTTCAAGGGCAACTTGGTCGGAGGCAAGGCCATTGGTGAGAAACTTACCATTTCCGGCAGCCTGGACCATCAGCAGACTAATGGTCCCAAACTGGCGGTCGGGGCGGATGCCTTAAGCGCTACTCCCTTTTCCCTGGCGCCAGGACATACTGACCTCAGATCCCGGCAGTCAGATGCGTTCCTGAAGGTCGGTTACGGTGATTTAACGTTCCGTGGTCATTATCTTACGAAAAAAGAACGCTTGAATATTGGTCTGGCCTCTGCACTTGTGGATGATGCCTATAATGATATTGACAATTTTTGGGGCGAACTGGGCTATGGCCTCAGTTTTACGGACAAATTTGCCGTGAACATGAAGCTGTATTACGATCAGTTTGAACAGAATCCTTTAGCCAAAATCTATCCGAACGGGTTTTTGGGTGTTTTTACGGATGGAATGATTGGCAAGCCGCTGGTAAAGAACCGTACCATTGGCGGAGAACTACAGGCTGATTGGGATGTTTTTAAGGGGAATCACCTGATTGCAGGGATCTCCTTTGAGGAGATGCAGCAGTTTGATGTCAAACAACTGGCCAACTTCAATCCGTTGACCGGCGCTCCGCTTGCTTCAGTACAGGAGGTGGCTAACTGGAACAAAGATGCGACCCGCCAGATATTTGCTGCTTACCTGCAGGATGAGTGGCAATTACTGGAACAGGTTAACCTGACGGCTGGCCTGCGTTATGACCATTACAGTGATTTTGGCGATACCCTGAATCCCAGAATAGGACTGGTTTGGAGCGTCCTGGATAATCTTGATCTAAAGCTACTCTATGGGCAGGCTTTTCGTGCCCCAAATTTCCAGGAGCTGTATAATATCAATAATCCAGTGGTGGTCGGCAACCCGCATCTTAAGCCGGAGAAGATCCAGACCTATGAGGCAGGCGTTGCCTGGCGTTTAAATCGCTATTTTGCCGCAAACCTGACCTATTTCTACAGCAGGATTAATGACCAGATCGGTTGGGACACCTCTACTACGCCCGCTGCTAATGCCAATATCGGCAAAACAGAGACGCAAGGCGTCGAACTGGGATTTAGTGGTGCAGCGGGGACGGACCTGTATTGGAAGCTGAATTATACCTATCAGGACCCGCGCGATATCAGCAACAACAAACGTCTGCCCTATGTACCGTCGCATCGTGCTTCCGGCAGCGTAAACTATGCCTTAACCAAGTACCTGAACCTGCATACTGATCTGCTCTGGACCGGGCCACGTCCACGGGATACCGGTGATACCAGGTCAGAGATGCCTTCCTACACCACGGTAGATTTGAGCGCTACGCTGAAAAATTTCTACAAGACATTCGAGATTCAGGCGACTATTCGTAACCTCTTTGATCAGCGCTATAGTGATCCTGATACCTCAGGTGCAGCGGCGAAGGTTCCTGGTGATTATCCCCGTGAAGGGATATCCGGGTTTCTCATAGCCTCATACAAGTTTTGAATGGAGTCATCTGTTTGTTTACTTTTTTAAGAGATATAACAACTTTGACAAGAAGAACATCCACTGCATATGTTCTTTTTGTGTTCTGTCTGGGTGCAGGTGTTGCCGCCCAAGGGGCTGATGGCTCTTCTGCCCAGCCAAATGCTGTTGTTGCCCTCAATGAACAGTCCGAGGATAAAGAATTGCTCATGTTTTTTGAGGAGCAAGACCTGGTTACCGCCACCAAACGTCCCACCTCATTACGTAAAGCCCCTGCCATAGCAACAATTATAACCGCCGATGAAATCAGAAATATGGGAGCCCGCAATCTTCTGGATGTACTGAAGATGGTGCCGGGCTTTGGTGTTTCGATTAACGAGTTCGGTACCCTGATGATCGAGGTACGCGGGATCAGGACCGGGACAAGCGAGAAAATCCTGGTTATGATTGACGGTCATTCGTTGAACAGGAATACCAATGGTAGTGTCCTGGTGTATAATGTTGCCAGTAAACTCCCGGTAGAGAATATCCGGCAGGTGGAGGTGGTGCGG
>JAJTBI010000005.1 GCA_021286935.1 Geobacteraceae bacterium
GTTCAACGAGCTGATGTCCGTTGACCGGGATGTCTGGCAGAAAGAGGTTATCTCCCATGAGGAGCTGTTCGTTAAGATGTACGACAAGCTACCCAAGGAGTTCCTGCATATACGTGAACTGATCCTTTCATCACTCTGGCGTTCACCGGAGCATTGGGAGCAGATCGGTGAGGTGCATCCTGAAGGCTGGAATGAGTAGATCGAGTTCCAGCTCAAGGCGCTAGCTTCGTTGGCTTCGTCGTCGGCTCCTCGCCGCCTTGCTATCATCCTTGATCTAAAATTCGAAATTTAAGATGCAATAAGAAAAGGGCTGGTCCGGTAACGGGTCAGCCCTTTTTAGTCATCCACTTCTATTTCCACCACCCGCATCTCTTCGCCACTGAGTATCTCCAGGGTGTAGCTGCCACAGTGCCGACAGGGGTCATAGAGACGTTCAACCGGCTGTAGGGTGGAGCAGTCAAGGCAGCGTCCCTGCGCCTCTAGCCGCCTGATTTCAAGCCGGGCCGATTCAGCCAGGGTATCACTTCTGCAGGCAGCAAAGCAAAATTCGACCGCCTCCGGTACAACACCGGACAATGTCCCGATCTCAATGACAACGGCAGTAATCCGCTGGCCAGCGCTATGCTGCAGACAGATATCAACGATTCCCTGGGTAAGTGCCATTTCATGCATGGGCAGTACTCCTGAAACAAAAAAAGCCTGCCAGGTTACCCTGACAGGCTTTGATGATCAAAAAATCGAGAATCAGTGCTTCTTCTCTTCTTTTTTGGGCTCTGCAGCAGGAGCAGCAGGTGCAGCAGCAGGAGCGGCAGCAGCAGGAGCAGCTTTTACAGAAGACATAGGCTTCTGAGCTTCGGGAGCCTTAGGAGCTTCTGCAGCAGGAGCAGCAGGAGCAGCAGCTTCTTCTTTCTTCTTGCAGCCAGCAGCAACGCCGAGGGCCAGAGCCAGTACCAGGGACAGGGAGAGCATTTTTTTCATGTGATTTCACCTCTTGGGTTATTTAACCCTGTTACAACAGGGCAGTGTAAGCAACAAAGGGAAACTATACTCAGTGCTAAAATAATGTCAATATTTTTTTTACTGGCCGTGGTGGAACTTGCCTTTGCGTTCTTTATGGGCCGGAGTTGGTGCATTATGGCAATCAAAACAGCGTGAATCTTCAGACTTGCGCAGCTCCAAAGGAGAAGATGGCTGGTTTTTTCTGATCGGGGTATTTTGCTGAGGGGTCTGGAATGCCAGTTGGCCGCGTTCATCAGCGACGGTTGCGGCCTGATAGGCAACCCGCCAATTGGCAGAAAGCTCTGTTGAGTGGCATTGGTCGCAGCCGCCAGGGGGAGGAATACTCTTCCAGGCGGTGAACATACTGCAGCCGGGCAGGGCCAGAATCAGCAGCAAGATGGCAGGTAGAAACTGTTTCATGGCGATCTCCTTTGTGGCACTGTACCACGCAGTGGTGTGATGGACAAGACCCGTTTCAGAGTTTGGGAATTACCTGCTGGGCTGTAGCGGTGGTCTCTCGGGCTATCTCAGTGATGGACATTCCCTTAATCGCTGCCAGTTTGCACGCTGTTTCGTGTAACCAGGCCGGTCGGTTAAAACATCCCTGATGATCAGAGGGTGGCAGATCTGGTGCATCGGTTTCAAGTACCAGCTGATTAAGCGGCAGCTGACCTGCAAGTAGTGGCGGGCGTATCGCATTACTTCTGGTCAGGGTCGCGCTGAGAGAGATGACAAAGCCGAGTCTGATACACTCGCGGGCTGATTCCAGCGATCCTGAAAAGGCGTGCATGATGCCGCCCATCTGATCAGCCCGCTCTTCGTGCAGAATTGCCAACGTGCGCCCGATCGCCCTACGGCAATGGATCAGCACCGGAAGACCGTGCTGTCGCGCAATTCTTAGCTGTTCACGAAACAGCGCTTCCTGTTTATCAAGGTTGCCATAGGTCGTATCCAGCCCGATCTCACCGATAGCAACGCCTTCTGGTGCCAGTTGTTTCAGCTGCTGCAACTGTTCAGCAGTGGCGTTAGCGGTGTGCAGAGGATGAATGCCATAGGCTGGCCGCAGGTCAGGATGCTGTTTGGCCAGCTCAGAAATATGCTGCCAACCATCAGGATGAACGGCCGGTACAACCCATTTGGTGATGCCGGCAGCGCGAGCCTCAGCCAGCAGCTGATCAAGCTGGTCAACCAGTGGTGGCAGATCAAGGTGGCAATGGGTGTCGATCAGCATGCTATCAAAGAAACCAGTTGATCGGTCTGAGCAGCAGCTCAAGCAGTCGCAGCCCTAAACCACGACGGGCATGTTCGTCAAGGGTGATACGACGGGAACCGGTAAAATCCTGCTCAAACAGGCGATGAACCTGGCTGCCGAAAGAGTTGCTGCGTACAATGGCGTTAATCTCAAAGTTGCGGTGAAAGCTGCGCTGATCGAGGTTGGCTGAGCCGATGACAGTCTGTTCCCCGTCAATCAGCATCAGTTTGGCATGCAGCAGTTCCCGTTCCAGCTCATAGATCTCAATACCAGCCTTAAGCAGCACCTCGTAATAGCTGCGGCTGACCACCCGTACCACCGGCACGTCATTGCGGGCTGGTAGGAGCAGCTTGACCTGCACCCCGCGTTTGGCGGCACGCAACAGAGAACGTAGTATCCGTGGACCAGGTACAAAATAGGGGTTGGCAATCAAAAGTTCGTGGTAAGACGAAGCCATGGCAACCCGAAAGGCGGTGCGGATGGCTGAGCGGCGTTGGTGCGGGCCGCCATTGATCAGGGTCACTTCGGTGTCATCGGGAGTAGGGCTGGAACTGCTCAGTGCCGGCAGGTCAGGCTGTTTGCCTGATACCATTGCCCAGGTGTCGGCAAACAGTTGCCGTAGACTGACGAGGGCAGCACCACCAAGGCTGAAGCCGACATCGCGGAACCGCAGCTGTTCATCGGTCAGCCCGGCATAGGCGTCACTGATGTTCAGGCCGCCCAGATAGGCCACCCGGTTATCAATCAGTGCCAGCTTGCGATGATTGCGGCGATCAAACCAGTGAATGCGGCTCAGAGACAGGGGATTAAATGCCAGGCAGGAGACGCCGGCGGTCTGCAGTCGTTCAAAGTAGCTGTCCGGCGTGACATGGCAACCGATGGCGTCATAGATCAGAAAGACCTTGACTCCCCGCGCGGCAGCTTCAATCAGCAGATCGGCAAAACGTTGTCCGGTTATGTCGGCCCGGATGCGGTAATATTCAAGACAGATGAGCTGTTTGGCATTCTTGAGGTCGTTAAACAGCGCTTCAAAGAAGTGGGGCCCATCCGGCAGTAACGTTACCTGGCCTGCTCCAACCGGCAGCGGCAGCAAGGCAGTGCCATGGTGGCGCAGATGCCGTATCAGGCGCGGAAACCGTTCCTGATGACGACGGGGTGACATGGTCAGGGCTTTCCTTCAGCTGCCGGAGCTGTTGGTTGCTCTTGGGGTGCTGGCTCGGTTTTTGGGGCAGCGGTCTCAGGCTCTGCGGGCTCCTGCGGTACAGCAGGTGTAGTAGGTACCACGGTCGAGGAGGTCGGTTTCATGATCGCTTCCTGCTGGATCGCGGTATCCACCTTTCGCTGCAGACCAGCAATGTTGGGGGATGTTGCCAGGGCCACCTGCAGTTCATCAGAGCTGATGACCCCTTTACTGCGCAGCTTGCGCAGGATCATGTTGGAGCGGCTTAAGACCTTGCCCAGATTGCGGTAGGGGTTGTAAGCCACGCGGGGGCCGGGCAACATGGCTGCCAGAAAGGCACATTCCCGCGGGGTCATGGCAGAGGCCGGTTTGCCGAAATAGTATTGGGAACCGTGGCCGATACCGTAGACCATCGGTCCCAGCTCAACCACATTCAGGTACAGCTCAAGGATGCGTCCCTTGGTCAGCTCCTGTTCCATCCGCCAGGCCAGGTAGACCTCTTTCAGCTTGCGGGTAATGGTCTTTTCACGGGATAGAAAGACGTTCTTTGCCACCTGTTGGGTGATGGTGGAGGCACCACGGGCCATACTCTGCTTTTCCAGGTCGTACTTGATTGCTTCCTTAATCGCCTTGACGTCGACTCCATCATGCTTATAAAAGTTACTGTCTTCAGCCAGGATCACCGCCCACTTCATTTCAGGCGGTATCCGGCTGGTAGGGGTCCAGCGCCGGTTTTTGGGACCAAGCAAAAAAGGGTGTTCGTTACCTTGCCAGTCGCGTACGTCGATGTTCAGGTTCAGTTTTTTGTCGGCAAGGCTTTTCACTGGCGGCAGCAGGGCCAATGAGACAACCACATAGCCCAGATACAGTATGATAGTAATGCCGATTCCCAACAGAAACTTCTTCACAGGATCCTCCAACCGACGCTGATGCAATTTTGAGCAATGTATAGCATGAAAATCGATACTACGGAAACAGCCAAGTAAAAAGGCCGGAAGGACCGGCCTCGTTACGTGACTGGGAGGATTTGAGTAGTGCCGACTAGGGGTACAGCAGGTAGTCCAGAATCGTCTGGGCTATCTTGGCGGCACTGTTACGGTCATTATTAAAGGCCAGATGATAGACACTCAGGTCGTAGGGATCATGATCCAGAAAGTCCCGGATAAAGCGGTCCCGTTCTTTCTGGCGGCGCTCTACCAGTGTCCGGGCCTCCCCCTCATCAAGACCCAACCGTTTGGCTATGGAGGCTATTTTAAAGGTTTCAGAAGCGTACATCCTGAAATGAAAGCAGTTCTTCATTTTGCGGGTGACGATCGGTGCGCCCCGGCCCACCAGGATCACGTTGCCCTGTTCCGCCAGGGCGATAATCTGGCGCGACAGTAGTCGGTAGTAGTCTTTGTCGCTTTTCCAGCGATTGGAAAAGGTGGAGAGAAAATCATCCAGAAAGCGGTTCTTATCACCCAGATTGTGTAAGACCTGATCGGAAAGACTGTGATTTTTGGCGACCTCATCCAGCAGCGCCTTGTCCATTAAGCTCCAGGCTTCTTTTGTCTGCTTTTCCAGCTGCTGACGGAGCAGTTCAGCCATCGGGTAGGCCTCACAGCCGAACTCCCGGGAGATGGTAATGGTCGGTTTCTGCTGATTTTCTTCAGGGCGGAGGGCGCTCTGGCGTCGTGATACCTCCAGCAGGGCTCCTAAACGGTTGTCAATGGACGGAATGAGTCTGGATTCTGACATGGCAGCACCTCCAGGATGAGTTCGACGGCCACAGGCCATAGGGAATAAAATAACTGTACCACCTATTTTGCAACTCTCAAGGGGACTGGTTGACAGAAACAGTTGAGTCGCGGTATCTGAACAGAACATGAGCCTCATGACATTTTGCAAGAGGCTCAAACGAATGCTAAGGAGGAACACCATGGTAACCCATATCGTCTTTTTTAAGCTGGCCGAGCAGACCCCGGAGAAGATCGCTGCAGTGCGGGACAAACTGCTGTCCATGGAAGGGAAGATTGCGGAATTACGTCATCTTGAGGCAGGGATTGATGTGATCCGTTCTGAGCGGTCCTACGACGTAGCCCTGATTACCAAGTTTGATTCGCTGGCTGATCTGCAGAGCTACCAGGTTCACCCCTATCATGCCGGTGAGGTGGTGCCGTTCATGAAGGCTAACTGCAGTTCAATTGTGGCGGTGGATTATAACAACTGACGCCTGCTGAAAACGTGCGAGGAAGGCCGGATACAAGGCGCATGGAGCGCAGCGACCGAGACATGCCTGTGACTGGGTGGCGGAAGCGAGCACCACGTAACACAGTAGACGGCCTCCGCAGCCGTTTTAAAGGAGGACTGCCAGCCGCTCGGTCAGCCGGATCTGCTCCGGCTGCACCTCGGCCCGGTAGGCCAATGCCTCCACACCGTTTGCAACCGCCTCACGCAGTAACTTTCCGTACTCGGGATCTATCCGGTCAGCCGGAGCAACAGCGTTGCCATCGCCTCGCTGTACGGTAAACAGCAACACCCCGCGATCTCCGCTTCTGACCATCTCCATCAGCTCACGCAGATGTTTCTGCCCCCGTGTGGTGACGGCATCAGGAAAGAGGGCCAGCCCGTCTTCCACCAGGGTGACATTCTTTACCTCAACGTAGCAGCGCCTGGCATCTCCCTCCAGCAGGATGTCGATCCGGCTGCGCTCACTGCCGTAGGCAACTTCCCGTCGCAGGTTTGGATACCCCTGCAGCTCAACAATGGTTCCGTCCTGAATCGCCTCTTCAGCAAGCCGGTTGGGCAGCATGGTGTTCAACCCCACCCAGAAGCCATCAACCTGCAGCAGTTCCCAGGTATAGGCCAGTTTGCGGTTGGGGTTCGGGCTGAGAGAAAGCAGCACCGGGCTGCCGGGCAGGTTACAGCCCAGCATGCTGCCGGAGTTGGGGCAGTGGGCCGTGACCACGGAGCCGTCCTCCAGCTCGATATCAGCCAGAAAACGTTTGTAACGTTTGATCAGTCTGCCGGGGATCAGCGGTGGGAGGATCATCGGCCTACCGCCAGTTTTGCGGCAATCCTGATGGATGCCTTCATGCTGGTAGCCGAAGCCGTACCGCGGCCTGCCAGATTATAGGCGGTGCCGTGGTCAACCGAGGTGCGGATGATCGGCAGACCCAGGGTAATGTTGATGCCATCATCAAAGTGCCGCATCTTGAGCGGGATCAGACCCTGGTCATGGTACATGGCCACCACCGCATCATAGGGGGCTGGCTCCTGCACGGCAAAGTGGAAGAAGGTATCAGCCGAGAACGGGCCTGCAACATCCAGCCCTTCGGCCTTTGCTGCTGTAATCGCCGGGATGATGGCGTCTTCCTCTTCAGTGCCGAACATGCCACCTTCGCCGCAGTGGGGATTCAGTGCCAGCACAGCGATTCGGGGAGAACCGTTACCACAGAGCGGGGCAACCCCCTTGGCCGTCACCCGGATGGTCTTCAACACCTGTTCCGTGCTGATCAGGCCGGGGACATGAGCAATCGCCTCGTGGATGGTGACCAGCGCCACCCGCAGGAGATCGCCGGCCAACATCATCACAAACTCATCACAACGGCACAGCTCAGCCAGCAACTCGGTATGGCCCGGATAGTGGTGACCAGCCCGGTGCATCGCCTCTTTGCAGATCGGCGCCGTGGCCATGGCTGCCACCTCGTTGGTCAGGCACAGCTCGGCTGCACGGCGGATATAACGATAGACTGCATCCCCGGCCAATTCTGAAGGTTTGCCGTAGGCGATATCAGTCTCAGTCAGACGGGACAATTCCAGCAGGGGAATGACGTTGTCCGGCAGATTGGCTGCTTCAGCCGGACAAGTAACCGTGACCAGTTCCATCGTGCTCTTGCAGACGGTCAGGGCCCGCTGCATGGCCAGACGGTCGCCCAGCACCAGCGGCTTGCAGAGGCTGCGGATGGCCGGATCGGTCAGGGCGGCAACGATAATTTCCGGTCCGACCCCGCACGGGTCCCCCATGGTGATGGCAATGAGTGGTTTGTTCATGCTACGGTATGTACCACAAAGCGGCGACTAAAAGAAATAGTGCCAGAGGTAATCCAGCCGTCCCCGCATAATCATCCGCTTGCCTGACCAGGCCATGATCTGTTTGACCAAGGCCCGTTGTTGGGGTGCATAGCAATGAATCCGGCAACGTCGGCAGGTCGGTTTTTCTGCTTCAAGCGGGCAGCAGAGCCGTTTTTTAACGGCGTACTGTAAAAAAGCAGTGCAGTCAGGACAGAGCTTCAACGGCTGCAGCTCTGGGTGGGCGGTTACCGGCTTCTGACCGCTATGCTGCTGCCCTGCACACCAGACTTCCGTAAATTTGGCGATAACCTTGATATCCTTTGCCTGCTGTGCAGTCGGTTCGTTTTGCATGAATTCTATCCTGCCTTGTATCGTGCGGCGGTAGCATGACAACGGTCAAAATAAATGAAAAAAGAGACTAATCCTTGAGTTGCCCCGGAAAGATGGTATTCTAATAAAACTTCAGAGAACAGGGTAGGCCAAAAAGCATGGGACTGGTGGCGCTTGATAATCTTGAGATCGGGATGGTACTGGCAAGCGATGTGCTTGACCGTAACGGTCGTATGCTATTGGGAGCCGGGGCCGAGCTGAATCAGAAGCATCTGACCATCTTCCGTACCTGGGGTGTGGCAGAGGCAGACATCGCCGGTATTGACTATGTGGATAACGAGCCCCAGATGCCAGCCGAGCTTGATCCGGCTGCAGTGATGGCTGCTGAAGAAGCCCTGCTACCGCACTTCAAACATTCAGGCACCGAGCATCCCGCACTTAGGGAGTTGCTGCGGCTGGCCGCCATCAGGAAGGTACTCCATGGCCTTTGCTGATGCGCCCACCTATACGGTTCAGTGGCTGATAGACCGTACCAGTACCGTCTATTCCCTGCCGCTGTTCTATGATCGACTCAATGAGGCGATCAACCATCCCCGTACTTCCATTGATGACATTGCCAAGATCATTACCGAAGACCAGGGATTAACGGCCCGTCTGCTGCGGCTGGCCAACAGCCCGATGTTCGGCTATTTCGGCAAGGTGGATTCCATCAGCAAGGCGGTTACCATCATCGGTACCCAGCAGTTGCGTGACCTGGCCCTGGCCGCTTCGGTGATGGGTATCTTCAAGGGGATACCCGAAGAGCTGATGAGCATGGCCACCTTCTGGCGACACTCCATCGCCTGCGGCATCATTGCCCGGGCCTTGGCTACCTGGCGCCGGGAAGCCAATGTGGAGCGGTTCTTTGTGGCCGGTATGCTGCACGATGTCGGGCAGCTGATTATGGCCACGGCGCTGGGTGACCTGGTACGCCAGATGATTGAGGAGACCCAGACAGAAGGGGCGCTTTATTTTGATGTTGAGCTGAAACGGGTCGGGTTTGATCATGCCGAGGCGGGTGGAGCCCTGCTGAAAGAGTGGAAGATTCCGGCCAATATTGCTGATCCGGTTGCCTTTCACCACCGTCCGTCACGGGCAGAGCAGTTCCCGCTGGAAACATCATTGATTCATATTGCTGATATTATTTGCCAGGCCTTTGAGCTGGGCCAGAGCTGCGAACGATTCGTTCCACCCCTTGATGGTGCAGCCTGGGATCGGCTGGGGATGACCCCCAATCAGCTGGGGGCGGTCATGAAACAGGCAGAGTCGCAGGTTGAAGAGACCTTTACCATTCTTTCGGAAACGCCATGACCGCATCTGAAGACACCACAACAGTCCCGCTTTTTTTGCAAGAACGGGTTGAGTATCTGGAGGAGGCTAACCGCCGCTACGTTGACATCCTTGAAATGTTGGCCTCCAGTGGCGATTTTCAGGCGGATCTGGCACGTGCTGAAGGTTTGCACGATATTTTTCAGGCCACGCTGGCGCAGGTCCGACGTCTGATTCCGTTTGCCCTGGCTGGCATCATGGAGGTGATGGATGACGGCAGTTTTGAACTGACCTCCTGTGACGGTGACGTCTGTACAAACAAGCTGCAGGAGTCCTGTGATGCCGCCATTATGGATGGTGGGTTTGCCTGGGCCCTGAATCGTAATCAGGCGGTGATGGTGCCGGCCCAGGGAGGCGGTACCCTGCTGTTGCAGAGTATTACTACCCGATCCCGTATCCACGGGATGTTTGTCGGCCAGGTGCCGGAAGAATCTGTCACCTTTGATGCCCCTTCCCTGAACGCCCTTTCCATTTTATTGAATGCCGCTGCCTATGCCCTGGAAAGTACCACCCTGCGCGGTTTGCTGAAGGAGCATATGGCGACACTGGAACAGCGGGTAGAGGAACGGACCCGCGAACTGGCAGTGGCCCGGGAAAAAGCCGAGGCAGCCAGTCAGGCCAAGAGTGAATTTCTGGCCAACATGTCACACGAGATCCGTACCCCGATGAACGGGGTGATGGGGATGACGGAGTTGCTGCTGGAAGGTGGCTTTACTCCTGAACAGCAGCGCAAACAACTGCTGGCAATCCGGGATTCGGCTGACAACCTGATGGTGATCATCAATGATATTCTTGACTTTTCCAAGATTGAGGCCGGTAAGCTTGAGTTGGCCAATGCACCATTCCTGCTGAGAAAAAGTCTGGAACAGGGGTTGTATGCACTGGGGCTGAAGGCAGAACAAAAAGGGCTGCAGCTGGTTGTGCAGGTCGATGAGGAACTGCCTGACCGTCTGGATGGTGACAGCTGTAAACTGCGCCAGATCCTGGTCAATCTGGTGGGTAATGCGCTGAAATTCAGTGAAAAGGGTGTAATCACCGTCTCTGCACAGCTTGAAAAACAGCTGGATACCGGGGTGTTGGTGCGGTTCTGCGTGGCGGATCAGGGGATCGGCATTCCTGTTGAGGCCCAGTCTCGTATCTTTGAGACCTTTGAACAGGCTGATGTGACCACCACCAAGAAATTTGGCGGTACTGGGCTGGGACTGACGATCTGCCGTCGTCTGGCAGAGCTGATGGGCGGCCGGATCTGGGTAGAAAGCGAACCTGGCCAAGGAAGCAGATTCATTTTCACGGTTGTGCTGGCACCGGTTGGCGAGGATGTGGTGATTGAAGGGGAGGGAACATCGGTTGCCCAGTCCCTTGAGCCACCCAAAGGGCTGGCCATACTGTTGGCTGATGACGTCGAGGTTAACCGGGAGCTTGCCAAGGCGGTGCTGGGGCGTTATCAACACCGCATTACGGAAGCAACCAATGGTCAGGAGGCATATGATGCCTTTGCTGGTGGACAGTTTGATATTGTGCTGATGGATGTGCAGATGCCGGAGATGGATGGTCTGCAGGCGGCAACCGCCATCAGGAGGCTGGAGCAGGAACGGGGTGCCGGGCGGACACCGATTGTGGCTATGACCGCCTATGCCGCTAAGGAAGATCGTGATAAATGTCTGACTGCCGGCATGGATGACTATCTCTCCAAGCCGGTTAAACCAGCGCAGATGTTGGAGATGCTGCAACGCTACTGTGGCGCTGTTGTTACCGGGCAGCAGCCGGAAGCTGTTGCTGCGCCAGCTCCTGCAGTTGCTGTTGAAGATGAAATTCCGGTCTATGCCAAGGCGGATCTGCTGGAACGGCTGGGGGGAGCTGAGGCGCTGATCCCCCGCTTCATGGGGCTTTTCTTTAAAGGGGTCGAACCGAATATGGCCGCCCTGGAAGAGGCGATTGCAGAAGGGAACACGGATAAGGTGCGGACCAGTTCCCACGCCATAAAAGGATCGTCGGCCAATATCGGCGCCATGCAGATGCGGGAGACCGCCGCTGCCATTGAGGCCGATGCCAAGACCGGTGATATCAGCGGTGCCCCGGCAGGTCTTGCAAAGCTGAAGCAGCAGCTGGAAGAGTTTAAGGCAGCAACGGGGAATTAAGCCTAAAGGCAATAGAACGCGGATCAAATCTGATTTTGGCAGATTTACGCTGATTTTGCTAAACTGCCTAAGATCTGCGTACATCCGCTCAATCCGCGTCATCCGCGGTCGATTATCATGGATTTTCATCAACTACTTTAGCGTAGTTTCAGTTCCGCTTCTTCCAACTGCTTGATCCGGTCCCGCAGTTCTGCCGCCTTTTCAAAATCCAGTTCCTTGGCTGCTGCCAGCATCTCCTTACGCATCTTCTTGATCAGCTTGGGAATCTCTTTCAGCTCTACCCCGTAGGTTTCCCCAAGATCCGCCACCACCGGCGGGGTGACATAATCCTTCTCCGCAATGGATTCAAGTATGCTGCGCATTCCCTTCTTAACGGTCTCCGGGGTGATGCCATGTTCAGCGTTGTAAGCCAGCTGTTTGGTCCGGCGGCGTTCGGTTTCGTCAATGCAGGCCTGCATGGAGCGGGTCACCTGGTCGGCATACATCAAGACCCTGCCCTCCACGTTCCGGGCTGCCCGGCCGCAGGTCTGGATCAAGGAACGGGCAGAGCGCAGGAACCCTTCCTTGTCTGCATCCAGGATTGCCACCAGTGAGACCTCCGGCAGATCCAGTCCCTCCCGCAGCAGGTTGATCCCCACCAGTACGTCAAATTCACCCAGACGGAGTGAACGCAGGATCTGCATCCGCTCAATAGTATCAATATCGGAGTGCAGGTAGCGCACCCGTACTCCCAGTTCCTGATAGTAGTTGGTCAGCTCCTCGGCCATCCGTTTGGTCAGGGTGGTGACCAGGACACGGTCCCCTTTGGCCACGGTTAGCCGTACTTCATGCAGCAGGTCATCCACCTGGCCCTGTGCCGGTCTGATGGTAATCGGCGGGTCTACCAGACCGGTGGGGCGGATCACCTGCTCCACAAAGACGCCGTCTGCCTGCTGCAGCTCATAATCTGCCGGGGTGGCGGAGACATGCACCACCTGATTGATCCTGGCTTCGTACTCCTGAAAGTTGAGCGGCCGGTTGTCCAGGGCTGCCGGTAGCCGGAAGCCGTACTCCACCAGGGTTTCCTTGCGGGAACGGTCCCCCCGGTACATCCCTCCCACCTGGGAGTTGGTGATGTGGGATTCATCCACAAACAGCAGGAAATTCTTGGGGAAGTAGTCGATCAGGGTGAACGGCGCTTCTCCCGGCTGGCGATTGTCCAGGTAGCGGGAGTAGTTCTCGATCCCCTGGCAGAAGCCCATTTCTTCCATCATCTCGATATCATAGTAGGTGCGCTGCTCAATCCGCTGTGCCTCCAGCAGCTTGTTCTGGTCTCTGAAGTGGCGAATCCGCTCTTCAAGATCAAGCCTGATCTGTGCCACCGCCCGTTCAAGATTCTCCTTGCTGGAAACATAGTGTGAGGCCGGGAAGATTGAGCATTTGGACAGTTTCTGCAGCACCACACCCCGCAGTGGATCGATCTGCGAGATCGCCTCCACCTCATCACCAAAGAACTCAATCCGCAGCGCCCGTTCACTGTCGTAGGCCGGAAAGATCTCGATCACATCTCCCCGCACCCGGAAGGTGCCGCGGTGGAAGTCGGTATCGTTGCGTTCATACTGGATCTCCACCAGCTTCTTCAGCAGGGTGTCGCGGCCAAAGTCATCCCCTTGGTGGAAGAAGATATGCATGGCCTGATAGGCCTCGGGTGAGCCGATGCCATAGATGCAGGAGACCGAGGCCACGATGATCACATCAGAACGAGTCAGCAACGACATGGTGGCGGAGTGGCGCAGCTTGTCGATCTCGTCGTTGATTGAGGAGTCCTTCTCAATGAAGGTGTCGGTGTTGGGCAGGTAGGCCTCAGGCTGGTAATAGTCGTAGTAGGAGACAAAGTATTCCACGGCGTTGTCCGGGAAGAGTTCCTTAAACTCGCCGTAGAGCTGGGCTGCCAGGGTCTTGTTGGGGGCCAGCACCAGGGCCGGCCGGCCGGTACGGGCGATGACATTGGCTACCGTAAAGGTCTTGCCGGAGCCGGTGACCCCCAGCAGTACCTGATGCTTATCGCCGCGCTCGATCCCGGCCACCAGTTCGTCAATTGCCTGGGGCTGGTCTCCGCTGGGGGTATAGGAAGTGGTGAGCTTGAAATCTGACATAACTGATATATCCTGTAGGACGAGACACCAAGAGTCTCGTCGGTGATTGACTGAATGATAAATATGATATAAAAAGTCCTGTTTTACAATGGTCTGATTTTATTGGGGCAATATATGGTAAAAATAAAAAAATGCGTAGTACTTTGGGTGCTCAGCACCTCCATAGCCTGCTTGGCTATGCAGGCCAGACCTGCTGTAGCCCGTGAACTGGTCTATACGCCGCTACCCATTGAACAGCCTGAAACCGTAATTGCTGCCAGCCGTCCGTTCGTTTCCTATCTTTCAAAGCAGCTTAAAACCCCTGTTACCATTCGGTATGAAAAAGATTATGAAGAAATTTTACGACTTTTTCAGCAGGGTAAGATAGACATCGTTCATTTGGGGCCGTTGCCTTATGTTATCCTGAAAAAAAGCTATGCTCAGGCAGAACCGGTGGTTGCTATCAATGAACCAGACGGGAAGGCTAGTTATGTCTGTGTCATGGCAACCGCTTTTGATGGACCGACCTCGGTCAGGCAGGTGCGCCGTTCAATCGCTCTTTCGCAGCCGCTTTCGACCTGCGGGCATCTGACGGCAGGCTACCTTTTGGATAAATACGGTATTAAACTCGACAGTTTACATCATGAGTATCTTGGCAATCAGGATCAAGTCGCTCTGGCAGTCGTTAAAGGGAACTACGAAGTTGGGACCATGAAAGCTGCTGTTGCAAAAAAATATTCGAACCTTACCCTGAGGATTATTGAGGAAACTCCTAGTTTCCCCGGTTTTTTACTGGTTGCAAATAAGACGACGGTGACGCCGGAACAGATCGCTAAAATAAGAAGCATTCTGCTGTCAGCGACGCCAAAGGATTCAGCTGGTCTGGTCCTGGGACGCTATGGTTTCTCCCCTGTTGTTGATAGCAGTTATGATCTGATTCGTCAAAATCTCAGGTTTTTTCGGTAATACAGCATGTTCTTGACGCGCATACGGCATAAACGTACCTTCTCAGCGGTCTGGCTCCTGTCTCTGGTGTTCTGGCTCTGCGGTGTTGCCTACCTGCGCCATGAACGTTCTACTCAGGAACGACTACAGCTTGCCGGGCAGATCCATGCCCAGGAAGTTGCGTGGCAGGCGGTTACCACGGCACACCGTACAGCTATGCAGGCCTATTTTGACAGCTACATTATGCAGCCTGACGTTGCAGCAATTCTGCAGGCAGCTCAAGTGGATAATCGAGAGCGGCAGAATATTGAAAGGGTTCGGCTGTATCGCAGGCTTGCTCCAGTTTATGAGCAGCTTCGTCAACGTGATGTGCGACAGCTACACTTTCATACCCCGGGTAATCGCTCTTTTCTCCGTTTTCACTCCCCTCATAACTCTGGCGACTCACTGGTCGCCAGTCGCCCGTCTGTGGTGGAGGTAAACCGGACTCGTAAACCGGTCTTCGGTTTTGAAACCGGTCGCGTGATTATCGGGTTCCGCAATGTCTTGCCGATTATCTGGCAAGGTCAGCATCTGGGTAGCGTCGAACTGTCCCAACCCTTTGAGGCGGTTCGTAAAGGGTTGCATGATCTCGATCCTGCCAAGGATTATTTATTGCTTCTCAAGGCATCAATCCTTTTGCCCAAGCTGTTTGATGAGCACAAGAAACATTATGCACCATCGCTGTTCAGCCAGGAATGGCTGGTGGAAGATCCGCGACGGGAGTTGCCTGACTCCTCACCGCCCCTTTCGCCAGCCTCCCAAAAAGTGTATCAGCGAATCAAGGATGATAAAACGTTTAGCAGGCTCCTGGCAGCAGGGAACCCAGGAGCTGTTGCAATCAGCCTTGATGGGCGGATGTATCAGGTCAGCCTGATTCCGTTACATGACACGGATGGCGTTTCCAGTGCGGTAATGCTAACTTTTTCCCAGGCTCCTGAGCTTGAAGGGCTTTACTCAAGCTACCGGGCTAACCTGCTGCTCTTTAGCATGATGGTCCTGTTTGGCGGTACCGCACTGTATCTGTTTTTGAGCAGTATGCAGACGGTGTTGGAACAGGAACAACGACTTGCACTAATTACCTCAAATATTGCTGACGGCGTGTATGTCATGGATAAAGAAGGCCGGATTACCTTTTCCAACCATCGCGCAACGGAGATTTTGGGCTTTACCCAGCAAGAACTGAGCGGGACCATAGCCCATGATCTGTTCCATCGTCATGACGGTGCTAACCATACCCTGCTGGAAGAGTGCCCGATTTATCAGGTGATTCAAACCAGAGGTCGCTATGAGGGGGAAGAGCAGTTCATTAATAAGGCGGGTAGCTTGTTGACGGTGCAGGTTGCCAGCCAGCCAATGCTGAAGGGTGGACGGGTGGTTGGTTCGGTAACGGTCTTTCGCGATATTACTGAACAGAAACTGTTGGAGGAACAATTACGGCTTATGTCCGTTACCGATCCGCTGACCGGCGTGTACAACCGCCGCTTTTTGCAGGAAACCTTATTAAAAGAACTGTATCGGGCCGAGCGTCATGGTGATCCTTTCAGTTTGATCATGTTAGATCTTGATCATTTTAAGCGGATTAATGACAGCTATGGGCATGAGGCTGGCGACCGGGTTTTGCGCCATGTAGTGACTTTGATTCAGAAGCGGATTCGAAGCTCGGATTGTCTGGCCCGGTGGGGTGGCGAAGAATTTATGCTGCTCCTGCCCCATACGCCGTTGGCGGCGGCAAATGCGCTTGCAGAGACTCTGCTTCTGGATTTACGTGAAGCGGAGGTAAGCGGTATCGGCAGGGTTTCTGCCAGCTTCGGTGTTACAACAGGTCAGCCGGGAGATACGGTTGAACGTTTGGAACAGCGGGCAGATGCCCTGATGTATGCGGCTAAACAGGCCGGTCGTAACTGCGTGAGGAGCGGTGCTGCATAGTTTGTCCGCAGTTTGATGCTACCGGGCGGTTGAGATATATGTGCCGCACGTGGCATTAAGAAGTATTAAGATAAAAAATATTTTTTTGGTCCGCTTGAACATTTGAAAAAATATGTTAGACAAGAAGTATCAGGTTTTAGAGCCGATTTTCAGAAACGAAAGGAGCAGGAGATGGGTGCGATTATAAGTCTTTTGTATCTGGTAATGATTGTAGCGGCTATTGCAGGCATGTGGAAGGTGTATGAAAAGGCTGGTCAACCAGGCTGGGCCGCAATTATACCGATTTACAACCTGGTTGTCTTGCTGCAGATCGTTAACAAGCCCATCTGGTGGATTGTGTTACTGCTGATCCCGCTGATCAACATCGTCATTCTGATTATGGTCTCAATCGCTTTGGCTGAAAAATTCGGCAAAGGCGGTGGTTTTGCCGTTGGTATGGTTTTCCTTCCCTTTGTGTTTTATCCCCTGCTTGGTTTTGGAGATGAGCGCTTCCAAGGCTAACCCCATGGCTTCGTTTTCTGTACACAAAGGACGGGCTTGATGCCCGTTTTTTGTGTTTCAACCGTTGTGGCTCTATTTCTTGGTAGGTGGAGAAGACCATATGTACTGCACCAAATGTGGTAAGGAAATTCCTGATGTAGAAGGGGCGCTGTACTGTCCGCAGTGTGGCATTGCCCAGCTGACCGGTGGCAGCAGGCCTGGTTCGCCTGCCAAAAAAACATCGGTAGGTATCATTCTGGTGATTGTGCTGGTGGTCGGCAGTATCCCGGTGATCGGTATTTTGGCGGCCATTGCCATTCCGCAGTACCATGTGTACCAGGTCAAGGGGTCGAACAGTATCGCTGCTGCCGATATCCGCAATGCAAAGGCAAGCTGTGAATCGTATTTTGCCAGCAACCAGTTTTATCCAGACAACCTAGAACAGGCCGGGTTTAAGCCTGCGCAGGATGTTTCTGTCAGCTACGAACGTGCTTCGGATCGTAAATCATATGTCATGACTTTCCTGCATAAGAAGGGCGACCGCGTATTTGCCGCTAATTCTGAGAAGACTGAAGTTTTCTTCAGGCTTAAATCGGAAACAGATGATGCCTATCGTCCGCTGTAGGCTATTTCCATAAACCCCTTGCCTAAATATTGAAATTCTGTAATAAGTGTACTGCATCGGACGGGCTTCATGCCCGTCCGTTTATTTTTGTTCGAGGAGAACACCCCATGCAGGAACGAATTCGTAATATCGCCATTATCGCCCACGTTGACCACGGCAAGACCACCCTGGTTGACGCCATGTTAAAGCACGCCGGTGTCTACCGGGAACATGAAGCCATTACCGAGCGGGTCATGGACAGCAACGACCTTGAGAAAGAGCGTGGCATTACCATTCTGGCCAAGAACCTCTCAATCCATCACGGCCAGTATAAGATCAACATCGTGGATACTCCGGGCCACGCCGACTTTGGCGGCGAGGTGGAGCGGGTCTTGAAGATGGTTGACTCGGTGCTGCTGCTGGTGGATGCCCTGGACGGCCCGATGCCCCAGACCCGTTTCGTGTTGAAGAAGTCTCTTGATCTGGGCTTGAAGCCGATCGTGGTCATCAACAAGATTGACCGTCCCGGTTCACGGCCTGATGAGGTCCTGAACATGGTCTTTGACCTGTTTTGTGAACTGGAGGCCAGTGACGAGCAGCTTGATTTTCCGGTGGTTTACACCAGCGCCAAGATGGGCTATGCCAAGCTGGATGTAAACGTTGAGTCCAACAGCATGGAGCCTCTGTTTGCCGTGGTTGAGTCCAATGTCCGTCCTCCCAAGGGAGATGCCAACGCTCCGTTCCAGATGCTGATCGCCAACATCGACTATAACGAGTATATCGGCCGGATCGCCACTGGCCGGATCTTTAACGGTCAGGTCAAGGCCGGTGAGACCGTGGCTATGATCAAACAGGACGGTACGGTCAGCCGTAGCCGGATTACCAAGCTGCTGGGGTATGAAGGTCTGAAGCAGGTGGAGATCCAGGAGGCCGGTACCGGCGATATCGTTACCGTGGCCGGTTTTGATGATGTCAGCATCGGCGAGACCCTGGCCTCGGCTGAAAATCCAGTGGCAGTGCCCTACGTTTCAATTGATGAGCCGACCCTGGCCATGAACTTCATCGTCAACACCTCCCCCTTTGCCGGTCGTGAAGGGAAGTGGGTCACTTCCCGTAACATTCGTGAGCGTCTGACCAAAGAGCTGCGTACCAACGTATCGTTGCGGGTTGAAGATACCGATTCGCCTGATACCTTCAAGATCTCAGGCCGGGGTGAGCTGCATCTCTCGATCCTGATCGAGAATATGCGTCGTGAAGGATTTGAACTGGCCGTCTCCAAGCCAGAGGTGATTGTCCGTGAAAAAGATGGCGTCAAGATGGAGCCAATGGAATATCTGGTGGTTGACGTGGCTTCCGAGTTCCAGGGCGCAATCATCGAGAAGATGGGTCCCCGTAAGGGTGAAATGGTGGCCATGCATCCAATGGGTGAGATGGTCCGTCTGGAGTTTATTGTGCCTGCCCGTGGTCTGATCGGCCTGCGGGGTGAGGTGCTGACCGATACCCGTGGTACGGCGGTCATGACCCATACCTTCCACGAGTATGCACCCTACAAGGGGGATATTCCCGGCCGTAAAAACGGCGTATTGATCGCCATGGAGCATGGTGAAACCACCGCCTATTCGCTGGATGCCCTGCAACCCCGTGGCACACTGTTCATCGGCGCCGGTGTTGAGGTGTACGGCGGCATGATCATTGGCGAGCATGCCCGTGACAACGACCTGGAGGTTAACTCCTGCAGAGGCAAGAAGCTGACCAACGTGCGGGCCTCAGGCTCAGACGATGCCATCAAGCTGACCCCGCCACGCAGCATGACCCTGGAGCAGGCGCTTGAATTTATTGATGATGATGAACTGGTGGAGGTAACCCCCACCTCGGTCCGCCTGCGTAAGAAGGAACTTGATCCGAACCAGAGGAAAAAGAAAAACAAGTAATTCCAATTCTACCTCAAGCCCCTATCTTCGTTGGCTCGTCATTGGCTCCTCAGCGTACTGCGTGTACGCCTGCGTCGCCAATCTCCTCGCCGCCTTGATAGCATCCTTGGTCTGGAATCGGAGTAATGTATAATAGAGTAGCTGAAAAGGCCGGGGAAACCCGGCCTTTTGTCGTCTTTAGAAAGTGTGGATGTTTATCCAATGATCAGTCAGACCGGCAGCAAAATTACCTGTTGCATAATCACGGGGTGGACAGGCTCTGCTACTTGAGTGCCCTGATGCAATTTGGTTGCGCTTCGATATGGATTCAAATATTTTGATTGCTCTCCTGCAGAACGGGTAGTCTGCTTCAATTACAGGGAATGTGTCGGGCTGTTTTCTGAGTTTTAGACAGAATAGACAAGGGAATACATACGTGAAAAACAGGTATATGACAGATGCAGTAGGCTCTGCCTATTCTTTACCACAAAGGACTTACGCTAAAAATTTTTTGAAGGTTTTTATTCCTTTGCTTCTTCTGCTTGCCATAGTTATCGGCCTGCTTTGGTTAATTGATGTGCGTAGTCAAAAGGCCATTTTGTATAGCAGTGAAAAGAATCTGACAAAGCTGGTCAGCCAGACTGTCCGGGATGAATTACAGAATGTCAGCTCTGATCTGTTCTATCTGGCTAACCTTCCTCAGCTACAGGAATATCTGACGACAGGAGGACCCCCGCCTGCCAGCCTGACTGAAAATATGCTTCTTTTTTCTAAACACCGTAAAGCATATGACCAGATACGGTATCTTGACCGTTCAGGGATGGAGGTCATCAGAATCAATTTTGATGGAAGAACTGCCGTTAGGGTTCCCTCTGATCAGCTGCAATCCAAAGCCAAGCGCTACTACTTTGAAGACACACTCAGGCTGGAACGGGGAGATGTGTATGTCTCTCCACTTGACCTTAACATTGAAGGTAGCAAGATTGAACGCCCTTTGAAGCCGATGATTCGATTCGGTACCCCCGTTTTTGATAAAAACGGGCAAAAACGTGGTGTTATTGTGCTTAATTATTTGGGCAACCAACTGCTGACAACTTTGGACAAATATTCCAGTAAAAACGGTTCCCAACTTACGCTGCTTAACTCCGAAGGTTACTGGCTGAAGGGGTTACGTGCTGAGGATGAATGGGGTTTCATGCTTCCTGAACGGAAGGAGGCAAACATTGGCAAACAATTCCCCGTAGCATGGCTGGAATGCTCGCAAAATCAGGATGGTCAGATTCTAACTGACAAAGGCCTGTTTACTTTTTCAACCATCTACCCTTTGCAGACGGGGCAACTCTCAAGTACAGGAAACACTGCAGCAAGCGGCAGAAGCATGGCGCAGGTGCCGTCAGACAGATATTTTTGGAAAATGGTCAGTTTTGTATCTCCTGAGGTTGTCCGGACAAAATTGTACGGTTTTGCAAAGATCTTGTTGCTTATTTCATCTGTTTTGATTGTGCTTTTGGCTTTTCTTGCCCGGCAAATTGTGCTTAATGCCGTGCAGAGGGAGGAAACAGCCGCATTGGTCCACGCCATGGCATTCAAGGATACGTTAACCGGCCTGCCTAACAGGCGGCTACTTGAAGACCGTCTGGACCAGTCCATTGCTTCTGCTGACAGGGCTGATGGCAAAATTGCAGTATTATTTCTGGACCTGGATCATTTCAAAGCGGTTAACGATACCCTTGGGCATGAGGCCGGAGACCAGCTGTTGAAGCAGGTTTCAGGTCGGCTACAAGAGGCAGTGCGGAAATCTGATACGGTTGCGAGACTTGGTGGTGATGAATTCATCCTGCTTTTGAAAAACATTGCCGGCCATCAGGATGTGGATTCAGTAGCAAGCAAGGTGATTCAGGCTATTTCGACCCCATTTATAATTGGCGGGCAGCAGGTTCAGGTCGGTACCAGCATCGGAATTGTGCTCTATCCTGAAGATTGTGCCGACCCTGCGAGTTTGGTCGCATCGGCTGATAAAGCTCTCTACAAAGCCAAGCAATCTGGACGCAATCGGTCTGTCCGGTTTGCTGATATTGTTGATAAAGGTGCAGATGGGACAGAAGGGTAATCTCGACAAAACAGTACTGCTATAATTGAAGAAAGGCGGCCGATTGGCCGCCTTTCTTCGGCGTAGTTGCAACTATTCAATTTCTGGTGTTTAAAACGCTGCACGCATAATCTGCAGCACCTCGTCCTTGCCAAGCAAACTCAGTATCCCCAGCTTGCCGTTTTCTACCGCCTTTTCTGCCATGGCCTCCAGATCAGCTTGCTTGACCCCGGCCTCACGCAGGTTTGCAGGCATCTTGATGCTGGCATAGAACGCCTCCAGCGCCTTAATGCCTGCTTCTGCAGCTTTAAGGTCGTCCTGCTCGCGGATCTCCATGACATTACGGGCGAACCTTGCAAAGACCGGCAGGTGGTGTGGAGCAGTCTGCATAGTGTGACGCATCCAGGCTGGAGTCAGCAGTGCCAGGGTGACACCGTGGGTCATGTCATACTTGCTGGAGAGCTCGTGCCCCATGCCGTGCAGCGGGAATGCAAATCCCGGCTTGCCCAGTAGAAACTGGAATCCGGCCAAGGCCATGGAGCTGGCCCACATGATGTTGGCGCGGGCATTATAATCCCTCGGGTTATCAAGAAGCTTCGGGGCATTGTCCAGCACCGCCTTCATGACCCCTTCATTCATCCGGTCCTGTACGTCGGCTCCGGTTTCAGGGGTGAAATACTGTTCCATCAAATGACAGAGGATGTCAGCCACACCGGCCATGGAGTGATGTTCCGGCACCGTGTAGGTATACTCCGGGTCCAGAATGGAGAAGCGAGGATTGACCAGCGGGTGTAGAAGTACTTTTTTCTTGTGATCCTCACCCACCGTGATAACCGCTCCCATGTCCAGCTCTGAGCCGGTTCCTGCCATGGTCAGGATGGTTGCCAGTGGGGCTGCCGCACTTATTTTGGAGGAGATGCCTGATTCGTCAACAAACAGATCGTTGACCGGACCAGCATATTTCACCCCGGCAGCAATGGCCTTGCAGGCGTCCAAGGTGGAACCGCCTCCTACTGCCAAGATGAAATCACAACCGTTTTTACGATAGAGCTCGATACCCTCCTCGACACTTTCAACACGCGGGTTGGGCTGAATGTCACTTAATTCTACATACCCAAGACCGGCTTGATCAAGTTGTTCAACGGTTTCTTCATAGATGCCGTTCTGTTTGATACTGCCTCCACCATAGGCCAACAGCACCTTAGAACCGCCATGGCTCTTGATGGTCTCACCGAGAACCTTGATCTGTCCCTTGCCGAAGTAAGCAGTTGTTGGAATACTGAAAACAAAATTGGTCATGTCTATTCTCCTGTAAAATCAAGTTTATTTAAATGGTTATCATGCTGGTCGCAATCAGATTAACGCCCGGTCATCTGTTCCAGCTTTTCAGGATAGCGTGCCCCTTGCACAGTGATCTGTGCAGCTGCCTTGTCAATCTGCTGGAGATCATCGGTGGTCAGTTCGATTGCAACTGCGCCGATGTTCTCGTCTAGACGTTCCAGCCTGGTAGTGCCTGGAATCGGAACAATCCACGGCTTCTGGGCCAAGAGCCAGGCCAGTGCAACCTGGGCCGGAGTTGCCTGTTTTTGTGCTGCAATGCTGGCGAGTAGGTCAACCATGGCCTGATTTGTCTGCAACGCCTCAGCCGTGAAGCGTGGCAGGCTGCTACGGAAGTCAGTGCTGTCAAAGGTGGTGCCAGCATCCATCTTTCCGGTCAGAAAGCCCTTGCCCAGCGGACTGTAGGCCACCAGACCGATTCCCAGTTCTTCAAGTGTCGGCAGCAGCTCTTCTTCAGGACGCCTGAACCAGAGCGAGTATTCATTCTGAACGGTTGTCACTGCCTGCACCGCATGGGCGCGGCGGATGGTCTGCACGCCAGCCTCAGACAGGCCAAAATGCTTGACCTTGCCGTCCCGGATCAGCTCCTTGACTGCTCCAGCCACCTCTTCAATCGGCACATCCGGGTCAACACGATGTTGATAGAGCAGGTCGATAACATCTGTTTTCAGGCGTTTGAGTGAGGCATCCACCACCTGTTTGATATGCTCCGGGCGACTGTTCAGGACTGGCCCGACACCCTTCATGGCCCGTGGATCAACACTGGTATCGAAACCAAACTTGGTGGCGATCACTACCTGGTCACGTAGTGGCGCCAGTGCCTCACCTACCAGCTCCTCGTTGGTAAACGGACCGTAGACCTCTGCGGTATCAAAGAAGGTGACACCCCGCTCCACAGCTGTTCGCATCAGGGCGATCATCTCCTGCTTATCCTTCGGGGGACCATAGGAAAAGCTCATGCCCATGCAGCCAAGCCCAACTGCCGAAACCTCAAGACTGTTTTTTCCCAATATCCGTTTGTGCATTGTTTTTCCTTTCATAACTTGTTGATGATCAGATCTTACCCCTGAACAAAGCACAACCGGTAGAACGATTCTGCTCGATTCTTGCCTAATGCTGCGGACATATGGATACTTGTTGTGTCATGCATGCGGGCTAGGTAGTATTTATACAGAGGGAATGAACATTAAATGAGGTGGTTATGCAGAATATTGAGAATGTCGAAAACGGTGGTGTGCTTGATGGTTTGAGAGAAAGCATTGCCCGATTAACCGAAACTGGCGAGCTCCATACAACCGCAATCCAGGGGCTGGCACTATTCCGGCGGACTGAGCCGACCGAGCCGATTACGGGCGTGTACGAACCGAGTGTCTGCTTAGTTGCACAAGGGGCCAAGCGTGTCATGCTGGGAGATGACACCTTTGTGTATGACGCTCACCATTATCTGATCACCTCTGTACATCTACCCACCGTTGTGCAGATTATTGAAGCAAGCCCTGAAAAACCGTATCTGGGGCTCAGATTGATGCTTGATCTGCGCGAAATTTCACAGCTGATGGTGGACAGCAATCTGCCCCAGCCACGTGTACAGCAATCAAGCCGGGGCATGGCCACCGGTGAGATAACACTGCCATTGCTGACCGCTTTTCAGCGCCTGATTGACCTGCTTGAAAGTCAGCAGGATATTCCGATCCTTGCGCCGATCATCCAACGTGAAATCACTTATCGGCTGTTGGTGGGGGATCAGGGTGAGCGTTTGCGGCAGATTGCGTCGGCCGGAAGCCAAAGCCACCAGATAGCACGGGTAATTGATTGGTTGAAGAACAACTTCACACAGCCATTAAGTATTGATGAGCTTGCAGCACAGGCCAGTATGAGCAGCTCAACCTTTCATCATCACTTCCGTTCCATGACCGCCTTAAGTCCCCTGCAGTACCAGAAACAGCTACGCCTGCAGGAGGCCCGGCGCCTGATGCTGGCAGAACGGCTCGATGCAGCTAACGCGGCGTTTCAGGTTGGCTATGAGAGCCCCTCACAGTTCAGTCGTGAGTACAATCGGATGTTTGGGGCACCACCGCTGCGGGATATCACCAATCTACGACAACGTGCCTCGTAAGATGGAGTCGGATCGATACCTGTCTGGCTCTTAGTGGTGGTTGATAGTTTCCGGCTTCGCCTCGCCACCTGATGCCTCTGCAGACAGCACCACAATATCGACCCGTCGGTTCTTTGCCCGTTGCTCAGGTGTATCGTTGGGTACCAGCGGCTGAAATTCCCCATAGCCAACAGCAGATAATGTTTCAGGTGCAAAGCCTGCTGAATTGATCAGAAAGTGGATTACACTGGTGGCGCGGGCCGTGGAAAGTTCCCAGTTAGAGTGGAATTGTGATGAATGGATCGGCTGCGAATCAGTATGACCTTCTATACGGAACCGGTTGGTGTACTGCTGCAGCCCGGTGGCGATCCCCCGTAATGTCGTTATGGCATCCTGTTTCAGCTTGGCACTGCCTGAATCAAAGAAGCCAGCCTCTTTCAGGCTGATCACCAGTCCCCGCTGCGTTACCGAGAGTGCCACCTTGTCCTGAAAGCCCTGCTTGATCAGATAGGCTTCAATCGCTGAGGCCATCTCACGAAATTCCTTTTCTCCTGCCATCTGTTTTGAACCTGCGTCACCACCGATGTTGCCTTGCCGCGGGCCTGCCGGAGGCATCTTGGCCGTAACTGGAATTATTGCCATTTCCGGCTTGATGGCCGGTATCGGCTTGATGTCCTGTGACTGCAACACGCCCTTCTGGCCTGCAGAGGCGCGGGTGGAATAGCCGAAGGATTCCCGTAGGGATTGCGTAAGTTCTTCAGCCTTTTTCTTGTCGGTCTGTCCCATGGCATACATGGCGACAAACACGGCAAACAGCAGGGTTAGAAAATCGCCATAGGAGACCAGCCAGCGTTCATGGTTGGCATGTTTTTCCGGCTCTCTTTTGATTGCCATGCATCCACCTTTTAATATGACCAGTCGTCTTAATAAATGAACAAAAAAATTTACGGTTTCAAAATGGAGCCAAACATCAGTTCAACCAGTTGGTTAAGAGGCTCTACCGAGTCGTGCATTTTCATCCGCTGCATTGCCCCCAGCCAGGCATCCCAGAACAGGGTGGCCAACTGGAGGGCATCAATATCCTGTCGTATGGTTCCAGCCTGTTGGGCTTGTCGAATTACCACGGCCAGATTTTCTGACCACTCATGTACTACGGCGCTCATGGTGGAACGACAGATTTCACTGCTTTCGCAGATTTCACCAGCCAGATGAACGACCACGCTGCAGGTGTTAACCGCACAGCACAGATGTTCTGTCAACATGAGGTTAAAACAGTTGCGCAGTGCGGTGAGTGGGTCGGGCTGCGTTGCATCAATACTGTCATGCCATTTTTGCCAGAACTCTTCAGAATGGCGCAGCACGATTGCCAGACCGAACTCTTCTTTGCTTTTAAAGTAGTTGTAGAATGAGCCTTTGGGTATCTGGGCGGTATCCACAATCTCTTTAATGCCGGTACCGTGGTAGCCTCGTTTGGCAAAGGCGGCTAGTCCGGCATCCAGCAGGCGTGAACGGATCATATCAGGGTTTTTAGGGCGACTCATGCTATAAGTATACGACCGGTCATTTAAAATGACAAGTCAGAAAAATCTGCTTGACGAAATTTAGAAATTCATGCAAATGAATGAACGGTCATTCATTTTTGAGGTGAGATTATGGCAAGAGATGATAAACGTGAGCTATTGCTGCAGGCAACGCTGGAGCTGGTTGCCAAACAAGGCTTTCACGGTGCGCCCTGTGCTGCGATTGCCGAACAGGCCGGGGTGGCAGCGGGTACCATTTACCGTTACTTTGAAAACAAAGATGTGCTGATCAATGAGTTGTACCTTTCTCTGGAAAATCGAATTCATGTCGCACTGTTGGAGGGCTATTCAGTGGAAATGCCCTTTCGCGAGCGATTTCTGCATGTTGTCCGTGGTCTGTTGAAGTTCTTTATTACGTCTCCTCTTGAGTTCAAATACATTGAGCAATTTCATCACTCTCCGTACGGTGTGGCATTCCGCCGCGACCGGATGTTGGGTCAGACAGAGTCAGAAGGCTGTTGCACTATTTATAGTGAACTTTTTACGCAGGGGGTGGCACAGCAGGTAATCAAGGATCTACCTCGGGTGGTGTTGTTTGATCTTGCCTTTGGTCCGATTATCTCGGTTGCTCGTAACCATATCCTTGGCTTTATCCAGCTTGATGAGGCCTTAATCGAGCAGATTGCCGAGGCCTGCTGGGATTCCTTAAAACGCTAATCTATGACCATTTTGAATAGTTGTTCATTTTTGAGAGTTACTAACGGCGAGGTGCAAACAATGCAACAAACAACCTATGTTCGCGTGATGGCAGCCACAGTGCTGCTGGCAGTGGGACTTACAACAACGGCCTGCGGCAAAAAACAGGCTGCCATGCCGCCTTCAGGGCCACCGGAGGTCGGTGTCATTACGGTGCAGACCCAGCGGGTGGCGTTGACCACTGAGCTGTCCGGTCGTACCGCTCCGCACCTGATTGCCGAGGTTCGGCCCCAGGTGGGTGGCATTATCAAAAAGCGCCTGTTTACTGAGGGCAGCGACGTCAAGGCAGGCCAGGTGTTGTATCAGATTGATCCGGCCAGTTACGAGGCCTCACTGGCCAGCGCACGGGCATCCCAGGCACGGGCAGAGGCCACTTTGGGCTCAACCCGTTTGAAGGCGGAACGGTATCAGGACCTGGTCAAGATCAAGGCGGTCAGCCAGCAGGATAATGATGATGCCCAGGCTAGCCTGAAGCAGGCCGAGGCTGACCTTGCGTCTGCAAAGGCGGCAGTTGAAACGGCACGAATCAACCTGGCCTATACCAGAATCGTTGCCCCGATTTCCGGGCGGATCGGTCGTTCTACCGTTACTGACGGTGCTTTGGTAACCGCCAGTCAGGCGGCAGCGCTTGCCACTATTCAGCAGCTTAGCAGTATGTATGTGGATGTGACCCAGTCCAGTGCAGAGCTGCTCCGTCTGAAACAGAGCCTGGCCAGCGGCGTGATGAAGAAAGACAGCGCAAGCAGTCAGGCCAGGGTTAAGTTGTTGTTGGAAGACGGTTCTGTCTATCCGCAGCCAGGTGCCCTGAAATTTTCAGAGGTGACGGTTGACCAGAGTACCGGCTCCATCACCCTGCGGGCAGTCTTTCCCAACCCGAACCAGACCCTGTTGCCCGGTATGTTTGTGCGGGCAGTGCTGGAGGAAGGGGTCAATGAGCAGGCGATGCTGGTACCGCAACGTGGTGTGACCCGCAACCCCAAAGGGGATGCCATGGTGATGGTGGTGGGTGCTGAGGAGAAGGTTGAATCGCGGGTGATTCAGGTGGTTCGCACGGTTGGTGAAAACTGGCTGGTATCCGGCGGTTTAAAACCGGGTGATCGGGTTATTCTGGAAGGGCTGCAGAAGGCCCGTCCCGGTACACCGGTCAAGGCGGTGCCGTTTGGCGCAAAACCGGTAGCAGCCCCTGGCCAGCAACAGCAACCTGCAGCAGCTAAAAAGTAAAGGAGCCTTTTCATGGCCAGGTTTTTTATAGACAGACCGATTTTTGCCTGGGTCATTGCCATTTTGGTGATGCTGGCTGGCCTGCTGGCGATTAAGACGTTGCCGGTTTCGCAATATCCGCCAATCGCACCACCCCAGATTACCATTAACGCTGTCTATCCGGGGGCATCGGCCCAGACCGTACAGGATACGGTCACCCAGGTGATCGAACAGAAGCTGAACGGCATTGACAACCTGATCTATATGTCCTCCACCAGCGATTCTGCCGGTGCGGTGTCGATCAACCTGACCTTTAAGGCCGGTACTGATCCCAATATCGCCCAGGTACAGGTGCAGAACAAGTTGCAGCTGGCCACGCCACTGTTGCCGCAGGTGGTGCAGAAGCAAGGAATTCAGGTGGTTAAGTCCACCAAAAACTTCCTTTTGATCGTCGGCCTGATCTCTGAAGATGGCACGTTGGATCGTCACCAGCTGACCGACTACATGGTTTCAAACCTGCAGGATATTGTCAGCCGGGTGGAAGGGGTGGGCGAGCTGCAGCAGTTTGGTACCCAGAACGCCATGCGGATCTGGCTGAATCCCGCAAAGCTGAACAGTTTTGGCCTGACCAGCAGCGATGTAATCACCGCCCTGCAGGCCCAGAACGCCCAGGTCTCAGCCGGTCAGTTCGGTGGTACGCCGGCCAATATCGGGCAGCAGCTGAATGCCACCATTACGGCCCGGACGTTACTGCAGACAGCAGAACAGTTTGATGCGGTTATCCTGCGTACGAATCCCGATGGCTCCACCGTGCGGCTGAAGGATGTGGCCACCAGCAAGATCGGTACGGAAAACTACGATATCGTGGCCCGCTACAAAGGTAAACCGTTGGCCGGTATGGCGATCCGTCTGGCAGCCGGGGCTAATGCCCTGGATACCGCCAACCGGGTCAAGACCAAGATGGCAGAGCTGTCCAAGTTTTTCCCGGCTGGTGTGCAGGTGGTCTATCCCTACGACACCACCCCCTTTGTCAAGATCTCCATTGAAGAGGTGGTGCATACCCTGGTGGAGGCGGTGCTGCTGGTCTTCATCATTATGTTCCTGTTCCTGCAGAATATCCGCGCCACCCTGATCCCCACCATTGCAGTACCGGTGGTTCTGTTGGGCACCATGGGGGTGTTGTCAGCTGCCGGATTCTCCATCAATACCCTGACCATGTTTGCCCTGGTAATCGTGATCGGTCTGTTGGTGGACGATGCCATCGTGGTGGTGGAAAACGTGGAACGGATCATGTCTGAAGAGGGGCTATCCCCCCATGATGCCACCATTAAATCCATGGGCCAGATCACCAGTGCCCTGGTGGGTATTGCCACCGTGTTGTCGGCGGTCTTCCTGCCCATGGCCTTCTTTGGCGGCTCCACCGGCGTAATCTATCGCCAGTTTTCCATCACCATCATCTCGGCCATGATCCTGTCGGTGCTGGTGGCGTTGATTCTGACCCCGGCCCTCTGCTCAACCCTGCTGAAACCGGTTGAAAAGGGACATGAACCGGGTGAGTGCGGTCCTTTCTGCAAGTTCTTCCGTTGGTTTAACCGTAAGTTTGACTGGGCCAGGGAAAAGTATGAGGGGATTGTCGGGCGTTCATTCAACAAGCCGATCCGTTATCTGGTGGTCTACGGCAGTATCGTCGCCGCCATGGTGGTCTTCTTCCACCGTCTCCCCACCGCTTTTTTGCCGGATGAAGACCAGGGTTTTATCATCTGCCAGGTGCAGTTGCCTGCCGGTGCTACCCAGGAGCGGACCCTGAAGGTGATTGAACAGCTTGAACAGCATTTTATGGAGCGGGAAAACAAGACGGTTGATGCTATTATTACCGTTGCCGGATTCAGCTTTGCCGGTCGTGGTCAGAATATGGGCCTGGCCTTTGTCAAGCTGAAGGACTGGAAGCTGCGTCCCACCAAGGATCTGAAAGCGCCGGCCGTTGCAGGCAGGGCCATGGGTGCCTTCTCCAAGATCAAGGATGGTTTGGCCTTTGCCTTTTCGCCACCGGCGGTGGTTGAGCTGGGGCAGGCCAACGGCTTTGATTTCCAGTTACAGGACCGTGGCGGTCTCGGTCATGACAAGCTGATGGAAGCCCGAAATATGATGCTGGGGATGGCCATGCAGAACAAGAAGCTGATTGCCGTGCGTCCCAACGGTCAGGATGATTCGCCCCAGTTCAAGCTGGATATTGATGATGTCCGGGCCGGAGCCCTGGGGGTCTCGCTTGCCAGCATCAATGAGGTCTTGGCTACCGCCTGGGGTAGTTCCTATGTCAATGATTTTATCGAAAATGGCCGGGTCAAGAAGGTCTACCTGCAGGCAGATGCACAATACCGGATGCTGCCGGAGGATGTCGGCAAGTGGTATGTCCGCAACAGCAAGGGGGATATGGTACCGTTTTCGGCCTTTGCCACGGCCCGCTGGCAGTACGGTTCGCCCCGGCTGGAACGTTACAATGGTATTCCATCGGTAGAGATCATGGGGCAGGCTGCACCGGGTGTCAGTACCGGTGAGGCGATGAAGGAGATGGAGCAGATGGCTGCCAAACTGCCCCCCGGTATCGGCTATGAATGGACCGGTCTCTCCTATGAGGAAAAAAATGCCGGGGCACAGGCACCGGCACTATACGCTATCTCGCTTTTGGTGGTGTTCCTGGCGGTGGCAGCGCTGTACGAAAGCTGGACCATTCCGTTTGTGAACCTGCTGATGCTGCCGCTTGGTCTGGTGGGGGCGGTTACAGCAGTAACCTTGCGTTTTCTACCCAATGACGTCTATCTGCAGATCGGTCTGTTGACCACGGTTGGTCTCTCCACCAAGAACGCCATCTTGATCATTCAGTTCATCAAGGAGCAGATGCATCAGGGGCATGAGCTGGTGGAGGCCACCCTGGCAGCAGTCAAGATCCGGTTGCGTCCGGTTATCATGACCTCGCTGGCCTTTTTCTTCGGTACCCTGCCGCTGGCGTTGACCAAAGGGGCTGGCGCAGCGGCCCAGAATGCCATCGGTACGGCAGTAACCGGCGGTCTGCTTTCTGCCACCTTTATTGACCTAATCTTCATTCCGTTTTTCTTTGTCATGATTTCACGACTGTTTGGGCGGAAAAAGTACAAGAAGCATGATGGCGAACCTACTGTTGCCACTGTTGCGGAGGGGCATTGATATGAATGTCAAAAACAGTTTTAACGCAGAGGGAAAGATCGAGGGGCAGAGGTGCAGAGAAAAGTTGTCTGGAAGAGAAACTATGCTGACTCCGATGAATACCTTAAGTTCAATTGTTTTTTTTGATTTTACCCATAAAAAAATGTTGTCTCCCTCTGTGTCTCTGCGCCTCTGCGTTAAAAATGCAGTTATGGCAGGTGCGCTCATGCTATTTGTATCCGGTTGCACCATGGCCCCTAGCTACACCCGCCCTGATGCGCCGGTGGCAGCCACCTGGCCCAGCGGTGGGGCCTACAAGGCCGAGGCTGGCAAGCCTGACCAGAAGCCGCTGTCTGAGGTGCCCTGGCGGGAATTTTTTATAGAGCCCCGTCTGCAAAAAGTGATTGAGCTGGCTCTGGACAACAACCGCGATCTGCGGGTAGCTGCCCTGACCATTGACAAGACCCGTGCTCAGTACCAGATTCAGCGGGCTGACCTGTTGCCAACGGTTAACGGCACTGCCGGTGCTATGATTCAACGGGTACCGGGGGATTTGAACAGTTCCGGCCATGCGGTGATAAATCGGCAGTACAACGTCGGTCTTGGGGTCAGTAATTATGAGCTGGACCTGTTTGGACGGGTGCAAAGCTTGAAAGATCAGGCCCTGCAGCAGTATCTGGCAACGGAACAGGCCCGCAACAGCATCCAGATCAGTCTGGTGGCCGAGACTGCCAATGCTTGGCTGACCCTGGCAGCTGACCGTGAACGGCTGAAGATTGCCCGCGATACCCTGGCAAGCCAGCAGGAATACTACCAGATCATGAAGCATCGTTTTGATGCCGGAATTACCACTGCCCTTGACCTCTATCAGGCCCAGACCGCGGTTGATACGGCCAGGCTGGACAGTGCCCGCTACACCACACTGGTGGCCCAGGATCAGAACGCCCTTGCCCTGCTGGTGGGGAGGGCAGTGCCAGCTGAGCTGCTGCCAACGGAGCTGGGTACAATAACGGCGTTGCAGGAAGTCCCAACAGGCCTGCCGTCTGAGGTGCTGTTAAAACGCCCTGATGTCCTGGCTGCAGAACTTCGTCTGAAAGGGGCCAACGCCAACATTGGCGCGGCCCGGGCCGCCTTTTTCCCCCGGATTGGCCTGAGTGCCAGTTTTGGCACGGCCAGCGCCAAGCTGACCGACCTGTTTCAGCCCGGTTCTGTGGCCTGGAACTTCATGCCGCAGGTCAGTGTGCCGCTGTTCGATACCGGTCGGAACATTGCCGGTCTGGATGTCAGCAAGGCAGATCGTGATATCGCCGTAGCCCAATATGAAAAGACGATCCAGACCGCCTTCCGTGAGGTGGCTGATGCCTTGGCCCAGCGTGGCACCATCAATGATCAGTTGGCAGCCCAACAGTCGCTGACCGATGCCACGGCTGAAAGCCATCGTCTTTCCCAGGCACGTTACGACAGAGGAGTAGATAGCTATCTGACGGTGATTGTTGCGCAACGCGCCCTGTATGCTGCCCAGCAGAATCTGATCACGGTCCGGCTGGCCAGGCTGGCCAACCAGACTACAACCTACAAGGTGCTGGGGGGTGGGGCTGCCAAGTGAAACCTTTACCTCGTTTGAGATTGATGATGGGGATTCTCTTGTTTGCAGCACTGCAAACGGGGCAGGTGGATTGTGCAGATCTGGGCTCCCAGGCTAGGTTTCCGTTGTCACCGGAATGGGAACTCCCCTCTGCTACAACCGCTTTGGATAAACGGATGCAACAGGAACAGCAGGCCTCCGGCCTGCTGTTTTCTATTTTACCTCACAAATCCAATTACCTGCTGCCGGTTACCTATAATGCATCCCCGAACAATAACGTTTATAAGGGGTTAACAGATAGTAATGAGTCGCTAGACAACCTTGAGGTTAAATTTCAGTTAAGTATCAAAACTCCGCTCTGGGAAAATATCTTTGGCAATAACGGCACTCTGTATGTGGCCTACAGTCAACTTGCGTTCTGGCAGGCCTATAACAGTAAAATTTCGGCTCCGTTCAGGGAGATTAACTTTGAGCCGGAGATATTTTTGGCCTTCAATACCGGCTATGAAGTTTACGGTGTAACCAGCCAGGTGATGTCGATTGCTTTCAACCATCAGTCCAATGGGCGTTCAAAGCCACTTTCCCGTAGTTGGAACCGGATTGTGGCCAACCTTCCGTTCAGCAGGGGGGATACCTATTTTGCGCTCAGGCCGTGGTTCCGCATCCCTGAAGCGGCGCAGGACGATGATAACCCCGCCATGGAAAGATATTTCGGATATGGAGAACTGCAATTGTTACAAAAAATTAGGGAGCACACTCTGACACTTATGCTGCGCAACAACCTGCGTACCTCAGGGAACAAAGGGGCAGTGCAATTGGATTGGAGTTTTCCACTGCACAAGAAGCTGAAGGGGTATGTCCAGTATTTTAACGGCTATGGTGAAAGTTTGGTGGATTATAATCACACCATCAACCGGGTCGGCATCGGTGTAATGCTAACGGATTGGTTGTAGCGATTACTCGTGGATCAATAGCTTTTGCCGCAGTACTTGACAGTGGGATTTTTTTTGATAGTCTTTTGATTGAATGATCATTCGGTATTTGAAGGATGTGACCTATGGAGAGTACTGACAAGCGAATTGCAGTGATACAGGCAACCATCGAGTTGGTGGCGGAATATGGGTTTCACGGTTCTCCCATGTCTCAGGTTGCTAAACGGGCAGGTGTAGCAGCAGGCACTATATATCATTATTTTGAGAGTAAAGACGCGCTCATAGAGAGCTCCTATGCCCATCTGGAAGAAGAATTGATTGCGTCCATCAAGCAGGGGTATTGCGAAGAAGGTCCTGTGCAGGAGCGCTTCATGCATATCGGGCGAGCGTTGGTTGACAATTTCATCGCGTTTCCTATGAAATTTTGCTTTATCGAACAATTTCATAACTCTCCCTATGGGGTAGCCAGTAGACGGGAAAAGATGTTGGGTAAAAAGAACGACCTTATCTCTTCTGTTTTTGAAGATGCACGGCAACAGGGTCTTATCAAGGAATTACCTTTGCTAGTAATTTTCGCTTTGGCGTTCGGTCCGTTACTGATCATAATTCGTGATCATATCTTTGGGCTTGTACAACTTGATAGCTTTCTGATTGAGGAAACAGTCAGGGCCTGCTGGGATGCGCTAAAAAGTTGATAGTGTGGCCTGCAGAAATTAACACCTCTTTATCGAATGAATATTCAATCTGTACGTTTCGTCGTTAATGTGGAAGCAATAGAGCCGGTAGCACGATACGTCTTTGCTGTGGCATGTAACTGCCGATTTCACCCTTAACCCAACTAAATAGGTCTCATGGATTTGACCGGTGATACATGCAGGCACGTGGAAGGCGAGGTCGCGGGTATGCAACTTCAACTAATTATACGGGGTGCTACCGCATGTTTGCAAAAAACATTCGGTATTCAACTGCCTTTGGATTGGGTGGCAGACTCGTGCTGCACTTATGGTCAATCAGGGCTCGTGATACGTCAAGGCGTGCAGGGCGAGCGCCAGGCATCTCTGGCTCGTTTTTGGAGCGTTGCAGATGCATGGACCATTAACGAAAGTAGACTGGGATTATCGCACTACACAGTTCAGCGCTGCATTATGCCGGTAAGCTGCTTCCGCATCATGAAAGACGGCAAATGGTATGAAGTTTTGTTGAATGATGGCTCATACATGAGTTGCGCCGGTATCTGGGAGGCTTGGCAGAATGCCGCTGGATTACAGCAAGAGGGCGTTGTGCTCATTACAACCATGGCAAATGTACTGTTGACTCCGTTTCAAAAGATGATGCCGTTTCTCCTGCATCACTCTGAACTTGCTGACTGGCTACAAAGTGAAAGGCCACTCAAACAGGATCTACAACGACTTGCAAGTCCGTATCCTTCGGAATTGATGAACGTAACACCCCTGTTCTCTCCTGAAGATCAATAGACACACCGCTACCTGCAATAGTGGTCTACAGAAGAGGAGCAAACGGAGCAAAGGAGACGCAGACAGCATGACAGCGCCATACGTCAGTATTGTCGTTCCGGTGTACAATGAGGAAAAGTCGATGCTGCCGTTGATGGATCGGCTCTAGCCGCTTGTGTTGGAGAAAAAGCCCCGCTTCGCCGTAATGTTACTCAAGAGGATGTGGCCAGTTCAGCGCTCTATCTGTGCAGTGGGTTGGCGAGCGGAGTTTCTGGAGAAGTTCATTATGTTGACGCAGGCTATAACGTGCTAGGGGTATGAGCCATGACAAACAAAAATGAAGAAACACCCACAAAAAAACCTAGATTTATTATGTACTTTTGCTTGGCCCTGATTGTAGCAGGCGTGGCACTGTATGTTCTTGCTCAGGAGCCGGCGCCTGGGTGGCCCATAAATCTTATTAATCTACTTTTTAAATGATGAGAGCACATAATGATGATTTTAGAATCACCCGAATCAGAAACATGGGCAACTGATATAGGCTTAAACGCTAAGATTTTGCGCGGACTCGTCATGTCGTCGCCGCTAGGCATACTGGCAGTTGACACAAAGGGTATTATCCGTTTGTGGAATAAGGCGGCTGAAAAGGTATCAGGCTGGCGGGAAGATGAAGTGATTGGGCAACCAATCAGAGTGCTTTCTGAAAAAGGAGGGAAAAAGTATGAAGAACTTCGAGAAAGGACACAAAAACTTGAGGTTTTTACCTCGCTTCCTATGCAGGCAACCAAAAAGGATGGCACTGCAATTCTGATTAGTTACTCAACAGCACCGGTGCTCAATGCGGATGGGCGTGTTATTGGAGCCGTGGCAATTCTGTATGACATTACGGAAAAGATGGAGCTTGAAAACAATTTAAAAATGCAGCTTGAGAAGCAGGCCAGGATCATTGATGAAACCGTGCATGCTTTGGCAACGGCAATTGAAAAGCGAGATCCCTACACGTTCGGACATCAGCAGCGTGTTGCCCAGTTAGCCGGCGCAATTGCCATGGAAATGGGATGTTTTGACGAAGCAAGTATCAAGGGCATAATAACTGCTGCCAGTATTCATGACATTGGCAAATTGTATGTGCCTGCAGAAATTTTAACTCGGCCGGGTAGGCTGACAAATATCGAGTTTGAGCTGATCAAGACGCATCCTCAGGCAGGATATGAGATCCTTCAGCAGATTGAATTTCCCTGGCCTATTGCCAGAATGGTTCAGCAACACCACGAACGTTTGGATGGTAGTGGTTATCCTGGCCAATTGGCTGGTGATGATATTCTTCTGGAGGCACGAATTATCGGTGTAGCCGATATGGTTGAGGCCATGTCGTCCCACCGTCCGTATCGTCCAGGAAAAGGACAGGAGCTTGCTCTAAGAGAAATCAAGCGTGCCAGCGGGAGTGCTTTTGATCCTCACATTGTCAATGCCTGCCTTGAAGTTTTCAGAAAGGGGTTTATGCTGAAAAATAGTGATATTGTACCCTGCGGGACAGACAACGCTTAACAGAGCCCCTGCCTGTCACATAAAAGAGGAAACTCATGACCGGACAACAGAAAAAATGGCTGCTGAGAGCTGCCGTACTCCTTGGGCTGACCGTAGCAGGCATTGTCGCCTGGCAGAAGATTGGCGGTAACGGCAAAGATCCCGGCATTGTCAGCGGTAACGGCCGCATTGAGGCGGTTGAGATCGATGTGAGTACCAAAGTAGCCGGACGGGTCAAGGATATCTTGGTCAGCGAAGGGGCGTTTGTCACCGCAGGTCAGGTTGTGGCGGTCATGGATACCGAGACCCTGGAGGCCCAATTATGGCAGGCCCGGGCGCAGTTGCAGCAGGCCCGGAGCGCGGTTGCCACGAACCAGAGCCAGCTTGCTCAGCGCCAAAGTGAAAAGGCGGCAGCCCTGGCTATGGTCAGCCAGCGGGAGGTTGAACTGGTCAAGGCCCGCCAGCATGCGCGTCGTTCTGCAGAACTGGTACAGGACCGGGCAATTGCAAAGCAGGATGCCGATGACGATGCAGCACTGCTGCGAAGTACTGAGGCGACGCTCCATGCGGCCCAGGCCCAGAGCGCAGCCGTTGATTCAACCATCACGGCAGCCAGAACCCAGATTGGTGGAGCACAATCAGCGGTGGAAGCCGCCCGGGCCAATGTCGAGCGGATTCAGGCCGAGCTGCGTGACAGTACCTTGAAGTCCCCACGCGACGGCCGGGTGCAGTACAAGGTGGCCCAGCTCGGTGAAGTGGTGGCGGCAGGCGGGCGTGTTTTAAGTCTGGTTGACTTAAGCGATGTCTATATGACCTTTTTCCTGCCCACCACCGAGGCAGGCAAGCTGGCTATGGGCAGCGAGGTGCGGCTGGTGCTGGATGCTGCTCCGCAGTATGTGATTCCGGCCAGGGTGTCGTTTGTTGCTGATGTGGCCCAGTTTACCCCCAAGACGGTGGAAACCGCCAGCGAGCGTGAGAAGCTGATGTTCCGGGTGCGTGCCCGGATTCCGCCAGAGCTGCTGAAGAAACATATCACCCGGGTCAAGACCGGCCTGCCCGGCGTGGCCTGGGTACGGCTTGATGCCACCAAACCCTGGCCTGCCCGTCTGCAGATCAAACTGCCACAATGAGCGGAGCTGCCACACCAAGCAGGCATCTGCCTTTGCCGCCTGTAGCACGCCTGCAGGGGATCAGTCTGCGCTACGGCAAGACCGTGGCGTTGACAGAGATCAGCCTTGAACTGCCTGCCGGCTGTATGGTCGGTGTGATCGGTCCGGACGGCGTGGGTAAGTCCAGCCTCTTCTCTCTGATTGCCGGTTCACGGGCCATCCAGACCGGCCAGGCTGAGGTGCTGGGCGGCAGCATGGCTGACCGGCGGCACCGCCGGGAGATCTGCCCCCGGATCGCCTTTATGCCGCAGGGGTTGGGTAAAAACCTCTATCCAACCCTCTCCGTATTTGAAAATGTGGAGTTCTTTGCCCGGCTGTTCGGCCATGACCGCCGGGAGCGTGAACGTCGTATTGCCGAACTGCTGCAGGCCACCGGGCTGGCACCCTTTGCCAGCCGACCGGCCGGTAAGCTTTCTGGAGGGATGAAGCAGAAACTGGGGCTTTGTTGCGCCCTGATCCATGATCCCGACCTCTTGATCCTGGATGAACCCACCACCGGTGTTGATCCCCTGTCGCGCCGCCAGTTCTGGGAGCTGATTGACCGGATTCGAGCCGGTCGCAGCAGCATGAGTGTGCTGATTGCTACGGCCTACATGGAGGAGGCGGCCCGTTTTGACTGGCTGGTGGCCATGAATGCCGGACAGCTGCTTGCCACCGGCACACCACGGGAGCTGTTGGCCCAGACCAGCACCACAACGCTGGAAGAGGCGTTTATTGCCCTGCTACCCCAGGTGCAGCGTGAGGGGTACCGGCCGGTCAGCATCCCGCCCCGGGAAGCGGGCAGTGACGGTAAGACCGCCATTGAGGCCCAGGGCCTGACGATGCGTTTTGGTGACTTTACCGCCGTTGACCAGGTCAGTTTTCGCATCGGCCAGGGCGAGATTTTTGGCTTTTTAGGTTCCAACGGCTGTGGCAAGACCACCACCATGAAGATGTTGACCGGACTGTTGCAGGCCAGCGCAGGCGAGGCATGGCTCTTTGGCCGTCCGGTGGACCCTCGTGATATTGAGACACGCCGTCGGGTTGGTTACATGACCCAGTCCTTCTCGCTCTACAGTGAGCTGACGGTGCGTCAGAACCTGGTGCTGCACGCACGCCTCTTCAGCATGCCGGAAGCGGCGATTCCTGCCCGTGTTGCCGAGATGGCAGAGCGCTTTGGCCTGAATAGCGTGATGGAGAGCCTGCCAGACTCCCTGCCGCTGGGGCAGCGTCAACGTCTTTCCCTGGCAGTGGCCGTGATCCATGGGCCTGAAATGCTGATCCTCGATGAACCGACCTCGGGGGTTGATCCCGTGGCCCGGGATGCCTTCTGGCAGATCATGATTGATCTGGCGCGCAGGGATAAGGTCACTATCTTCATCTCGACCCACTTCATGAACGAGGCAGCACGCTGTGACCGGATCTCACTGATGCACGCCGGCCGGGTGCTGGTCAGTGACGCCCCGGCAGCACTGATCGCAGCACGCAAAACAGATACACTGGAAGAAGCGTTCATCAGTTATCTGGAAGAGGCAACTGATATGGCAGCAACTGTCCCTGTCCAAGCCGTTGCTGAACCGCTTAATGTTGCTCCGCCAACCAGTTCTTCTCTCCCTGCTGTCCCAACAGCCCCCCCCAGCTTCTTCAGCCTGCAGCGCCTGCTCAGTTATGGCCGGCGTGAGGCGCTGGAACTTGTCCGCGATCCGATTCGCCTGACCCTGGCCCTGCTGGGGAGCGTGATCCTGATGTTTGTGATTGGCTATGGCATGACCATGGATGTCGAGAACCTGACCTTTGCAGGTCTTGACCGGGATCAGACGCCGCTCAGCCGGGACTACCTGCTCAGTCTTGCCGGTTCGCGCTATTTTCGTGAGCGCCCAGCCCTTAAGGATTATGCCGAGCTGGATCAACGGATGCGATCCGGCGAGATCAGCCTTGCAATTGAAATTCCGCATGGTTTTGCCCGCGATCTACACCGCGGTTCTCCGGTTGCTATTGGTGCCTGGATTGACGGCGCAATGCCCCAGCGGGCCGAAACGATCCGTGGCTATGTGCTGGGAATGCATGCCCAGTGGCTGGCAGCCCTGGCCCGGGAAAAGCTCAACGCGTCGGCCACGGCCTCTGCAGCTGAGATCGCGATCCGCTATCGTTACAATCCTGATGTCAAGAGCCTGGTGGCCATGGTACCGGCGGTCATTCCGCTGCTTTTAATGCTGATTCCGGCCATGTTGAGTGCACTTTCGGTGGTGCGGGAGAAGGAGCTGGGCTCTATTGTCAATCTCTATGTTACGCCGGTCACCAAGCTGGAATTTCTGTTGGGCAAACAGCTTCCTTATCTGGCGCTGGCCATGCTTAGCTTTCTGATGCTGACCCTGCAGGCGGTTTGTATCTTCGGAGTACCGCTTAAAGGGAGTTTTGCAGCACTGACAGCCGGTGCACTTTTGTATGTGATTGTGGCTACCGCCTTTGGCCTGGTTGTCTCCACCTTCATGCGCAGTCAGATAGCCGCCCTGTTTGGTACCGCCATCCTGACCCTCCTGCCGGCAGTACAGTTCTCCGGCCTGGTTCATCCCGTCTCCTCACTGGAAGGGGTTGGAGCAGTGATCGGCAGGTTTTATCCGACAACCTATTTTCTGATTATCGCACGGGGCACCTTTTCCAAGGGGCTTGGTTTTGCTGATCTCCAGGCGTCGTTTGTACCGCTGGCCTTGGCGGCACCCCTGTTGTTGGCCCTGGCCACAGCCTTACTCAGGAAGCAGGACCGCTAAAATGCGAGTTGCCAATATTCTACAGCTTGGTATCAAAGAACTGCGCAGTCTGCTGAGTGACCCCATTCTGTTGCTGTTGATCGTGTATGCCTTCAGCTTCGAGGTCTATTCCGCTGCCAAGGCCATGCCTGAAACCCTGCACAGGGCACCGATCGCCATTGTTGACGAGGATCGTTCGCAACTTTCGACCCGCATTGCCGATGCCTTTATTGCCCCGCATTTTGTCCCACCGTCCATGATCACGCGCACTGAAATGGACAGACGGATGGATAGCGGTCTTGATACCTTTGCCATCAATATTCCTCCTAACTTTCAGCGGGATGTCCTGGCCGGACGCACACCCACTATTCAACTGAATGTGGATGCCACCCGGATGAGCCAGGCCTTCACCGGCAGCGGTTATATCCAGTCTATCATCACCACTGAAACAAGCGCCTTTCTGCAAGGCTATCGAGCCGACACCGGCGCGACGGTTACGCTGAACCTGCGGGCACGCTTTAACCCGGAATTAAATCAATTTTGGTTTGGATCGGTCATGCAGGTTATCAACAGTGTCACCATGCTCTCCATTATTCTCACCGGCGCGGCCCTGATCCGCGAGCGGGAGCATGGCACAGTGGAACATCTGCTGGTAATGCCGGTTACCCCCTTTGAGATCATGGCCGGCAAGGTCTGGGCCATGGCACTGGTCGTGCTGACGACCACTGCCTGCTCACTGACCCTAGTTGTCCAGGGGCTGATCAGGGTGCCTATCGAAGGCTCTGTTGCGCTCTTTCTGGTTGGCACTGCCCTGCACCTGTTCGCCACCACCTCCCTTGGTATCTTTCTCGGCACGATCGCGCGCTCCATGCCGCAGTTCGGTCTGCTAATGATGCTGGTGCTGCTGCCGTTGCAAATCCTTTCAGGCAGCACCACGCCGCGAGAAAGCATGCCTGACGCTGTCCAGTGGATCATGCTGGCTGCACCGAACACCCATTTTGTGATGCTGGCCCAGGCCATCCTCTACCGTGGTGCAGGGATTACGGTGGTCTGGCCCCAGTTTGTCGCCCTGGGTTTGATCGGGGCCGTACTGTTTGTTCTCTCGCTGGCACGATTCCGCAAAACCATCACCACCATGGTCTAGACTGCTGCCCATCCTTCCCTTTTCTTGAATCTCCGTTTGCCGCCTGCCGAAAGATGCACTATACTGCGCTCCACAGCAGGATAGTACGGGAGGAACAGCCATGGCACAGAACACCATCTATCTGATCGGGGCCGGTATTGCCGGATGCGAAGGTTTGAGCGCCAAGGCGCTGGAGGCAGTGGCATCGGCTGAAGTGCTGGTAGGGCGGCAACGTCACCTGGACCGGTTCCCTGATTTTCCAGGCCAGAAGATGGTGCTGGGTGAGCTGCCGCCGCTGCTGGCCTTTCTACAGTCCACCGACAAGCGGGTGGCGGTACTGGCATCTGGTGATCCCAACTTCTTTGGTACCGGACGCTTTCTGTTGCGCAACCTGCCTAAAGAGCGGCTTGAGATCTTTGCCAATGTCACCAGCATGCAGTACGCCTTTGCCCGGATCAAAGAGCCCTGGGATGATGCCATCTTCCTTTCACTGCAGGGGCGTGGCATGGGTGCCTCGATTGACAAGATTGTGGCAGCGGAAAAGGCCTGTATCCTGACTGATGAGGTGAATACACCGGCTGCCATCGCACGTGGGCTGTTGAATCGTGGCGCTGAAGGGTACGAGGCCTGGGTCTGTGAAGATCTGGGGATGCCTGGCGAGAAGTTTACCCGCACCGATGTGAAAGGGTTGCTGTCTCTCAAACATTCAGACCTGAATATCCTGATTCTGATCCGTACCTGGGAGCCAAACCTGGCCCAGTATCCGTTGATCGGCATTGATGATGATGAATTTGCCTCCTTTAAGAAGCTATTTACCCGCCAGGAGGTCCGTGCGGTAACCCTGGCCAAACTGAAGTTGCAGAATGATCTGGTCTTGTGGGATATCGGTGCCGGTTCCGGCTCGGTTTCCATTGAGGCATCCAACCTGATTCCTAACGGCAAGCTGTTTGCGATAGAAAAAAACAGCCAGTACATCGCCTTCCTGAAGCAGAATCTGGACAAGTTCTGCGCCCGCAATGTCAAATTGGTGGAGGCCTACGCGCCGGACGGTCTGGATGATCTGCCTGATCCTGACCGGGTTTTTATCGGCGGAGCCGGTGGCAATCTCGAAGAGATCATCGAACAGGTTGACCGGCGGCTAAAGGGGGACGGACTGATCGTGATCAACGCCGTGACCCTGGATACCCTGACCAAGAGCATTGAGGCGCTTGAATACCACGGCTATCAGATTGAGGTGGTCTGTATCAACGTCTCCCGTACCAAACCGCTGACTGAATTTAAACTGTTTGAAGCCCAGAATCCGGTGTACGTCATAAGTGCCTGGAAGCAGGCTGAATAAATCTATTGCTGGAGTTTTGCATGCCTGACGCCTTGATTTCCCGTACTCCTTCTGCCTACGACTACCCGCTTTTGATCAAAAATCTGCTGTTCTGTCCAGTGGTTGATGCCCCTGACCAGGAGATTGTCTACCGCGGCCATCGTTTTACCTACCGCGATCTGCGGCAGCGGGTGGCCCGTCTGGCCAATGCTCTGACTGATCTTGGCGTCAAGCGCGGCGATACGGTGGCCGTAATGGACTGGGATTCCCATCGTTACCTGGAATGCTTCTTTGCCGTGCCGATGATCGGTGCGGTGCTGCACACCATCAATGTCAGGCTGTCACCGGAGCAGGTCCTCTATACCATTGACCATGCCGAAGATGACGTGCTGCTGGTCAACAGCGAGTTCCTGCCTATTCTGGAGCAGATCCGGGGCCGCATGGATACGGTCAAAAACTTTGTGCTGCTGAACGATGAACCGGTTGTGCCTGAAAGCCATATTCCCTTTAGTGGTGAGTATGAGGCGTTGCTGGCAGCAGCCTCAGATCAGTTTAACTTTGCTGATTTTGATGAAAATACACGTGCCACCACCTTCTATACCACCGGCACCACCGGCATGCCCAAAGGGGTCTACTTCAGCCATCGCCAACTGGTGCTGCACACCATGGGGGTGATGAGTGTACTGGCCAGCTCGGTTGACCACGGCGGTTTTCATCGGCAGGATGTCTATATGCCGATTACCCCGATGTTCCACGTCCATGCCTGGGGCCTTCCCTACGTGGCGACCATGCTGGGGGTCAAGCAGGTCTATCCGGGACGTTATCTGCCGGACACTTTGCTGGAGCTGGTGGAAAAAGAGAAGGTTACCTTTTCCCACTGTGTCCCCACCATCCTGCATATGCTGCTGAAACATCCCCATGCCGGGCGGATGGACCTGTCCGGCTGGAAGGTGATCATCGGCGGCGCAGCCATGTCGCGGGCGTTGTGTCTTGATGCCCTGCAGCGGGGGATTGACCTCTTTACCGGCTACGGCATGTCCGAGACCTGCCCGATCCTGACCATCTCGCACCTGACGCCGGAGATGCTGGAGCTTTCTGCTGAAGAGCAGGCGGTTATCCGCTGCAAGACCGGTCGTTCCCTGCCGCTGGTGGATCTGAAGATTGTGGACAGTAGTCGTCAGGAACAGCCCTGCGACGGTAAGAGCGCAGGCGAGATCGTGGTGCGGGCTCCCTGGTTGAGCCAGGGCTACCTGAAGGATCACAAGGCTTCGGAGCGGCTTTGGGAGGGTGGCTACCTACACACCGGTGATGTTGCCGTGCGGGATGAGCTGGGCTATGTCAAGATTACCGACCGGACCAAGGATGTGCTGAAGGTATCCGGCGAATGGGTCTCGTCACTGGAGCTGGAGGATATCATTGCCCATCATCCCGGCGTGGCCGAGGTGGCGGTGATCGGCCAGCCGGATGAAAAATGGGGTGAACGTCCCCTGGCCCTGGTGGTGGCCAAGCCGGAGGCGACAGTGACAGAGAAGGAACTGACCCATCTGGTGCGGGAATATGCCGACAAAGGGGTGGTTACCAAGCAGGTGGTGCTGCTGAAGGTCAAGCTGGTGGAGGCGATTGACAAGACCAGTGTGGGGAAGGTTAACAAGGTGGCGCTGCGGGAGAAGTATTTGTAGTGCCGTTTCCATTTCAGGGCGCTAGCTTCGTTGGCTCGTCTTCGGCTCCTCGACGTACTGCCGTGTACGCCTGCGTCGCCGAATTCCTCGCCGCCTTGCTAGCATCCCTGAACTAAAACCGGACTGAAGGGACAATTGCGGTACACCTTCTTTTGTGGTAAGAGCGGTGTCAGGAGAGCAACCATGGCTCACATATCCATCAGCGACATACAGCAATTTGCAACAGCCATGGGACGGGAGTTCGCACCTGAAAAGGTTATTCTGTTTGGCTCCTATGCCACTGGCAAGGCCAGTGCAGAGTCAGATGTTGATCTGCTGGTGATTATGCCGGGAGAGGTGTCCGGTGCGCGGGTTGCCGCTGACATCATTACCCGCCTGAAGCCAACCTTGCCGGTTGAGCTGATTGTCCGTTCATCACGTCAGATGCGAGAACGTTTGGCCATGAATGACTTCTTTCTGCGTGAGATTGTTGCAACCGGGAAAGAGTTGTATGCAGCCCCTCACCTCTGAGTGGATTCAAAAGGCAGAGGGCGATCTGGCCACTGCCCGCCGTGAACTGCGGGCACGAACTGCTCCCAACTATGATGCTGCCTGCTTTCATGCACAACAATGTGCAGAAAAGTATTTGAAGGCCCTACTGCAGGAAGCGGTAACCCCTTTTGGCAAGACCCACAACCTTTCCCTCTTGCTTGATCTGCTTAAAGATCAGTATCCGGCCCTTGAATTGATCCGTCCGACACTGGCTATGCTCAGTGCCTATGCTGTTGAGTATCGTTATCCCGGTGAATCAGCGGATAAAACGGTGGCACGGCAGGCCGTAAAAATGGCAGAAGAGGTTAAACAGCTGGTTGCGGGATTTTTGTAGATCTGAATTGAGTTACACCTACATCTCCAGGATCACCGGCAGCACCATTGGGCGGCGTTCAATGCTCTTCTTGAAAAACCGCTTCAGGGTCTGGCGTACAATCTGGCGTACCTCATCCCGGTCTGCCAGGAATTCAATGCTCAACTCACCCAGTGCTTCTTTAACCATTTCTCTGGCAGTCTGCAGGTATTCCCTGCTTTCGTCTTCAAACACAAAGCCCCGTGAGACAATCTCCGGGCCGTAGATGCATTCGCCGGTATGCTGGTTGACGCCGATAATCACCAGCACCATGCCGTCTTCCGACAGGTGGCGGCGGTCCTTCAGCACCACCTCACCCACATCGCCTACCCCTTTGCCATCCACAAAGACCCGGCCGGTTTCCACGGTTTCTTCAATGCAGGCAGTTTCATTGTAGAAACTGACCACTTCACCGTTGACCGCCAGCAGGCAGCGTTCCTCCGGTATCCCCACCTTCATGGCCAGGCGGCGATGCAGCACCAGATGGCGGTATTCACCATGGATCGGCAGGAAAAAACGGGGCCGGGTGATGTTCATCATCAGCTTCAGTTCTTCCTGGGAGGCATGGCCGGAGACATGCACTTCCGAGACCTTTTCGTGGTGGACGTCGGCGCCACGGCGGTAGAGATGGTTGATCAGCTCTGAGATGGTGCGCTCATTGCCGGGGATGTAGCGGGAGGAGAGGATGACGGTGTCCCCCTTTTCCAGCTTGATCTGTTTGTGGTCATCCATGGCGATCCGGGAAAGGGCGGAAAGCGGTTCTCCCTGGCTGCCGGTGGTGATCATGCAGACCTGTTCACGGGGTATATGGGGTAGCTCGCGGATGTCCATCAGCAGATCGTCACTGATCTTCAGGTAGCCCAGTTGGCGGGCGATTCTTACGTTGGCGATCATGGAACGGCCATTCAACAGAACCTTGCGACCGCTGGCAGCAGCCACATCGGCCACCTGCTGGACGCGGTGGATGTTGCTGGAAAAGGCCGCCACAATGATCCTGCCCTTGCATTTGGGGAATAGATCCCCCAACGCTTCGCCTACATAGCGTTCCGAGATGGTGTAGCCTTCCCGCTCCACATTGGTGGAGTCGGACAGCAGCGCCAGTACCCCTTGATCGCCGTAGCGGGCAAAGGTGGCCAGGTCGGTCACCTCGCCATCCACCGGGGTCTGGTCCAGCTTGAAGTCGCCGGTGTGGATGACCACCCCTTCCGGGCTGCGGATCGCCAGGGCACAGCCATCCACCACCGAGTGAGCCACCCGGATGAACTCAATGCTGAAACAGCCTAGCTCGACGATATCCCGGGGCTGTACCGGGTTGAGGTCAGCCGCTACTTTGTATTCTTCCAGCTTGCCTTCAAGAATGCCGAGGGTCAGCGAGGTGCCGTAGATCGGGGCCGGAAACTCGCGCAGCAGAAACGGCAAGGCGCCGATATGATCTTCATGGCCGTGGGTCAGCAGGATGCCACGCAGTTTGTGGGCCCGTTCTCGCAGCCAGGAAAAGTCGGGGATGACGTAATCGACACCCGGCATGTCGGCATCGGGAAACATCAGTCCGGCATCCACCAGGATCAGATCATCGCCATATTCATAGGCCATGCAGTTGATGCCGATTTCACCTAAACCGCCTAGCGCAACGATGCGCAGTGGGAAATCTTCGCCCGAACAGACCACTGCTGTTTCTTTACTATCAGAATTCATGGTTGATTTCCTTTGCGCAGCAGCACCAGTGCCGCAATCTTTTTGTCGCAGCGGCTGATCCAGTCTGCACCGGGCTGGCGCAGCCAGCGGGTGCCGTAGAAGGCGCTGCGCAATGAACGGTAGGCTGCCAGTGCCTGATCAGTATCGCCGCGGCGCTCGGCAGCCTCGCCCAGGGCCCAGATACGTGCCGCAGATGTTTCAACGCGGGATGAGAAGGGAAGGTACATCCTGATGGCTGATTCATAGCCGGTCAGGGCCACCATGAAGTCGCCTGCTTTTTCACCCTTAACCCCCTCAAAATACTGGGTCTTCTGGCGTTGATGGACATTGATCGTCAGCATTGCGAGGCTTATCAACAGAGCCGTCAGAATGGTTGTCAGGGTACGGGCCATTGGTTACTCCTGGAAGAAGTGGGGCAGGAAGGTGAGCAGCGCCCCCAGCAGCAGCATGACAATACCCAACAGTGCCACCAGGCTAGGCAGCAGGTTGCGGGGGGATGGCCAGCGGTGGGCGGTGGGGAAGCCCCAGCCGAGAGCCACCAGGCCAGCAAGAATCAGTAACAGGTACTGTGGCCCCTTCATGTCAGGCCGCCTGCTATGGCGGCATGTACCAGCTGCATCAACATATCCTCCGCCTCCGCCCGTTTCAGTCCGGTCGGCAGTACGATCGGTGCATGTATCTTTATCTCTACCGGTCTGCCCAGGTTCAGCCCCAGGCTGCCGCCGGGGTTGATGGCAAAGCTGCCTGCAATACTGACCGGCACCACCGGTACGCCGGCTTTCACAGCCAGCAGGAAACCACCCCGTTTGAACGGCAGCAACTGACCATCTCTGGTGCGGGTTCCTTCGGGGAAGATGATTACGCTGGTACCGGCCTTGATCTGTTGTGCGGCTTCTTCCATGCTTTTCAGTGCCTTGCGTCCATCACCGCGATCCAGGGCAATATACCCCCCCCTCCGCATGGACCAGCCAAAGACCGGAATTTTGAACAGCTCTTTTTTGGCAATCCAGGACAGCGGACGGGGGAAATAGCCCTGCATGGCCAGGATATCAAAATTGCTGGCATGGTTGCTCATTACAATGATCGGACCATCGGGAATCAGTTTACTGCCGCTGACACGAACCTTGATGCCGGCCATAGCAATACCAAGCCGTCCCCAAAAACGTGCAAACCAGCCGTAATAACGGCGATCAATCAGCGTTGAGAGAATTGCAGTCGCAGCAATCGGGAAGGTAAGCGGGAAAAAAATCGCCATATAGAGCAGACCACGGATAAGGGCCACAGTGAAACTCCTGGAAAAAATCTGCGGAAGTGTAGCTATTTTAAGCGGTAAGGTCAAGCAACGCCCTCTTTGCTTGCGCCTCTTTCATGGCGATGCTATAACGTGCTTCCACACAGACCAAGAAATCAGGAGGAATCCTATGGCCAGTTTAAATAAGGTGATGTTGATCGGAAATTTGGGAAAAGACCCAGAGGTGCGCTACACCACTTCAGGTCAGGCAGTGGCAAGTTTCAACCTTGCCACCAGTGAAAAATTCAAAAACAAGAGCGGTGACTGGGAAGAGCGGACTGAATGGCACCGGGTGACTCTCTGGGGTAAACTGGCTGAAATTGCTGGAGAATATCTTGCCAAGGGCAAGACCGTGTATATTGAAGGACGCTTGCAGACCCGCAAGTGGACCGACCGGGACGGTAATGACAAATATACCACCGAGATTGTCGGCGATAAGATGCAGATGCTGGGTGGTAAGGGGGATGGCGGCAGCGGAGGTGGCGGTGCCCGTCGTCCGGCTGCAGGTGGCGTGTCAGACACCACGGTTAGCTATGATGAGCCGCCCTTTCAGGACGACGACATTCCGTTCTGAGGTAATCAGGCCTGAAATGCAGCTGATAACAGAGCATAAGACCCCGGTTTTATGCTCTTTGTCTTTACAGAGAGTTCTTGCGTGCTATGCTGTAAAAGGAAAATTTACCAGTCTGGTGAAATCACTAATCTGAATGAGGATTTGTCATGAGTGACCAGAATGATACACAGCCGTCTGTATCAGAACCATCTGCAGTAGCGCATGAAGAGGCCGAAGAATCAATTGTGGCAGCTGCGGAAGCAGCGCTACCTCCTGTTGAGTCAGCTGGCACGGAGTCGTCTGTTGTTGCATCTGATCTGCAGGAGGAACCGGTTGTAGATGACGACGAGGACGGTGATGAACTGCCGCTGGGGGTAACTGGTGAGGGAATTCAATCTCTGTCCGAGCGTTTCAACGCCAGAGCCGAGATCGAGGACGATCTGCAACGGGCAGAAAACGAGATGAGTTACCTCCGGGAACAGGTCCGGCAGGATCCGACAGTGCTGGCTGCTGTTCAGGAGCAGCAAAGCAAGCTGGAATATATTGCTAATACCTCCTTTGATCTGAGTGAAAAGGTTGCGGAACTGTCTAAAACAGTGGCTGTTTTGTCCGTACAACTGCAGAAGGTGTCTGAAGAGACCGAACAGACCGCAGCCTGGTCAGCGTCAACAAAACTGGTAAGTCCGCTTTCAAAGACCTTTCTGGTACTTGCAATTGTAGTGCTCGTTGTCTTGCTGGCCGGAGTGGGCTATCTGGCAACCAATCAGATGCAGTTGCAGCAACGGCAGGACAAGCTGACGAGCGTCGCTATGCATTCAGTTGAAGCCCAGGAAAAGCGGATGGCGGCATTTGATCAGCATTTTGCTGATCTTGTCGGTACAGAGATCAAGCATGAACGGGAGTCAATCAGTAAGGAGTCAATCCAGAGTAAACTCAATCATCTCCGTGGTGGCGCTGTTGAACAGCGTCTGCTGCGAAAAAGCAATGGTGATTGGCTGCTTCCCAAGGGTAAAACAGAAGAACTGATTACTGACCATGATCTGATTGAACAGCTTAATCAGATGTTTGAAAAATCAGGTAGATCACTGACAACCCATCCCTCTTTGCCACCCCATAAAGTGGTTTCGATTCTGAAACCAAACGGTAAGGGTGGGACTGATCTGATGGTGACCAAAGAGACCGTACCATAATGGGCTGCTGCGTGCCGGTATGGCTGCTTTAAAAACACTGCTCCCTTTTCTGCAGGGGCTCCGCTGGCGGTATGCGTGCGGAGCCTTTCTGCTGGTTATTACCAATGCCTGCGCCCTGTTGATCCCCTGGTTGCTGAAGCTGGTGATTGATGGTCTGCAGCACCCGGAACAGGCATCATTGTCAGCGGGCAGGGTTGCTCTGCTTATCGGGCTGGTTGCAGCCGGGTATGCCGTAGTGCGCATTTTTTCCCGGACCATGATCCTGAATGCAGCGCGGCTGCTTGAGTTCCAAATCCGCGAAGCGCTGTTTGCCCGTCTGATGACCCTTGATCTGGGCTATTTCTCCCGCGAACGGAGCGGGGATATCCTCTCCCGTTTTGCCAATGACCTGACTAACGTACGGATGCTGACCGGTTTCGGGGTGATGAGTCTCCTGAACACAGCGGTGATCTATCTGGCCGGGCTATGGCTGATGATACGGATCAATCCCTGGCTGACTGTGGCGGCTGTGGCGCCCTTGCCGTTGATGGTGCTGGCGGTGCGGATGATGAGCAGCAGGATTTTTTCTGTTTCGCGGCAGGCTCAGGATGAACTTGCCCGGCTTTCCAGCCTGGCGGAAGAGTCGGTCGGCGCTATTCGTTTGATCAAGAGCTATTGCCGGGAAACCTATGTGGCAGGTCAATTTGATGCGGTTGCTGGGCAGTGTCTTGCCAGAAATCTCGAGCTGGCCCGTTTGCGTGGTCTGGTCATGCCGATTATGGCGCTGGCAACCGGGGCAGGAACGCTGGCGGTATTGTATTTGGGGGGGCGGCTGGTGATTGGCAGCCAGATCAGTTTAGGTCAGTTTGTGGCGTTTTCCGGCTATCTGGCCCTGTTGGCCTGGCCCACAGCAGTATTGGGTTGGATCTTGACCCTGGCCCAGCGTGGGGCCGCCTCTATGGAGCGGCTGAATGAGCTGCTGCAAAGCAGTCCGGCGGTTGTGGAACGTGCTGATGCACAACCTGTTGTCGACCTTGGGCAGGGGCTTGAGGCTCGTCAGCTCAGCTTTAGGTATGGTGATCGACCTGTATTGCAGGATATCTCGTTCTATATTCGACCCGGCGAAAGAGTAGGCATTACCGGGCCGGTGGGCTGCGGTAAATCAACTTTGCTACGCCTGATACCGCGTTTATTGCCACTGTCTGATGGTATGCTGTTTATAAACGGTCAGGATGTAAATGGGTTGGAACTGGCTTCATTACGGCGCTTAATGGGCTACCTGCCGCAGGAAACAACGCTTTTCTCACGCAGTATTGCGGAGAACGTTGCCTATGGCGGTGATGGCATATTGGAATTGGCAGTTCAGCGGGCGGGACTTGACTCAGATCTGCAAGAATTTAGTGCAGGTCTGACAACCGTGGTAGGTGAACGGGGGGTGACGCTTTCTGGAGGCCAGCGTCAGCGGGTTGCCTTGGCACGGGCGTTGGTGCGGGAACCGGAGCTGTTGTTGCTGGATGATCCGTTAGCCTCCGTAGATGCCGGCCGGGAAGACGAAATTCTGGGGGCGCTGGCTGAAAGCTGGCAGGGCAAAACCGTGCTGTTAGTCTCACAACGTCTGTCAGCCTTTCGGGATTGCCAGCGAATATTGGTGCTTGATGAAGGCAGGATTGTGGAACAGGGCACGCCGGAAGAGCTGTTGCAGCTGGGTGGGCGGTATGCCGAGCTGGCCAGGATGCAGGGAGGGCTGGTAAGAGTGAAGAGTGAAGAGTGAAGTTAGAAAGGGTATCCTAAACCCACGTACACTGCCGGTCCGTCCTTGCCTACTCCCACATCAACACGGCCAACAATATTGGGGCGCACTGTGGCTCTGAAACCGATACCGGGGTTAAACTCAAAATTTTTAGAGCTGGCCTTATCAAAACTTTCCATGACGGCACCCAGGTCAACAAAGGGGGCCAGTTCCCAATCTGCGGTTACATTAAAGATCTCCCAGCGAAACAACCGGATACGTTCCTCCAGATTCAAGAGCAGAAAGCTGTTGTCGATAAAACGGTTCCTGCCATAACCCCGCAAGGTATTTTCGCCGCCCAGAATACTCTGTTCAAGAAACGGCACTTTACTGTTGTCCGTGTCCCCCAAGGTTTGATTATACATCAATCTGAAGACCGAAATAAATCGCTTGCTCTCGTCATGGGGTACGTACCCCTTTAACTCCACTTCATAGTGGCGATAGTCCTCTGCGCCACCTAACGCCTTGATGGTGGGCTCAAAGGTGATCCGGGCATAGCCGCCGTAGGTGGGCAGGGTCTTGCTGTCATAGCTGCTGTAAATCAGTGAGATGCGCGGGGCATGGGTAGTGAAGCCTTCTACCCCCGGCACGTCCTGCTGTGAAAATTTGTCGGTAATGAACGGCACTGATTTGATGGCACCCTGGCTGATGGAGACCGAGCGGAAGCGGTGCCCCAGTTCCAGATAGTAGCGCCGTCCCAGGAACCAGGTGGCAGACAGGTTGTAGGTGATCTCACGGTTGGTATAGTTGGTCTCAAGCTCATTGGGGGTGCGGGCATGAAAACCAAAAAAGCGGGAAGAACCATCGGCAAACCAGCCCAGAAAACCTTTCAGTTCAAGATTGCCGTTCATCAGACTAACGTCACGAATCCTGGCTTCGTAGTCAAAGTTTTTCTTCTGTGATTGCGATAGGTTGAATTCGATATTCTGCTCTGCAGTGGGGTTTACGGAACCGTACAGGGTGCCGGTAAAACCAAAGTTTTTGTTGTGGTTAATCTGGGGGGCCAGCAGCGAAAAGACTTCATCCTTTTGATTGTGGATCAGGAAGGCAGACAGTGCACCGGCAGTAATTCCTTCATTGGGTGAGGTGGCAATGACCGGCAGAGGAACGGTGACAACCTTGACCTGCTCTCCGCAGGATTCGTTGGTAATCAAGGGCAGATCGGCACGGGGGATAACCGTGGTGCAACCGCTTAAAACGATAAGAAGTGCAAGTGTATAAAGCAACCAGGAAAACCGGTTCCAAGTTTTTCTGCTGTCAGATAGTAGAGTTTTCATCGTGGAGGTTCTACACCGCCTGCAGGAGGGTGTCAATATTTTCAGAGTTCAGATGGTTCCCTTGCAAGAGCAGGGGTTTGCTGGTACTCTGACACCACCTTTTTCCTGGTCGGAGTTGCCTGATGAACCTGAATACCCGCCTGGTCCTGATCATGATATCGCTGCTGGTATTGGCGGGGATGACGCTCTTTACCCTTAACCAGTTCTCTCAGACCGCTTTGGTACATGAAATTCAGGAGAGTTCCCGGGAAATTTCTAAGGCGGTGCAGCTCAGTATTGCTGATCTGACCTCTGAAACTGAAACATCAAGACTTTCAGAGTATTTTGAGGGTGCCCGTCAAAAAGGGATTAATGAGATCAATATCATCAACAGTGAAGGGGAGATTATTGATTCCACCAATCCTGAAAAAATCGGCAAGCTAAAGGACCTGAAGAAACTGGAAAAGGGGGTCAGATCGGCTCCCCGTAAAGCAGAGGGCGGGACAATCCTCTCCCAAAAACCGTATGATGTGGTGGTGCCGGTTATAGTTGGTGATGAACATCTGGGCTATGTGCAGGTCAATATGCTGTTGGATAACATTCAGAGTATCCAGCACTCCAATTTTATCAAGCGTTTGGCGGCAACCGGTATGGTGTTTACCGTTGGCATCGCCTTTTCAATCTATCTCTCCCGGCGTTATACTGATCCGATCCATCGGCTGGTGCAGGACTTCAAGAAGGTTTCCAGCGGCGATCTGTCGGTTACCATCCCCGTTGAAAGCGCCGACGAAGTTGGCGAGCTTGCCAAAGGCTTCAACGAAATGGTGGAAAAATTGCGGGAGCGGGAAACCCTGGAGAAACGTCTGTATGAAGCAGAACACCTTTCCCGGGTAGGACAATTAGCTTCAGGTATAGCCCATGAAATACGTAACCCGCTCAACTATATCAGTCTTGCCATTGATCATCTACGGAATGAGGTGGTAGAGCAATGTCCTGACCGGGCTGATGAGGTAACGGCGCTGGCGGAAAAGATACGGGAAGAGGTTCGACGCGCCAACTACATGGTGATCAATTTCATGAATTATGGACGGCCTCTTAAGTTGCGCAAGAGTGAGATAACCTACGCGGAGCTGCTTGAGCGTACCCTATCAGTCTTGCATGATCGTTTAGCGGAACAGCGGGTGACAGTTGAAGAACATATTTCAGGCGATTTACCGGCATTGTCGCTTGATCCTGAGTTGATGCGTAACTGTATTACCAACTTCATTACCAATGCAGCTCAGGCTATGGCTGATGGCGGTACGATTATACTGGGAGCAGAGCTTGATCAAGAGTCTGGCTGGGTGCGGCTTAGTTTTAAGGATCAGGGCTGCGGTATTGCTGCAGAAGACCTGGAAAAGGTCTTCCAGCCCTACTTTACCACTAAAGATGTGGGGATCGGCCTGGGGCTGGCCATTACCGAGCGGATTGTAAAGGCCCATGGTGGTGAGATACTGGTGGCCAGCAGGCCTGGTGAGGGAACCACCTTTACCGTGCGCTTGCCGATGGAGGAAGTAAAAGGATGAGCGGAAGCATTTTGATCGTTGATGATGAAAAGGGGCAGCGTGAGATCCTGACCATGATTCTGCAGGGGGTCGGGTATGACACTGCCGAGGCTGCGGGTGTACAGGAGGCGCTGGCCTTGCTGGGCAAGCGGGAGTTTGATCTTGTTCTGACTGACCTGAAAATGCAGGGACAATCCGGGCTGGACCTGCTGGAGCAGGTTATGGCGGATGATCCCCAGCAGTGTGTGATCATGATGACCGCCCATGGGACGGTGGATTCTGCGGTAGGTGCCATGAAACGTGGTGCCTTTGATTATCTTGAAAAACCGTTGGAGCGGGAAAACCTGCTGCTGACTCTGAAGCGGGCCTTTGAACGGATTACCCTGGTACGGGAAAACCGGGTGCTGCAGAAGCGGGTCGCTGAGATAGAACGGATCTCTTCCATCATTGGCGAGCATCCCAAGATGAAAGAGGTGTATCGGATTGTCACAAAGATTGCCGCCACCTCATCAACGGTACTGGTTTATGGTGAATCCGGTACCGGCAAAGAGCTGGTGGCTCGTGCCGTGCATGATCGCTCTCCTCGCAAGGAGCAGCCGTTTATGGCCATTAACTGTGCCGCTATCCCTGAAACCCTGATTGAAAGTGAACTGTTTGGTCATGAAAAAGGGAGCTTCACCGGGGCCAATGCCCGGGAGATCGGTATTCTTGAAGCTGCCAACGGCGGGACGGTTTTTTTGGACGAAATTGGTGAAATGAACGTCTCCATGCAAGCCAAGCTACTGCGGGCTATTCAGGAAAAAGAGATCCGTCGCGTGGGGGGCAAAATTAACCTGCCACTTGATGTACGCATTATCTCTGCCACCAACCGTGACCTGGAACAGGAAATAAAAAAGGGAACCTTCCGCGAAGACCTCTACTATCGCCTGAACGTCATTCGGATCAACCTGCCGCCACTGCGGGAGCGGGGCAGCGATATCGCCACCCTGGCAAACTTCTTTGTAAAAAAATACCGTGAGGCGTCAGGTATTGCCGTTGAAGGGATATCCAAGCCAGCCCTTAAGCAGCTGATGAACTACACCTGGCCCGGCAACGTGCGCCAGCTGGAGTCAGTCATTGAGCGGGCCGTGCTGATGGCAGAAGGCAGCATCATCCAGCCGGAGGACTTGCCGACTGAAATCAGCAGCCTGAGCGAGGGGGTTATGGTCCCCTTTGAACTGCCGCCGGAGGGGATCAATTTTGAGGAGCTGGAAAAGGCGCTGATCCTTAAGGCGATGGAACGTGCCGATTGGGTAATCGGCAAGGCTGCACCGATTCTGGGGCTCAGTTATAAAACGTTGCAATATCGGATCGACAAACATGGGATTGAGAAGCCGGAGAAACGGCGATAGAGTTTAACTAAACAAGAGCAACTGCCGAAAAGTATACTGCACCCTATTGGAAGGAGGGTACTGCCATGAGTTCATTCTTTGACCAATCTTCAGATGCTATATTTGCTGGAGCGCTGGCTGCCCAGAGCCAAAGGGCGAACCTTGCCAATTACGCTATTCAGCAAGCTGCACGTTATCTGCAAAATAACAATCAGGATGCTGCATTAAAAGAGTTCAAAAAGGCGTTGGCCTTTGACAGTGAGAACTACACGGCTCACCAGTACATTGGCAACATATATCTTTCTCAAGGTAAGACTAAGGAAGCGATCAAGGAGTTTAAGGAGAATGTCAGGCTTCAGCCACTCTCTGTCAATTCGCTGGTGGATCTTGGTAACGCCTATATTCAGGATAAAAACTATACTGAAGCTGAAAAAAGCTTGAAGAAAGCTGCCCGCATGGATCCACTGAATCCGGTTGCGGACTATACATTGGGGCATTTATATCTGAATACGGATCGCCTTAACGAAGCTGAAGCTGAGTTTAAAAAAGCGCAGAAGGTTTCTCCTAAGGATGGGAACGTCTACTACAGCCTGGGGATGCTCTATAATAAACAAGGTAAGTATGAAGATGCGGCGAAAAACCTTGAAAAATCGCTTGAACTCAAAAAGAAATTCCCAAGCGCAAATTATGAGCTTGGGGTGGCGTATAATGGAATGGGAGAAACAGAAAAAGCTCAGGCACAATTAAGTCTTTTGAATAGTTCAGATTATAGCTTGGCTCAAGACCTGAAGTATGTGATCAATAAGCCTAAAATAGTAACAATGGATACTTCAAAAAGCGGCGGTTTCAGCGAACTGATGGGGGCGGGGACTCCGCTCTGGGCATTGGACCCGAGTCTTGTTGCACCGAACAGCTCAAAGGAATTTTCTGCAACGTTCACATTTTCGGAAAAAATGGATATCGCGTCGGTTACAAACCCTCTTAACTGGTCCATAACTCGCGCTAAAGGTGGAGTGGGCGGTTATTATAACAACACCATGCCCTATACGTCACGCGATGCGGCACCTCCTTCCATACCGTTGTCGGTTGTGTACAATGACCTGACACAAGAGGCGACCATTAAGTTCAGAGTTGCACAAAATGAGGAAGGGAATGCTACTATTGACCCTTCTCACCTCGTCTTCGGTTTTAAAGGCAAAGATGCCTCTGGTCGGTCAATGGATACAAGTGCAAATGAATATGATGGCTTTGCACTGAAAGCTTTTTAGTAAACTCGAAGTCCAATCCAAAGGAGTGTGATGTGACAAGTGCTATGCTGATGGAAACTACGGTACATGACGAAGGGGCGGTCTATGATCGGTTGAGTGCCTCATTGCAGGGTCTAACACCTGAAGAGGCCATCAGAAGAATCAAGGAGTTTCTTGCAACATTTCCTTCTTTTGCATTGGCCCATAATGACCTTGGTGTGTTGTATCATCAAGCTGGAAATTCCACACTTGCTTTGGCCTACCATGAAAAAGCGGCTCGATTGCAGCCAGAAAATACGCTGTTCAAAAAGAATTTGGCGGATTTTTATGCAGTTGAGTTGGGCTGGCTTGAAGAAGCGGTTGATATTTATCTGGAAGTAGTGAAGCGCAATCCGAGAGATACCGAAGCTCTGATTGCTTTGGGGCAACTGGGGGCTGCACTGGCCGGTTCACGCATCTTGGAATCCTCACCAGAAAGGATACAATTAGAGCCACATGCAGCGTCTTTAGCGGTAGAAATAGCGCCTGAAAATGAAGCAGAACTGTACCAAAAGGCCCAAAATATGACAGCCGAGGGGCAACTTTCGGAGTCTGCAGCCATACTGGAGGAGCTGATAAAGCGCCAACCTTCCCAGGCACTGTATTGCAACGACCTTGGAGTTGTCAGGTACAGATCCGGCGATCTTGCCGGTTCTCAGGCATGCTATGAGAAAGCGGTCCAGTTAGAGCCTGGCAATACCCTGTATGCAAGAAATTTGGCAGATCTCTACTTTGCTGAGATGAATCGAGCTGATGATGCGATCCGTATTTACCTTGATCTTCATAGAGAAAAACCACGTGATGTTGAAACCCTGATCAGTCTTGGCCATATCTGCGGGGCAGTTGACCGTCCGGATGAAGCCAAAATATTCTACCGCCGCGTCTTAGAGCTGGAACCTTGGAACAAGGAAGCGAGGCAGGCCCTTGCGTTGCAGCAGACGGGGCCGACCTCTGTGCCTTCACCGTCGCCGCATCCTGCCAAGTCAACCGAGCAACTGGTTGGAGAGGCACGGGAGTTGATGCTGCAAAATCAGGCTACTGAAGCCCGGAAGCTTCTGGAGCAGGCTATTGAACTTAATCCTCGTTCTGCTATGGCTCACAACGACCTCGGGGTGGTAGCCTATAGTCTTGGAGATGTTACTGCTGCACAGGCTGCTTACGAACAGGCCGTCAGACTTGAACCGGGCAATCTTAATTTCACCATGAATCTTGCTGATTTTTATTTTGTTGCCGCCAGTCGGGCGGATGATGCCATCCAGATGTATCTTGAACTTTTCCGGCAATTCCCACGTAACGTCGAAGTACTTACCGCCTTGGGGCGAATCTGCCAAGCTGTTGATCGACCTGATGAAGCTAAAATGTTCTATCGACGGGTATTGGAGATTGAGCCATGGAACAGTGAGGTGCGGGAAGCGTTGCAACGATCCACTTAGCAGTACATTACCTAGGTGACTGGTACAAACGCCGTTTTTTCACACCATCTGTTTTGATGTTGAATGTTTTACATGCGAGGAGCAATGAATATTTTGGTGCTTTGCGTTTCAGGCGTGCTTGGCCACACACTTTTTATGTACTTATTCATTTTTGAACGGCATTTTGCATGGGCGGTAGATCGTAATTTATTGCCATTTAACCCCTTTTTTTTGCTAGTGCAGTATCAGCGTATATTAAGTAGTGGTGTCGATGTAGGTAAATTAGGCTTTGTGATGGACAGATGACAGCTCTGCCCCCAATAACTCCCAAAGAACACCATAATTATGTCGCTTTCTTCCTGACGTTGGCCTGTAACCTCGCCTGTCCTTACTGTATCAACTTACACAACAGCAATAATCGTTTTAATCAGGCTGATCGGCGAGCTCTGGATGTAGGAGACTGGATCAGGTCAGCCAACCGGCTTCTGTTGCGGGCTGATCTCCCTTTAACGCTCCAAGGTGGAGAACCGACGCTTTATCCAGGTTTTTACCGTTTCGTGAATGAGGTCAAGCCTGAACTGAAGATGGACCTTATGACCAACCTCATGTTTGATGTTAATGTGTTCATTAAGAATGTTCCACTCTGGCGCTTCACTCGCGAGGCACCTTACGCCGCTATCCGGGTCAGTTATCATCCAGGTCAAAATGACATCGATGACCTGATTGTTAAAACCATAAAACTTCGTGATGCCGGCTTTCGGGTCGGGCTGTACGGTATTGAACACCCCGATCCGCAGCTTCGCATGCATATTCAGGAAACGCAACGACGTTGCCTTGAGTTAGGACTTGATTTCAGGATGAAGGAGTTTCTGGGAGAGTATGGTGGGAAAATGTTCGGAACATTCAAATATGACAATTGTGCTACTGGGCAAACGATGCGTACCTGCGTATGTCGCACAACTGAAATCATTGTTGATCCAGCAGGATATGTATATAAATGCCACGCCGATCTGTACAACGGAAGAGATCCGATAGCACATATCCTTGATCCTGATTTCAACGAGAATTCCATTGACAAATTTAGGAGTTGTTCAAGTTTTGGAAGCTGCAACCCTTGTGATGTTAAGATCAAGACCAACCGCTTTCAGGTCTTCGGACATACCAGCGTGGAAATACGGGATATACGATGAAAAGTTTCAGTTTTGAGGGGCACAAGCTGATGTACCATCTGGACAGGGTTCAGGAGTACATGACCAAAGGAGACTGTTTTCCGCTCTATATTGAAGTCAGTCCTGTAGGTAGCTGTAACCACAGGTGTGTATTCTGTGCCTATGATTATATTGGATACCCTAACCGCAAACTTGAAACAGTCAGGATGCTGGAGCTGATTGATGAGCTTGCGGAGTGCGGTTTGAGGAGTATGTTGTTTGCGGGCGAAGGTGAACCGCTGCTGCATCCGGATATTGTGCCGTTTGTTGCAAGGGCCAAGGAAAAGGGGATTGATGTCGGTCTGTTCACCAATGGACAATTACTTGATGCCCAAATGGCAGAGCAGCTTTTGCCGCTGTTGACATTTGTCCGTTTCAGCTTCAATGGCGGAGGCCGCGAAAATTATGCTGCTGTGCATTCGGTAAAAGCGGATGTGCATGACAAGGTGGTGAATAATATCACAAAAGCGGTGGAACTGCGCAATTCCAATCGCTGGGCGGTTGATATTGGCAGCCAGTTTGTACTGTTACCGGAAAATATCGCATTTCTTGAAACTGCAACGGAAATTCTCAAATGTTGCGGTGTTGACTATCTGTGCATAAAGCCTTTCATGCAGCGTGTATCACAGACATATCAACTGAATAATCAATTTCAACTGCAGGAAATAGACGCCACACTGGCCAAGGCAGAAAGGCGTTCCGACAGCACCTTCTCTGTGCTTGCAAGACGCAACACTTTTCAGAACTACGGCAAGCGCAGTTATGACCACTGCTTCGGAACTAGTTTCATTACAGTACTTAATTCGGCAGGTGTCATCAGTAGCTGCCTGCCTTACTGGGAGCTTGAGGATTTCGCCTATGGCTCGATTTATCTGCATAGTTTTCGTGAAATCTGGAACTCTGAAAAACGCATAAAGATAAAGGACTTTCTTGAAAACAGAATTGATGTGCATGCATGTCCTGCCAGTTGCCGCCCTGATGCAACTAATAGTTTCTTGTGCGATATCAGGCACCCGCAAGTCAAGCATATCAATTTTATATGATTTAATTCTGGAAAGATCGGCGGGGGAATGTCTAAGATCCTGTTCATAGAGTCCGACTTGCGTAATGAAAAACTGGGCATCATGTACCTGTCGGCCTCGCTGCTGAATGCAGGGCATGAAACCAGGCTCTGCTGGCTGGAGAGAGAATCTATTGATGAAGTTATTGCTGATTTCAGGCCGGATTATCTGGCCGTAAGTCTGGTAACAGGCGCTCACCGTTCCATACTGTCTCTTACAGAAAACTTAAAGAAACAATATCATCTCAAGGTTATTGCCGGCGGCCCCCATGCGACCTTTTTTGCTGACAGCATCCCGCTTGAGACTGCTGACTATATTGTGGTCGGACCGGGAGAACAGGCCATTGTTGATATTGTTGAAGGCAGGACTGGCGAGCGCGTCATGAGATATCCACTGGCGGACCTTGAAAAGCTTGTCTTCCCGGATCGGGCGTTGTTCTATCGCTATCCAGAATTCCGCGACAATCCGATGAAAAATATCATTACTTGCCGTGATTGCCCCTACTCCTGCAGCTACTGTTATAATCATACCTGGAAGCAGATGTTCAGCGGCCAGCCGCATTTTCTTCAGAAGCTCAGTGTTGATCGTGTATTGGAAGAAATAGCGAAGCTGCGAAGTGTATATCCGCTTCGGCAGGTGCTGTTCATAGATGACAATTTTCTGTTTGACCGTGGCTGGATTGAGGGGTTCTGCAAACGTTATACGACTGAAATCGGCCTGCCGTTTCTCTGCAGTTTTAGCCTCAATCTGCTCGATGAAGGAATTGTCGTGCTGCTAAAAGAGGCAGGCTTGTTCATGGTCAATTTTGCTTTAGAATCAGCGGATCCGGCTGTACAGTGTGAGATACTGAATCGCGGACATGTGAGAAATGACCAGGTCATAGCCGGAATAGAGCTGATGCGGAAATACGGGATCAAATGCCGCATGCAGAACATGATCGGCCTGCCGGTCAGGGACTCTCTGGCTGACGCCTTGAATACGCTGGAGTTCAACAGGCTGAACAGGGTGGATGACAGCTGGGTATCCATCTTCCAGCCCTACCCGAACACACGTATGGCAGAGTACTGCGCCAGGAACGGATTTATCCCTGATGACGGTGAGTCATATGCGGACAGCTTTTTTGCTAAATCCTGCCTTCAGATTGATCATGCTGATGAAATAGCCAGGTTGCAGAAGTGGTGGTATTTTGTGATCAGGTACAATCTGCCCGAATATACAATTCATAAGCTTCTTAAAATCAGGCTGACAGAGGCACAGGGAGAGGCACTTCAAAAACTGCGGTTCGAGTATTCTCGTTGCTACCTGTATGGGCTGGATATTGACAATCCACTACTGATACATGACTTCCGACAGCTGTCCGCACAACATGGGGAAAAAGCCGTTTTCAAAAGACTTGAAGGATTTGTCCGGCGATTTGGTATCGGGGCTGGGCTTGTTGATATAATGCTCGGACTGGAGTTGCCGGATTCGATCAATGGATTGGACAATCTATGAAAACCAAAGTTCTGATCATCAAGATGGGGTACTCTGAAACATTGGACCAGGAGATCGGCAAAGTACCGAGCCTGGGTGATGTGCTGCGCACAACGCCTATATTGTGGGGACTCAGGGAAAAATTCCCGGAGTGCCATGTTACCTGGCTGACGTCGGAACAGTCAGAACCGCTCTTGAGAGGCAATGGCTTGATTGACAGAATTCTGGTATGGGACGAGTTTGTGCCATTTCAGCTTATGCGTGAAAAATTTGATGTGCTTGTCAACCTTGAAAAAGTGCCAGGGGTTGCGGCGCTGGCAGACATGATCGATGCCTGGACCCGCTACGGTTTTCGTTTTGATAGTACGGAGGGTTCCTATCATTGCTATGAGCGAGGCATGAGCTTCATAAGTTATATCAACGACAAAAAGGACGGGAAAAAAACTGGAGAACTGTGGCAGAAGATGTTGATCGAGATGATCGGTGTGGAGTGGAAGTCACAGGAGTATATTCTTGGATACCGCCCCTGTAATGAGGAGTGCTTTGATGTTGGCCTGAACTACATGGCCGGTTCCAAGTGGCCGACTAAAATGATGTCGAAGCAGAAATGGGACCAGCTTGCAGAACTGTTGAAGCGGCAGGGGTACAAGGTTTCTTTTCAACAGGGACTTCAGGATTTGCATGAATACATTGACTGGATCAATTCGTGCAAAATTATCATCTCTCAGGATAGTCTTGGAGTACATCTGGCCCTGGCCCTGGACAAGAACCTTGTCGGGCTTTATGGTCCGACAGACCCCACGGAAATCTTTCTTTACAGGCGTGGGAAGCATGTGATAGCCGGCACGAAGTGCCCCCACATGCCATGTTACAGCCCAAGCTGTTTGAACGGAATGGATTGCATGGAGAATCTCGACCTGTCTTGCATTGTAGAGGCGTGCGTGGCGTTGCATGGCTAGCGCTAACAATTCATTCAAGCTCTTTCCCGTCATATACCCGAGATCATCAGATGTCTGATGCCATGCCACATTACCGTCATACGCCAGAAACTCTTTGCAGTGGGCCGCTTGATCTGGAGGGAATCTGTTTGCTGAAGCAGATCTTCGGACTACAGCCGATACCTGATCAAGAGCTGGCGGATATGCACCGTGCGCTTATTCAGGCAGTTTCGGCAGCAGCCTCCCGTAAGCGTATCCAGAAGCAGGCAGTTTTTGTTTCAGATCTGCCAATGTCAAGGGAAGCCAAGCTGGCATATGGACTGAAGCGGAATGGCTGGGATACGATACTACTGCATAGCGGAACAGCCTCTTTCAAAGCACCAGAATATTTCAGCCAAGTTTTCCAATACAACTCGCCGCTGGAGGCGCTCTGTATTGCGCATACATTGTCCCCGGCAGTCTTTCATCTGTTTTCCAGGTGGGATTTTTCAACCTCATCTGCATTTATCGTCTACCGGCCCGGCAAAGTCGTCTTTGACGATTACGATGTTATGGCCGGCATGGTAAAACTGCCTGCGCTGACAGACCATCAGTTTGCCCAGTATCACCTAGAGCGTTTTTGCCTGGAAAATGCCGATGGTCTGTGCTGCAGAAGCCTGGAAACCCAATATGCAAAACGGCACCTGGGCTATGTTTACAGGGGACGCAGGATTTTTTTCACTGATTACTGCTGGGACTATTTTTCTGTTGGCAGGCGGGAAACAAAGAAAAGTGAATATCTCTGCATTGCTAATGTGGGCAACCTGTACGTGGACCCGGACGCCGGTATTGGTGAAGCCGCTAATTACCATCTGCAGGTCGCCATTGAACTTTCGGACGGATCTATTTGCAGCACCTTGTATAAAGCCAACCTTACCGGCAAGCTGGCTCACTATCTGGGCAACATCTTATTAAAAAATACACGGATCGAATTCAAAGAACTGCCGTATGAAACTTTGATAAAAGAGTTGCAAGAGCGCCATCATGCCGGCCTGATCTGTGCTCCACCTGGCATTGCCGAAACAAGTCAGGAAATATATACACAGAAGAAGCGAGTTTATTCCATCGGGAACAAGGCTTTTGATTACATAGATGCCGGGCTGGTCATTATCATGGATCAGGAGAACAAATTTCTGTGCTGGTTGGTCAAACGTTATCATGTGCTGGTTGACTTCGGTTTTTTTATCAAAAATCATGCGAAATATGCCGGAGTAATCCGCGACTATGTCCAATCTTATCAGGAAGAGCTGGCAAAAACCTCCATGAAACTGGCGGTTGCCGGTCAGGCACCCAGATTGATCAGATTTTATGAGCAGCTTTAGTCATACATTCAGGGTTCTGTCCATTGGCCGTGATGATGCCGAGTATGAGCGTCTCTTTGCCGAAACCGTAAAAGGGCAGAGCGTCTTCAATAGCCCCGATTATCTGAAGGCCGCATTGATCGGCGAAGGCTACCCAGTCTGTGTAATGGTCTATTCGGAGCAGGGGCGGTTTGCCATGTGCACCTATGTAGTCAGGCGCATCAACGATTTGACCTGCTTCCATGATTTGAATATGGAAGTCCGGGATATTATCTCGCCGTACGAGTATTCGTCCATTCTGAGCAATGCGTCAGATGAAATGGACTATGACCGACTTACCGAAAGATTATTTGATTCGGTTGCGGAGTATTGCAGAGGCAATAACATCGTCTCGGAGTTTGTCAGGTTTGACCCGTTCCTGTCGGAAGCCGGCAAGTTCTCCGGTAGCTATAATGTCAAGAAGAGCTGCGATAACATATACATAGACTTGGCAAAGCCGGAGGGTGAAATCTTCGGTGAATTGCACTCTTCCGTAAGAAAGAACCTGAATACCGCCTGGACGGCTGGACTGAGCTTCTCGCAGGTCGAGGCCGACAGCGGCAATATCGACCGCTTCACCGGCCTGTACCATGAGACTATGCAGCGACGCTCAGCCAAGAGTTATTTTTATTTTTCCTCGACGTACTTCCACGCTTTGCTGACTGGGTGTGAGGATGCTTCGTTATTTTTCGTATCAGACAGTGAAAAGCAGCCTGTTTCGGCCTCGATTTTGCTCCACCGTCACGGGGGGGCTTACCATCATCTGACCGGCTATGCCGCTAGTTGCCAGCATGCAAGGCCCAACGACCTGATGGTCTGCTCATTGAGCAAATGGTGCAAGGAACAATCTTTCAGCTATTTGCATCTCGGAGGAGGGGCCGCTTCCATCTGTGACTTCAAGGGAAAGTTTTCCAGGTCCAGAGTTCCCTATTATGTTGGTCGGCGCATCCACAATCTTGATTTTTATCGGCAGCTCTGCAAGATAAGGCAAGATAAGGATGGCATTGATCCAGACTCTGAATTCTTCCCACTTTACAGGATCGGGAGTTGAAGTATGAACAGGGTGATTCCGCATACGATACCTTCGTTTGACAACCGGGAGGCGGCGGCACTTGCAGAAATACTGGCCGGCAAGATGGTCAATGAGGGTGAGTTGGCCGCCTATCTGGCGGCAAAAACAGCGCAAATGGCGGGTGGTCTTGGTGGTGTGCCGACCAGCACCGGTACGCTTGGTCTACATCTAGCGCTAAAGACGCTTGGTATTTCTGAAAGTCAGGACGAGGTCATCATCCCTGATTTTGCCTGTCGCTGCCTGTATGACTGCGTAAAGATGGCTGGCGGGACTCCGGTGTTTTGCGACATCAATCTGGACGACTACAGTCTGGAGATTGAATCGGTTCGCTCTAGGCTGAACAGTAGCAGCAAAGCTGTCATCCTTCCACACATGTTTGGCTGTCCAGCAAATATTGACGCCTTCCTCAGCTTGGATATGCCACTGATTGAAGACTGTGCCCATGCCCTCGGGGCCTCCTATCGCGGAATGCCGGCCGGCTCTTTTGGAAAGCTGGCAGTGTTCAGTTACGAAGGGAGCAAGTTGGTCGCAGCCGGCGAAGGGGGCTGCGTATCGGCAAATGGGCCGCAAATGCTTGATGCGCTGCAGACGCTTCGTTACGGGCTCATCGGCAGCCACGCATACCACTACCGGCTGAGCGACCTGATTGCGGCAATAGCCCTTGTACAGCTGGATAAATTGCCGGGCATGATAGACAAACGCCGGCGCATAGCCCGGATATACAACAGCGAATTGAGCCGTCTGGAACAGCTGGGATTTATCAGAAGGCCGGCCTCATTCAATGAGCGTGCAAGTTCCTGCTATCGATATGTTATCATCTGTGCCGCTAACTCCTCGGCACTGGTCAGTTATGCCAACGAGTGCGGAATACTGATCCGGAACCCGCTCCCCTCCGGTCTGCTTTCGTGGTCATATCCGCATGATGGCGCAGATAACATGAATTCACGTATCCTGGCAGAGAGAGGTGCTTCACTGCCGATCACCCCGGATATGTCGGATGAAGATATCTTTAGTGTTGTGAAACTGCTGTATACATTTCACGACCTATCGGAGTAGCCTTTGAAAACATTGTTATTCATAATTCCTAATAGTCGCTGGTTCTCAGCAGCAGGGTGGGAACTATATCCATACAATGTCTGTTTGCTGGCGGCAATTCTCAGACGTCATTATCATGTCAAAATACTGGACTGCAATGCTGATAATCTGCAGATGGAAAAGGCTCTGGTAAAAATTGCAGATCTTAATCCTGATTTTATCGGCATATCCTGTCTTGCCGTAGAATATTCCATCCATGCCCATGCTCTTGCAAAGGGGATAAAGAAATGCTTGCCTTGTACTCCCATAATTCTTGGAGGAGTGTACTGTACGCTTATGCCGGAACATGCCATGAAAAACCCGGACATTGATTATTGCGTGTTGGGAGAAGGCGAACAGGTACTGGGTGAACTTCTGAAGTGTCTGGGGGATGCCGTTTTGCCGGATAGCATGGATGGCGTGGCTTACAGAATAAACGGGGAACTGATAATTAAGCCTCAGCGTAGCTTTATTCAGGACTTGGACGCACTTCCGTTTCCGGCACTGGACCTTATCGATTTTAAGAAGTATTGCTACTCGGATGAAAAATTCAGTTTTACCGATACGCGGGATGCGACACCTGTCGCTAAAATTTACACTTCAAGGGGATGCCCTGCGGGATGCAACTTTTGTGCGGTTGAGCATATTGCCGGGCATAAATTCAGATGCCGCTCGGTGGACAACGTACTGGACGAGATACAGTACCTGATAAGTGAATACGGCGTCAGGGAAATAGTATTTTATGATGATAACCTGATATTTGACCGGCAGCGGGCCAAACAACTCTTTCGCGGCATGATCGAACGTGGTTTCAATATCCAGTTCAAGCCGGCCAACATAGCTGTTTATAGGCTTGATAAGGAGTTGCTCGACCTGATGAAGGCTGCCGGATGCACTACATTGATATTTGCCGTAGAGTCTGGTTGCAACAGGGTGCTGAGAGAAATAATGGGCAAGCCGCTCTCTGTCGAAAATGTCCCGGAAATAGTCAGTTATGCTCTTCAGCTTGGATTCCGATGTGCCGCCCTTTTTGTCATTGGCAATCCGGGTGAAAGCTGGGATGAGATACGACAAACCATGCGGTTTGCAGAAAGCCTTGAAATATATTGCCATTTTTCAATTGCAACGCCATTGCCGAAAACAAGGCTATATTATGAGTCATTGGGGCGAAACTATCTGGTCAATGATTTCAGCTTTGAATCAGGAGCAGGCTGCTCGCGGGGCTGGCTGCTGACTGACCAGTTTGCACCGTTTGACTTGGAAATGCTGAGAGTATACGAATGGGATCGCATAAACTTCAGTTCCCCTGAAAAAAGGCAACGGTCGGCTGAATTTTTCAAGGTGTCGCCAGAGGAAGTGGAACAGTTTGCCAGAAATGCTCGCGTGGCGGTTCAAAAGAGGTATGTGGTTGATCAGAACAAGCGGCTTGCGTGAGCGTTGAACGGAGACGGCTATATGAACAGACTGAGCTTTGAGAAAGTTTTCTATCATACCAAGGCATTAAACAGCTTTCTGGACAGGGGTGACTGCTACCCGGTTCACATGATCGTCGGGCTTACCAATTGCTGCAACCATGCCTGCATCTGGTGCTATGGATATGATACCATCTCCGCCCATTACAATGACAACGATTTTGCTCCGCCGGCCATGATCATCAACACCGTCAAGGAGGCCGCCCAGCTCGGCCTGAAGGCCATAACCCTGGTCGGGACAGGTGAGCCGACACTGCATCCTGATTTTGCAGCCATCACCAGGGAGATCAAGGCAGCCAGGGTCGATGTCGGCCTGTTCACAAATGGTTCTGTGCTGAATGAAGAAAAGATGCAGGCCGTTATAGATACGCACACCTTCATGCGCCTTTCCTGTTCCGCAGCTGATCAGGAAGAACATAATGCCATCCATCATGCCGGTCGTCCCGGCAACGATTTCAACCGCATCGTTAGCAATGTTGCAACTCTGCTTGCAAAAAGGGGTGGCCGGCCCTTTCCCACTATTGGCGTACAGTTTTCAGTGAGCCATCACAACTGGCAATCTCTTGAGAAGGCCTGCCGGTTCTGGAAAATGATCGGGGTCGATTATTTCGCCTTAAAGCCTGTCTACAAGAATCCGGCTATTATGGCGCATGAAGAGAACGAGGTGCCTCTTGATCAGGTGCTGAAACTAATGGAGGAGACCAAACAACAGGAAGATGATTCCTTCAAGGTCTATGCGAAGTTATCGCAGTTTGACAGGGTCCTCAACAGCAAGGGGCCGCGGCGCGGTTACAGCAAATGCCACGGACAGGCCTTCACCACCTTTCTCGACCCGGACGGTAAGTTGTATGTGTGTGGCAACATGCACGGGAAAGATGACTTCTGCATAGGCAACGTCATGGAGACCGGTTCGTTCCAGTCTGTCTGGGACGGGCAACGGCGCAGGGAGCTGCTGCAAAGGCTCGATGTCAGCAGCTGCCCGATCGGCTGTCGCATGGATCCGTTAAACCTGATAATCGCGGATCTGTTGTCACCTAATCCTCAGAACCATCCGAACTTCCTCTAAGAGAGACATGCGGACCGTCTATCTGGGGCATAATCCGGGCTATGCAGCTGTCTGCCATGAGGAGAGCGAACTGTTGGCCGTCTTTTGGCATGAGGGGAGTGGGAATCTAGCTGTGCGTACCGGACAGATGCTGGAGTACTGCAGGAAGTATGGGATTGTTACGGTAAGGCATAACCGGCTGGATGATGTTATCGACAGGATGATCGGCGCTTTATCACCAGATCTGATAGTGGTTGGCGAGTACCATAACTTGTTGAAAAAGAATATCATTAATATTCCACGCTACGGTGCGATAAACATGCATGGGGCGCCGTTGCCGCGATATCGCGGTGCGCATCCAATAAACTGGATGATCATCAACGGTGAAACAGAAGGTGCCGTGACATGTCACTATGTCTCTGATGGGCTGGACAGCGGGGATATCATCGGGCAGTATTTTTTCGACATCTCTGAAGCGGAGACCGCTTATGATGTCCGCCCCAAGATCGAGGAAACTGGGTGCAAGCTGCTGAGGGATGTGCTTCGGCGCTTCAGTTGTGAAGGTAGGCTGACCGGGACTCCGCAGGATGAGGCGCAGGCCTTGTACACCCCTCCGCGTAAACCCGAGGACGGGTTGATTGACTGGTATCAGTCGCCAAAGCGCATATATGATTTTGTCAGGGCGTTGACCCGCCCGTATCCCGGGGCATTCGCCATGTATAAAGGACATAAGGTCCATATCTGGAAAGTCGCACAACCCGAAAGCAGCATGGTTTTCGATGAAAGTTCATCTAGGCCCGGTACAGTGCTTTCTGTAGATCAGGGTGCGATTGTAGTGGCGGTCACCGGAGGCAGGATTACTGTTCTTGACTGGGAGAGCGAGACGGTAATCAGGGGAAATGATTGTTTTGAGGCTGTTATGCCGCATTCCGGCAGTTAGGCCGCGCATGCTATCTGATACATATAAATGGAGAACTGATTTCATGCATCTGGATTTTTTCAGCAGGTTGCCGAAAACAACAAGGGGAAACAGAGTTGACAAACGGCTGAAGCTGACAGTGGCCCAGGTCGAAACTCTCAAACAGTACGGCAAAGAGTATTTCGATGGCGAGACAGGATACGGTGGCTATTTCTATGACGGCAGATGGAAGCCGGTTGCAGAGGAGATGATTGAACATTATAAACTGACTGAAAGCTCCAGAGTGCTTGAGGTGGGGTGCGCCAAGGGCTATCTAATGTATGAATTTTACCGGCTCGGGATCACGAATGTTCATGGTTGCGACATCAGCGAATATGCTATTTCCAATGTTCCGAAAGAGATAGCTGGCAACTTCAGGGTCATGGGTGCTGACAAACTGGATTATCCTGATTCTGCATTCGATCTTGTTATCAGTATCGACTGCATCAACAACCTTGATTCTGTCGGTGTGGACAGGGCCATACTGGAAATGATGCGCGTATCAAGGCGGGATGTATTCATGCGTGTCGGTTCTTACCGCACTGTAGAGGAATATGAAAACATAAAGGGTTGGGGGGTTACAAGCTTGACTTTTGACAGCGAGGCACAGTGGCTCACTCGGTTCAAACGGCTGAACTACAGTGGGGATTACTATCTGAGATTCATGGAGTTGCTTAAGTAGTTTTATCCGGAAAGGGTTTTATGGACAGATCGCAAAATGATATCAAGGTGCCGTTCGTAAATCTGAAGCTGCAGCATGCAGAACTGAAGCCGGAGATTATCAAGGCAGTGGAGCGTGTTCTGGATCATGGCCAGTACATACTTGGGCCGGAAAACATCCTTTTCGAGCAGCGCTTTGCCTCATATTGCGGTGTCGGCCAAGCCATCGGAGTTGATAACGGAACCAGCGCTCTGGTGCTGACGTTGCAAGCATTGGGCATAGGTCCAGGGGATGAGGTGATAACGGCCCCAAATTCTTTCCTGGCTTCAGCCTCTTGTATCGCATTGTCCGGAGCCAAGCCGGTCTTTGCAGATGTCAACAGCCACTATACGATTGACCCCGCCCGGATCGAGAACGCCATAACCAGCAGAACCAAGGCCATTATCCCGGTTCACCTTACTGGCCGTCCGGCAGACATGGAGCCGATCATGAAGCTGGCCGGACAGAATGGGCTGCATGTGATCGAGGATTGCGCCCAGGCGGTTGGGGCGAGCTATCGCGGTAAAAAGGTTGGCAGTTTTGGAATGGCCGGTTGTTTCAGCCTTCATCCATTGAAGGTACTCAGCGCGATTGGAGATGGTGGCGTCATTACCACCAATGATCCCGGCCTGCATGAGCAGTTGTTGAAAGCACGCAACCATGGGATGAAAAATCGTAACGAATGTGAATTTTGGAGTGGCAACCATAGACTGGATACACTGCAGGCCGCGATTTTGTTGGTCAAGATGGGGCGTCTCGATCATTGGATCAAAGCTCGCCGTGAGATTGCATCGTTCTATCGTGAGCATCTGCGGGATGTTGTCAGGGTGCCGGATGAGTTACCGCATGAATTTGCAATATACCAGACCTTTGTCATTCAAGCCGACCGGCGTGACCAACTGCAGCATTTTCTCAAGGAACATTCCATCGACACAAAAGTGCATTATCCTCTGCCGCTGCATTTGCAACCGGCTGCCAGCAAACTTGGTCTTTTACCAGGCAGTTTCCCGGTTGCGGAAGATCAGGCCCGGAACATCCTCAGTCTGCCCATGTATCCCGAACTTACCAGAGAGCAGACTGAAAAGGTTGTTTCTGTAATAAGAGCATTTTACAAGAATTGATCAGGAATGGTGTTTTTATGAAAGCGAGTTCAAACGAGTCTATGTGTTCTAGGGCAAGCCAGCTTATTGACAAAATCAAGCGTAACTATTTTCCAGGTTCCAGCTTTGTTGGGCCATATGAAAAAAAAGGGCTGGTGCATAGTGTCTTTGAAGAACAGTGGCTATGGAAATATCGTTCTCTGATAAAAGGTACCGTCCTTGATATGTCTACCCCACGGTATTGGCATGATTATCTGTATGATCTTCCGGATGTTTCCAGAATAATTATCAGCGACCTGTCGGACAAAATCATTACCAAGGGGGAGTATTCATCGCCGGTTGATATCGTTGGCGATTTTTGTGCCGTCCCGCCGCCACTCCCGGAGTACTCTGTAGACACGATTCTTTGCAGCAGTATTCTTGAGCATTGTGAAGACCCTTTTCAAATGATGAAGAATCTCGCTTCTATTGTCCGTCCGGGAGGGTTTGTGTTGGTTATGTGCCCATACGCCTATATTGATGGTCATATGGAGCGTGATTACTGGCGTTTTGGAAAAGATGCGTATGATTTGCTGGCAAAACTGGCAGGATTGGAGATTATCGAGACTGGTCAGTACGGCGATTTGGGCAAGTATTATCTTCAGGAGTTTGGATGGGATGCCTCTTCTGATGGGCAACATCGTGGCATACCCCAGTCAAACTGGATAATTTGTCGACGCCCTCCGGAAAAGGCAAAATTTCTCGAATTTCCCTTTGGTTCTGCGCTTAAATTATATGATGGGCTATTGCCTTCAGAGCACGAGTCGGAAGGCTGGAAAGGAATATCAAAAACCCCGGGAGATTACAGGCATATTTGTCATGACATAACCAAGCCATTTCCTTTTGAAGACAATTCTGTAGAGGTATTTCAGTCGGAAGATGTCTTTGTGCAGATTCACTCCAGCTTACTTCTTAACATCATTAATGAAATCCATCGTGTACTGAAACCATCCGGGCTGTTCCGGCTGATTGTCCCTGATTACGGTTGCGAACTTTTGAGGGAACGAGCTCTTAAAAATGAATCTGGAGTAATTTGCAGCGACCCTTTTTTTCATTGTTCCGCAGATCACGGAGAACAGACATGGTTCCCAAGAATTGACACATTGTATGACTTGTTATCCCGAAGCCTGTTCAGCACGGAAGGAACGATGAAGTTTTTGCAGTACTGGAATATCGACAGGTCATCATTTGTGATGCATCCAATTGACCATTCAAAGGGTTTAACTATAAATGCAGCATGGTATACCGACAGCAGAAAACCATGGATGCAAGTGCCCATGTCAATAATTGTTGATTTAGAAAAGAGTTGAAGTCGATTAGTCGTGGGCTTATGACTGTCAAAACAGGCGGTTGACAACATCCTGCGGCAGAGGAGGAACCATACGGTGAAAACCGATAGCAATCCAATAGTGGATCATGCTTTTTCTGCCAGCGGAAACGCTCTGGATCAAGCTGCTGTGTCCGAAAGCGCCGAGCATCTCTTACCGTTTAGCCCTCCGCCAACAATCTTTTCTGTCGAAACTATGCTGGGATGTGACCTGAAGTGCCCGGAATGCGCTATTGGGGGAGGCATGATAACTCGTCCAAAGGGTTACATGACTTTTGAGCAGTTCAGAATTATTGCCGACAAAATCCGCCCCTATTGCCGCTACCTTTACCTGCACCTCTGGGGTGAGCCGATGCTTAACCCGGACATCATTCAGATCATCAGGTATGCGTCTCAGTTCACGGCCTGTAATATCAGCACCAATGGCATGTGCCTGACCCCGCAACTGGCGGAAGAGCTGATTCTATCCGGAGTGCGCGACATATTGTTTTCCATAGACGGTATGACCCAGGAGACTTACCAGCAGTACCGGGTTGGCGGTGATGTAAACAAAGCCTTGATGAACCTGAAGATGTTGCAATACCTTAATCAGAAGCACGGAAACAGAGTAGTGATTTCCCCTCAGTTTGTGGTGTTCAGGCATAATCAGCATGAAATGAGGGCTTTCCGCAATTTCTGTGCACTGTTCGGGCTGGAGGCTTCATTCAAGGCCCCTTATATACGGGGCGGCCATTCAAATCTTTGCAATTCTGATTTTCCGGAATATGTCAGGAAGTCGTACCCGGATAAATCTTCTCGAGCAAAAGCCATGAGCGGCTGTCCGGACCCCAGGGATGTTATGACCATTCTTCTGGATGGCTCAGTGGTTGCCTGCTGTTATGATCACAATAACAGCAACTGTTTCGGTAACATTTTTCAGCAGGATGCCATGGACATCTGGAATTCAGGCCGGTTCATGGCATTCAGGCAGCAAGTTGCTATTGGCAATCCACCGAATTTCTGCCTGGAAAGTTGTCTGTATTTCCCCGCCGCTAATATCGATACGAGCAGACAAGCAGAGCAGGAAAGCGCCCAAGGCAGACGGAAGTACAACGAACAGTGCAGAGAACTAACCGCCAGTTCTGCAATTTGCACAGCAGTGCCCGTGTACACGAGGCCGCCTGATTCATGTAGCTGCCTTTTCATCAATACATACTATGGCGGTTTTCTCACGGCACTTTATGGCAGAAATCCGCAGCTTGCAGGTGAGCCTTACGCAAAACAGAAAAATATCCTGCAGCTGGAGTGCTTCGGTGATAGTGACTTTTATTCATACTGGTTGTCAAAGGCGGGTATCCCTGCTGATGATATTATTGCCAATTGTGCTCTACTTCAGACCGCCTGGGCTATTGAGCAATGCAGTTCTTTAACTGGTGAGGACCTGCTGATCGAACAAATCCGCCAGTTGAATCCGTCGGTTGTATATGTGCAGGACATGAACAATACCAGCCGTGAGTTCCTACAGAAAATCAGGCCTTTTGTCCGCCTGATCGTCGGACAGATCGCCACGCCGATCGTGCAGCAGATACCATTTGACTGTTACGATCTTCTGTTTAGCTCGTTTCCTCACTATATTGAACGCTTCCGCTCCGTTGGCCTGACGGCCTATTATCAGCCGTTGGCCTTTGACCCCCGCGTGCTGGAACGGGTTGCTATGCCCGCATACGCTCAGCGGCCAGTTGCCTGTTCTTTCGTCGGCGGCATATCCGCGTTACATGTGGAAAGCTACCGCCTTCTTGAGGTATTGGCAGAGAAAACGGTGACGCAATTCTGGGGGTATGGTGCCGATACGCTTCCTGCCGGGTCAATGATAATCCCACGGCATCGAGGTGAAGCTTGGGGGCGGGATATGTTCAGCATTTTGGGTAATTCCCGGATTACCATAAACCGCCATGGCGAGGTGGCCGAAAACTATGCCAACAACATGCGTCTGTTCGAGGCAACCGGTTGCGGTGCGCTACTGATAACCGATTACAAGGATAATCTTGGTGAGCTGTTTGAAATCGGCAAGGAGGTGGTGGCCTACCGTTCACCCGAGGAGTGTGCGGCGCTGGTGAACTATTATCTGGCGCATCCCGAAGCGGCGGAAGCCATTGCCATGGCCGGGCAAGCCAGAACTCTGAAAGACCACACCTATGGCAGGCGCATGGAGCAGACGGCTGAACTACTCTCCCGTCATCTCCGTTATCAGGGGGAGACTGAGCGACTTCCTTTTGTTGATACGGACAAGGTCAGCTATGGTCATACCCAGATTGTTCCCCAGGAGATCACCGATTCCATGTTGTCGGCATGGAGGAACAGCGAGATCCCTGCCAAGCAGAGACGGCTGGTACAGCATAGTCTCGATGAGATGTACCATGGCCGTACATCGCTTGTATTCAAAGTGCTGGCCGATTTGCTGGCTCCTGTTGTTGCCGGGGCTGATTCAGTGCTGGAGCTGGGATGCGCAAGCGGTTATTATTACGAAATACTGGAATACCTGCTTAATAGACGGATAATATACACCGGAGTTGATTATTCTGAAGCAATGATCGATATGGCTCGTGAATATTATCCGAAGGCAACATTCTTTGCTGCCGATGGAGCCAACCTGTTTTTTGCCGACCGTCATTTCGATGTTGTGATTTCTTCAGGTATTCTGCTGCATGTGCCCAATTGGCGACAGCATGTTTTTGAAGCGGTTAGAGTGGCAAAAATGTATGTTATCGCCTCCAGAACGCCTGTCTGCAGAAAAAACCAGACTCGGCATATGAAGAAATTTGCCTATGGTGTTGAAACGGTGGAGTTGATCTTCAACGAAGGAGAGTTTGTACGGGAATTCCAGCTGAACGGTATGGAATTGATCAATGCCATTCAGTACCAGGCTGATCCGGTTGCGGATGAATACGAGGCTAGCTATCTTTTTAGAAGGGCATAGAGCGAGGTGCCATGTTTTGGGATGATATCAGGCTTGTTACGGAGCAGATTGAAAAATACGGTATAAGGCAGCCTTTTGTAGACTTGGGTGGCATGGAGCAGCCTTGTATTGCGGATTACGACCTTACCATCGCAACCGGTGACCAGCAGGCTCGCTATGTCTCCTTGAGGCAGCGCCCCTTTGACCACATTGACCCTGCCTATCTGGTGTTGAATCCGGACAAGGGGGATCCCTCCATCGAAGATTTGCCCTATTATTACCAGAATGCCTTCGGAACTGCCGTATGTCTGAATGTAATTGAACATGTGCAGAACCCGTTCCGGGTATTTGCCGCCATGTATCAGATCATGAAACATGACAGCCTGTTGATCGTAGAGACGGTTTTTTCCTTTCCCTATCACCCATCACCCATCGATTACTGGCGCTATACCCCGGATTGCCTCCGGTACCTCGCAGAACAGGCCGGCTTCCTGGTTCTGGAGTGCGACTGGCGCATGACCATACTGGCGGACCATGGCATTCGATCTACAGCCCCCGGATCTAATGAGCCGCAGGAAGTACGCTCGGTATACGCAACTCTTTCCAAAGGTAATTTCAGGCCGTTACCGGCATCAAAATATCAGCTGCCTGACCGCTACAGCAATAACCAGGCGGCCAACAGGCTGTTACAAAGGGGGTAGTATGGATTTCAGCGGTGCTAGAATCATCATCACCGGCGGGCTTGGTTTTATTGGTTCCAATCTGGCCGTGCGACTGGTTGAGGCGGGTGCCGATGTAACCCTTGTGGACAGCCTGATACCGGAATACGGTGGTAACTTGTGGAATATTGAGCCGATCAAGGAACGAGTCAGGGTGAATATCTCCGATGTGCGGGATGAGCATTCCATGAAATACCTGATTCAGGGGCAGGATTATCTTTTCAATCTGGCCGGGCAGACCAGTCATATCGACTCCATGAACAACCCATACCCCGACCTGGAGATCAACGCCAAAGCGCAGCTTTCCATACTGGAGGCCTGCCGGAAACATAACCCGTCGGTCAAACTGGTTTTTGCCAGTACCCGACAACTGTACGGTGCTCCTCAATATCTTCCGGTGGATGAGAAACATCCGCTAGCCCCTGTTGATGTAAACGGTATCAACAAAATGGCAGGGGAATGGTATCACCTAGTTTACAACAATGTGTATGGCATCAGATCTTCAGTTTTACGGCTCACGAATACATATGGGCCTGGCATGCGTGTCAAGGATGCCAGGCAGACTTTTCTGGGGGTTTGGATCAGAAACATCATCACGGGAGAGCCTCTGCTTGTTTTTGGGGATGGTCGGCAGATCCGTGATTTTAATTATGTGGATGATGTGGTGGAGGCCATGCTGCTGACAGCCTTTTCCGAAGAGGCTGATGGTGAAATCTTTAATCTGGGGGCCGACGATCCCATCAATCTGAAGGATGCCGCCACTCTTCTGGTAGATGTGGCGGGACGTGGAGAATCTCGTGTGGTTCCTTTTCCTGCTGATAGAAAAGCCATTGATATCGGAGATTATTATGCAGACTACCGCAAGATCAGGGCAAAATTAAGCTGGACGCCGAAAACCGGTCTGCGGGAGGGTTTTGCAAAAACATTGCAGTTTTATGAGCAGAATGGCCGACATTACTGGGGCGACAGGCATGAGTGAACCGCAGATACCTGTAACTAATCTGAAACTGCAGTACGAGCGGCATGCCCGGGAAATCAGCAGGGTAGTCGAAGAGGTATTGCGCAGCGGCTGGTATATTCTGGGAAGTCAGGTTAAGGCTTTTGAGGTTGAATTTGCGGCCTGGCTGGGGGCGGAGTATTGTCTCGGCGTGGCCAGCGGTACGGATGCGGTTTCTCTTGCTCTTGCCAGTTGCGGCATCGGTTGCGGGGACGAGGTTATAACTGTGTCCCATTCTGCGGTTGCTACTGTTGCCGCCATCGAACGGATAGGTGCTGTACCGGTATTTGTTGATATTACCCCAGGAACCCGCTGCATTGATCCGGCTTTGATTGAAAAGGTGATTTCTTCTGCGACCAAAGCGATAGTCCCGGTGCATATCTATGGCCAGCCGGCTCCAATGCAGGAAATATCAGCAGTCGCTGCTAAATATGGCCTTAAGGTAATCGAGGATTGTGCCCAGGCACATGGCGCAGAAATTGGCGGACAGAGGGTAGGTACCTTTGGCGATGCGGCAGCATTCAGTTTTTATCCGACTAAGAACCTGGGGGCCATGGGAGATGGCGGGGCAGTCGTCACAAATAAAACTGACATTGGCGCGCAATGTCGTTATTTGCGCGAATATGGCTGGAAAGAACGCTATATTTCATACATGCCTGGTTTTAATTCCCGCCTGGATGAAATGCAGGCTGCCATTCTCAGAATCAAGCTGAAATATCTGGAAGAGGACAACAGGCGCCGCAGACATATTGCTTCATTGTATGATCATGCTTTGCAAGGGGCAGGGGTCACTCCACCACAGGAAATAAAGGACACGCTGCATGCCATGCATCTGTATGTGATCGAGTCGAATGAACGTGACAGTCTCAGGTTACATTTGTCAGTAAAAAATATACAGACCGCTTTGCACTACCCGGTTCCGATCCATCTACAGCCAGCCTATAACGGCAGGATCAAGGGATGTGATCAGTTACCTGTCACAGAAAAGCTGTATGAAAAATTGCTTACATTACCGTTGTATCCCGAACTGACTGACGCAGAAGTGAACAGAGTGTGCCAAGCCCTTCGCAGTTTTTCAGAAGGAACCGCCTGATGGCGGTACGCTATTACTGCACCTATTTTGACAAAAACTACCTTGTTAGGGGGGTGGCGCTACTCTCATCATTGAACCGCCATGAAAAAGATTTTGTGGTTTATGCTGTCTGTCTTGATGAGTTGACCTTGAATATTTTGCATAAACTACGGCTGCCCAACGTGATTGCTGTCCCGCTTCACGAAGTGGAATTTGGTGATGCAGCACTAGCGTTTGCCAAATCCAACCGCAGTAAGGTTGAGTATTACTGGACACTGACCCCCTCTATCATCCGCTACCTGTTGGAAAGGTTCAGACTTGAATTTCTGACTTATCTTGATGCTGACCTCTTCTTCTATTCATCCCCCGATCCGATATACATGGAGCTTGGAAACGCCTCCGTACTTATTCATGGGCATCGTTTTGCTGCTGATAAACAGCATCTTGCTATCCATGGCAATTACAATGTTGGCTTGATGGTCTTCAGAAGTGATTCTGATGGTATGGCATGTCTCAGCTGGTGGCGTGAGCGCTGCAATGAATGGTGCTATGCCAGAGTTGAAAACGGCAAGTACGGTGATCAGCTCTATCTGGATCATTTTAAACAGCTGTTTGACAATGTGCGGGTGTTGCAGCATCCCGGAGCCGGCATAGCCCCATGGAATCATGAGCAATACAGGATTTCAAGACATCCCGAAAACGGAGCCGTTCTGATTGATGGTTATCCGCTGATTTTCTATCATTTTTCAGCCTTGAAGTTTGTAAGCCCCGACCTGATCTTCCCTGTTGAACCGGGAAACTATGATCTGCCATCTATGGTGTTGAAGGAATGTTATCTGCCATACCTGCACGCATTGCATGGTGCTTTTGCAGATGTACGCAGAGTACAGCCGGATTTTATTTCCGGGCTGTATGGCAATACGTTTTACGAGGCCCCCTTTGTGGGACAGAAAAGTCTGCATGCGATAATCATTGAAAATATGCCTCGCAGGAACGACTGGATGCAACTGGATGATATTTGGAACTGCTATAATGCCAGCCAGTTGAGCGATCCTCTGCAGAGAGAGTGCTATATTGCTGTTACAAAGCAACTTCCCATCATCTCCATCGTTACCCCCTCCTTCAATCAGGCACAATACCTTGAAGAATGCATCGACTCCATCCTCAGTCAGAATTATCCCAATCTGGAATACATCATCATGGACGGCGGCAGCACGGACGAATCGGTAGAGATCATCAGGAAATACGAAAAACACCTGAAATACTGGCAATCCCAACCCGACAATGGTCAGTATGCGGCCATTGACGAAGGTCTGCGCATGTCCACCGGCACTGCCATGACCTGGTTGAACTCTGATGACAGGCTGCATCCAGGGGCGCTGGAGTTGATTGCAGAGTTGTTCACGGAACAGCCGGAGGTTTCATGGGTTACCGGCCGCCCCAACGGGCTGGATGTACAGGGCCGGCAGTCATGGGTGCTGGATATGCTGCCGCTCTGGTCGCGGGAGAAGTATCTGAATTACGAATACCACTCTCCTTTCATCCAGCAGGAGGGGACCTTTTGGCGCCGCGAGCTGTGGGAAAAAGCGGGGGGATACATCCGGCATGATCTGAAATATGCTGGCGATCTTGAATTATGGACCCGTTTTTTCAGGTATGCCCAACTTTATAGCGTTGATGCGCTTATTGCCGGTTATCGTCAACACCCGCAACAGAAAATGGCCGGATTCCTGGGGCTGTATCATCAGGAAGCAAAAGCAGTGCTGGATTTTGAACGGGAACTGTTCCAATATGCCCAGAGCAGGCAGTTGAGGCCTGCTCCTTTGCCGATAATCCCGAAACAGAAGGACCGACATGACTCCTGATGCCCGAAAAAATCCTGTTGGTTCCTTTGTGGTCACCGCAATAGTCTCGGCATACAACTCCGAACGTTTCATACGCGGCTGTCTGGAGGATCTCACCGGGCAGACGCTTTTCGCCAAGGGGGCGTTGGAGATTGTTGTTGTGGACAGTGGTTCGCCCCAGAACGAGGGAACTGTCGTGCGGGAGTTTATGGAGAAGTTCGGCACAATCGTCTATATCCGCACAGAAGAACGTGAGACCGTCTACCATGCCTGGAACCGCGCTATTCAGGTCGCTTCCGGTCGTTATATCACCAATGCCAATACGGATGACCGGCACCGTCCTGATGCTTTGGAGATCATGGCCGGTATGCTGGACAGTAACCCCACAATTGATCTGGTCTACGCCGATGTCTTGATCACCCGTACCCCCAACGAAACATTTGCCTCCAATAATGCCACCGGCAAATATGAGTGGTTTCCCTGGGACAGGAATGCGCTATTGGGGGTCGGCTGTTTTATTGGGCCGCAGCCAATGTGGCGGCGTTCACTACACGATTTTTATGGTTGGTTCGATCCTGGCCTGGTCACATCAGGCGATTATGAATTCTGGCTACGAATCTCCCAAACATCTGAATTTATGCATATTTCTGAGCCACTCGGGTTGTATCTGGAGCATGATGCAAGCATTGAGCATATGCATGAACAGTTAAAGCTCCGGGAGAACAGTGAGATCCTGTCGTTGTACAAGCAGGCAGCGGATGAGGGGAGGATCATCAGATGCCTGACATTTGAACAACTGCGTAGTGCTGTCAAGGCTGAAGGAAACAACCTGAGCATGCTGATGACGAATGTGATGAAGATTGATGCTCTTATTTCCGGTGGGAAGAATAATACTGAAGCTTTGATGCATCCGTACCGGCAAAGTGAATGCGGTATGTTTGCTTTGCCTTTGACAGCGGAACATGTCGAAACATATATCCGGGCAGCAGAGACGTTGCTGCTTTCATCCAGGGAGTGGTTCGGTAATTATCACAAAAGCGGTGCAACCGGGGCAGTTGCTTCTCTGGTTAGAGAACAATTGGTGGCCACGGCTTTGCAGGATGCTCGCAGGGAAGCCAGGCAGGGGAGGATTGATAAGGCGGTAGAAATTATTTTGCGGCAGGCGATTAGTGTTCACTCACAGTCCCCCCTGCCTTATGTGGAACTTGCTGAATTGCTGGTCTCAGCCAAACGCTACGAGGATGCCATGCAGGTCCTGCCGGAGGCGCCTGAAAACACTGACCGAATCTGGATGTGCGAGATAGCCGCCATCTGCCATGCCGCCCTGGGAGACGATAAACAGGCGGAGTCGGCAGCGGTGGCGGTGTTGCGGCAGAAAGGCGAACGTTCACGTCCGCTTGAGGCATTGGGCACGTTGGCGGTTCGGCATGGTCGGACAATGGAGGCGGAAGAATTGTTCAGGCGTGCTGCCAGTGCAGAGCCGGGACGCGGCGAACCTCTACTGGCCATGGGTATGCTCTGCTGGAGCAGGGGGGAGTTGCAGGAAGCATTCAGGCTTTTGTATCGCAGTGTGGAACTGTCACCGTTGAATCCGGATGCTGCCGGCTTGCTGCATGAGGCGGCGCGCCGTCTGGGGCGGATTCCGGATTTCCTGGAGCTTATGCAGGCAATACTGGGCCGGTTTCCCGATACCCGGCATATTCTGTTAGAGCTTGTTGATGCATTCAGCGAGAATGGCAATATCAGTCAGGCCCTGCATCTACTTGAGCGCGGAATCGTCCTGATCGGCTGTGATGATGACCTGCTGGACTTGGCACTCTCACTGAGGCGTCAGCTTGGTCCTCACAATGGAAGCCAGTTCATGGGGCTGCCGACGGTTTCGCTCTGCATGATCGTCAGGGATGAGTCTGCCTGCCTGCCCCGTTGTCTGGCCAGTGCCAGACCTGTTGTGGATGAGATCATTGTGGTCGATACCGGCTCGATTGACAGAACCGCGGATGTTGCTGAGGTGTTCGGAGCGAAGGTCTGTCATTACCGATGGGAAAATGATTTCGCTGCTGCCCGCAATCATGGGCTGGAGAAGGCTGGCTGCAAATGGGTACTTGTGCTGGATGCAGACGAAGCTTTGTCGGAGCATGATTATGAACTGGTTGTCCGGACCTTGAAAAGCTGCGCTGGGAAAATGGTCGCATGGCGTATTACAACCAGGAACTACACCAATAGGAGTGAGAGCGAAGGGTGGCAGACTAATGACAGATCCTATCCAGACCAGGAGCAGGGGGACGGATGGTATCCAAGCTATAAGGTTAGATTGTTCCCTGTATCTGCATCAATCCGCTTCTGCGGTGATATCCATGAAATGGTGGAGACCGACCTGCGGCATCTTGGGATCCCAATTGAATTGGCTGATTTTGTTGTACACCACTACGGAGAGCTGGAAGAAAAAGACCGGAGGGCCAAACAGCTACGCTATTACGAAATGGGCAAAGCCAAGCTTGGCGGGCGCCCAGATGACCGGTCAGCCATTGCTGAACTGGCATTGCAGGCGGGGCAGCTTGGCTTTTTTGAGGAGGCTCTTGAATACTGGGATCGTTTGTTGGCCATAGGCATCGCTGTCCGCGATGTTTTTTTCAATCGCGCTTACGCACTAATGGGGCTGCATCGCTATACCGAGGCCCTGGCGTCAGCGGAAAAGGCGCTCGAACTTGAACCGGACCACAAGGAATCTCAGCTGAATGCGGCCATATGTGAGTTGCACACGGGAAATCTGGAGAACGCCTGGCAACGGGTTGGCCGTCTGTCGGAGCAATATCGGGAATGGCCGCTCCTTGCGGCATTGAGGCTGGCGCTGGCGGTGATCGCCGGTGAAAGTCAGGTTGCAGTTGATTGCCATACAGAGCTGTGCCGACATGGTTATGGAGTTGGAGCATATCTGCAGGAGCTTCAACGTTCCCTGATTTTGGTCGGTCAGCCGGTTTTTGCCGGCCAACTGGCTATTTGGGCAAAAGAGGCAGGCTACGGCAGTGGGGAGTAGTAACCCTTTACAAATTAAGGCCAAGCTGGCGCTTGCTGATCATGCTTTTGACATTGGAAGCTTTCCTGATGCTTATGAACATTATTGTTCAGTCCTTTCCATGTCGCAGGATAATCCTGATGCGCTGACCGGCAAGGCTCTGTCTCTGTTTCATCTGGGCAGATATACGGAGGCTGTTCCGGCGCTGAGGCAGCTGTTTCTGCTGATGCCTGATTCTGAACATCTGGTGCTATTACTGGCCGAGTCGCTGGAACGTACCGGTGAAGCTGAAGAAGCAAAATATCTTTTGAAAACAATGCTGATACGATTTCCAGGTAATATCGTCGCATTGAGTCAGTTGGGACGCCTCTGTTTTGAGAAGGGTGAGTACCGTGAAGCACGTGAGAGCTTTGTGGCACTGCTGCACAGTGACCCTGAAAATGCCGATGCATTGATGTATCTGGGACACATACTGCTCAAGTATCAAGAGTTTCATGAGGCTCTGGCTTATTTTAAAAAAGCATATTCCCTAAATCCACTCAGTGCCCAATTGGCTGAGCAGGTAGCATGGCTGCTCAGGTTGATCGGAGCGCATCATGAGGCGCTGGCTTGGTACAGGAACGTGCTTGATAGTCATCCTCATCACGCCGGGCTTGCTTCAGGCTACCTTTTTCAACTGAATTTCTGCCACGGCCTTATGCCTGAATTTGTTGCCGCAGAACATTGCCGTATGGCCTCACTGTACGGCTGTGAGCTGACATCATGCCCACTCGGTACAGTCAATAACTCGGATAAAATTCGTATAGGTTATGTTTCCGGAGATCTTCACACCCATTCAGTCTCCTATTTTTTTGAACCAATCCTGAAATATCATGATCTCAATAATTTTGAGGTGTTTTGCTATTCGTTTGGGCCCATGAATGACGATACCACCGGACGACTGAAGTCTCTGGTCAGCCGATGGCGTGATGTTTCAACAGAATCCCCGGTATGGCTGTCAGAGCAGATCAGGGAGGATGGCATCCAGATTCTCGTTGATTTGACGGGTCATTCCGGAGGCAACCGTCTAGGTGTTTTTGCGGCGCGTTCAGCTCCTGTGCAGATTTCCTGGCTTG
>JAJTBI010000076.1 GCA_021286935.1 Geobacteraceae bacterium
TACCGCCTGTTGACCCGCGACGGCAAAGGGAGTCTGATCATGCTGGCCGCCGGGACTGATGAGGCGGTGGGACTTGCCCCCCACGCCGAGGATGCCCGGAACACGGCCCTGAAAAACCTTGCAGAGCACACAGTGCCGGTCTTGATGGACAAGATCAATCTGCGGATGAAAGAGCTGGCCCATAAAATCAACATAACCGTTGAAGGGATCAAAACACCGGAAGAGACCTTTGCTGTCCGCGATCAGCTGCAGCAGATCACCTGGGTCAGCGATATTGAAGATGAGGGGATCGGCCGTTTCAGGGCCACCTTCCCGGAAAACCCTCTGTACCTGGCCAATGGGCTGACTCAAAAAGGCTACCGCATCATCAGCTTTTCACAGGATGCCATCAAAATCAGACGGCGCTGATTGCCTGCCAAGCCCATAACTGCGCAAATCATTACAACCACACTGCGCTATTGCAGTTTACTGCTGTTTTTTTGTATAATTTCAGCAAGGTAGTCTATCCTAACAGAACGTTGCAAATCGGAATGGCGGACATGGATCCCCTGGGCAGTATTACCAACAGCGGCTATGCAGCAGTAACGCAGATAGACAGCGCTGGGAAAACGGATGAACGTCAGGCCGCTTCCAGAGCTGAGCAAACCACTACAGCTGCGACCGCTTCAGGCATCAAACTTCCAGAAGATACCGTTACCCTTTCGGGCAAACAGCCCAACACAAAGACTGACCCGAAATCAGCAGAGAAAACCTCTGACTCCCCAGAGGCTGACCAGTCTGAACCTAAACCGGGTGAAAAGACCACTGCCACTGGCCAAAGCGTTGAAGATCCGGCCATTCAGACCCAGATTGCAAAACTGAAACAGACCGAAGAGAAGGTCAAGGCCCATGAGGCCGCCCATAAGGCGGTGGGTGGTAATCTGGCCAGCTCTGCTTCCTACAGTTACACCCGCGGCCCGGATGGCAAAAGCTATATCACCGGAGGCGAGGTCCAGATCGACATGTCTGATGGCCGCACCCCCCAGGAGACCATCTCCCGCATGCAGCAGGTGATCCGGGCGGCCCTGGCTCCGGCAGATCCATCAGGCCAGGATCGTGCGGTTGCGGCGGCGGCTGCCAGCCGAATGGCTGAGGCGCAGCAGGAAAAACTGCAAGCCGATAGCCCGACTGGCGAACAAGATCCCACCCTGCCGGTTGATCCAGCCAAAGAGGCGATTGACGCTGCGCTTAATCCTGAAAAATCCGCTGAGAGCAACGCCCAATCCGGTTCCAAAGCAACCGACGCCCAGATAAAAAGCGCCTATGGCAATCCTGCGGTCCAAGGGTCTGACTCTTCTTCATCAAACGCAACCAGTTTCAGCCAACCCAACCGTTCTGCCAGCGAAGCCTCTTCACTGATCTCCTCCTTTGCCTGAGCCACCCACCGTGCCCCGTACTGCCCTGGTTTACTCATCCCGCTTTGAACAGTTCAGCTATGGCAGTCATCACCCGTTTCAGCTGCATCGTTACGGTCTGGCTCTGGAACTGCTGGATGCCTATGGCCTGCTTGAGCTGCCCGGCATGGAGCGCCGCGACTGTCATCCGGTAACTGACGAACAGATCCTGAGTTTTCACACACCGGCCTATCTGCAGCGACTGAAGGAGTTCAGCGCCTCAGATGAACCACGGGCTGATTTTATGTTCGGGCTGGGTGATGCCGATTGTCCGGTCTTTAAAGGACTGTACGACTATGCTGCCCTGGGTGCAGGCGCCACACTGGAGGCTTGCCGTCTGATTGAAGAGGAGCAGTTTGACAGCGTGCTGTCGCTGGCTGGAGGCTGGCATCACGGCCATCCTGCCAGAGCATCGGGGTTCTGTTATCTGAATGATGCGGTGATCGCCATCAATTGGCTGCGGGAGCGGGGACGCAGGGTGGCCTACCTGGATCTTGATGCCCACCACGGCGATGGCGTGCAGGAGGGATTTTACGCTGATGATCAGGTGCTGACGGTCTCACTGCATGAAAGTGGCGTTTACTTCTTTCCCGGCACCGGCTTTGAGGATGAGACCGGCACGGGGCAGGGACAGGGCTACAGCGTTAACCTTCCGCTGCTGGCCCACACCGATGATCCGCTCTACATGCGGGCCTTTGATGAAGTGGTCTATCCGCTGCTGGCCGCCTTTAACCCGGATATCATCGTGGCCCAGATCGGGGCGGATGCCTTCAGAACCGATCCCCTGACCAGGCTGGAGATCACGACCCACAGCTATGCCTACATCATGCGCAAGCTGCAGGCCCTGAAGATCCCCTGGGTGGCCCTGGGTGGGGGCGGCTATGACCTGATGAACACGGCCCGGGCCTGGACCATTGCCTGGGGAGCCATGAATCATCAGTCACTCCCGCCCCGGCTGCCGGCTGCCTTTGTAAAAAAGATTCATCAGCAGGGCTATCCCCATACCATGCTGCTGGATGCCCTGCACTGGGCAGATGAACATGACCGTGGTCTGGCACTGGACGCATTGGAGCGCAGTATCAGCACCATCAAAAAACAGGTCTTCCCGGTCGTTATCGGCGGGGATCTGGTGGAGCTGCTCTGATGCCGAAGCTGCCGGGAAACAGACCCCTGCTTGGCCGGGACGGCCAGGCGCTCACCTCGCTGGCTGCCATCAACCGGTTGGATGCGGCGGAGAAAGAGGGGATCTACACAAGGCTCCTTCCCCTGCGGCTGTTTCAGGTACTGCAGTTTGATCCGGCCACTCTCTGCAATCCGGCTGGAGAACGGCTGGTGCAGGTGATCGCCCCGGAAGGCTTAAGTTTTGTCAGGATTGAGGTGCGCGCCCGGCCTGATGATGCTGATGTTGTCTTTTTTGCTGAACTGGCTGATACCCAGTTTCACCAGATGGAACTGGCCTTCTGCATCATCTGTGATCCTGCGGCCCCTCGCTTTGCGGTTGACGTGACCGAAGCAGGGGCGGTAAACTACTTTTCTTCCCAAGGCAGAAACCAGCAGGAAGAGCTACGAGCCATGCAGGCCGGCCTGTTTCCGCATCAGACCAGGCGAGGCCTGAGGATGTTCGGTGACTTTTTTGCTCTGGCCGAACGCTTCACCGACAGCCTGGGGATGGAGATGATTGTTGCCGAACCGCTTTCGTACGACAATGCCATCCGCTATGAGCAGTACGGTTTTGATTACCTGACCGGCAAGCGGCTGATGCTGGAGATTGACCGCCAGTTCCAGCCCGGTGGCAGATTGTACCAACGGCTGAATGGCTCCAGTCCGTTCAGGATACCGGGGATGGAACAGACGGTACGGGGCCGCAGTTGGGCCATCCATGACGGCATACTGGATGAGCCCTGGGATGAGATCAGAATCTATAAAATGATCGGTGTAGACGCCGGGTTGAACACCTTCCCGGGTCGCCGGATTGAGGAGCAACACTAATGCAGAACTGTATTGCACCAACGCCGCTGGACGGAATCACCTATTTTCAGCCCCCTGCAGATTTCCATATCACCGGTCGTGATGGCCGGGTTAACATTCCGTGGGAATTTCCCATTCCCCTGGCAGAGGAAAGCTACCGCGCAGCCCTGGAGCATGGCGCCCCCAGCTACGACCAGATCGGACAGGGAATGTTTTTTGCCCTGCGCCAGAACCCGGACTGTACCTACGGGGTTGATTATGCGCGGGTACTGCAATCCGGTTATCCCCACATCATTGCCGAAATCGGCGGTGAGGCGATCATGCTGGACGCCAAAGAGGTGGATTCGCCCTATCTTGATCGCAAGGTCAACCTGCTGAAGATCATGGCGCTGCTGGAACAGGACAATGCCGCTCTGTGGCGTGAGATCGGCCGCACCCTGATGGAAAAAGGGAGCCGGATGGAGGCTGCCCACCTGGCTGTCCAGTCCTGGTACGGCGCAGAAAAATACCTGACCCGTTCAATAGAGCTCGCCCCGGACGACCTGCACACCTGCTACCAACTTGGCGAAACCCATTATGTACTGGGACACTATGATCAGGCGCTTGAGCTCTGGCAACCGCTGGTTGAGCGGCTGCAGGATGGAGAACGCCGCAGCCTGGAGGCACGTATTGCCGCCATCCAGCGAGGCGAACTGCCCAAAGTACCAGCTGTGGATTACCTGACCGCCCTCTCGGTTGCTTTTGAGCAGCACCAGGATGACCAGTTTTATGAGGCAGCCGCCATTGTAGAAGATGTACTGGAAGATGCTGTCTTCTGCGCCCAGTTTCCCATGGCCGGAGTCTACCACTTTTTGGAACAATGCTATCGTGCGGTCAACCTGACAGACAAGGCCGACGCGGTGCGGGGGAGGTGCTAGATGTTTGGCTTCAGCGCCGCAGACTGGCTGTTTGTCGGTTTTATTCTGTTGGTGATCGCCTTTTGCGTAGCGATCAGCGATATGCGTAAAAAGAAGTCATGACCGAAGATCTGCCTGATACTGAGGAGACACAGCCGCGCTCTCAGGCCATGGTGATGCTGACCGGCCTGTACCTCTTTCTGCTGCTGATGACCGTCATGAGCTATGGTCAGCCGGTGCCGCTCTTCGGTTTTCTGCTGGAGGGGACTCCAGCCCGGGTTTTTATTGTGGTGGACAGTCTGGTCTGCCTGCACCTGTTTCTGGGGCTGTTAAAGCGCCAGCGTCTGACCTGGTACCTGCTGCTGATCTATAACAGCTACGAGGTACTGAACACCCTGCTCAATCTGTGGCTGGTGCCCCACAAAGAACTTGAGCGCCTGCTGGAACGCCAGATTGATCCAGGCAGTATGCTGGTCAGCAACCTGTTCACAATCGGCATCATCCTCTGGATCAGCTGGGTAATCCGGCGGCAACGGGAACAGTTCACCAACCATTCACCCTATCTGTTTTAACGGTGTAAGGATTATATGGGAAAAATACTGCTCATAGATGATGATCCTGCCTTCACCCGTTTGCTGGGCGACTATATTGCCGATCAGTATCCGCTTTTAACGGTTGATATCTGCAACAACCCCCTGGAGGCGCTGGCTGCTATCCGCAAAGCCCCCTATGACCTGATTCTTATTGATTTTGAGATGCCCACCCTGGATGGCCGTAAACTGATGAATTTTGCCGTACAGTCCGGCATAGAAAAGCGACGGATTGTGATCCTCTCCAGCCGTGATGCTGATTTCCTCCATGAGCAGTGCCCCATGGGTAGTTGTCTTGCCGTTCTCAATAAACATGAAGTGCGCCAGAGAGCTGTGCTGGATATGATCTTCAGCTCCCTGAGCCAAAAGGCGGTTCAGGGAGAATAATCGCCGCTGCTGGTTCAGCACCTGCTCAAATCATCAAGGAATACACGCAAATGTCCCCCAAGAAGCAGAAAGAGCAAAAACCGGCAGTACCTGCCCCCTTTCGCAACAATCCCTTTGCCGCACTGAAAGGGATAAGCGTTGAGCCGGCACCAGCACCGGAGCCTGTCAAAAAGGTGGTCACACCAAAGCCGGAACCGGCTGGCGATGACCTGTTCAGGCAGGCCATGTCCGGAGTTCGCCGCCTGGATGATGCCCCCGGCGCATCATCAAAAAGCAAGAGCCGTAAAAAGCATGAAGCAACTGCCAGTACACCACAGGCTCCCATGGTAAAACCACTGGCCAGAGAAGAGGTCACCGCCCGCAAGACCTTTTTGCAGGAAGTAGAAAAGCTACAGCTGGATGTACGTTTTGAAGACAGCCTGCCGGATGATGAATTACGACCATTAAACGGCAACCGGCTGCGCCAGCTCAAACGGGGCATCATCCATCTGGACCGTCAGCTGGACCTGCACGGTCTGACCCGTGAAGAGGCCGTCGAATCGCTGGGGCCGTTTCTGCAGGCGGCCAGAGCTGCCGGTGAAAAAGGGGCTCTGGTAATTACCGGCAAAGGGCACCATTCTGCAGAAGGCCCGGTTCTCCAGCAGGTGGTGGCCGCCTGGTTACGCGATCAGGGACGTGACCTGATTAGCGAATATGCCCCGGCCCCGCTTGAAATGGGCGGCAGTGGCGCCTTTGTCATCTTCCTGCGTCCCCTTGACAAATAAGCAGAAGAACTACTATATTCAGAAACAGATATATTAGAAGGAGGCTGTTGCCATGCCAATGTACGAATATCGCTGTCAAGCCTGTAATCACCAGTTTGAACTACGTCAGAAGTTCTCTGACGCACCAGCCACTGAATGTCCCCAGTGTGGCGGCGCAGTTGAGAAGATGATCTCCCAGACCGCTTTCAGCCTGAAGGGCGAAGGCTGGTTCAACTCCGGCTACTGCCCCTCAAGCGGCGGCCCCAAACCTGCAGCCTGCTCAAGTGGTGGCTGAGGCATTTAATTCCCGGCCGGGTGTCGGAACAGACCGTTCGATATAATCCCCTGATGACAACCATCAGGGGATTTTTTTGTATAAATCTCGGTATACCGGCTTTACAAGCAGCAGACCTGAACGTATCATATAAAGATATTTTAAGGCATCGATTGGAGGTAGCTATGGCAGCACAGATTATTGACGGTAAGGCGATTGCAGCAAAAGTTCGTGGACGGATCGGCAGCACGGTATCAACACTGAAAGAGCAAGGCATTACCCCCGGCCTAGCGGTGGTGCTGGTTGGCGATGATCCGGCCAGCCGGGTCTATGTCGGCATGAAAAAGAAGATGTGCATAGAGCTGGGTATGTACTCAGCTGACCATGAGTTGCCGGCCTCCACCACGGAAGCAGAACTGCTGGCTCTGATCGGCCAATTGAATGCCGATACACGGGTACATGGCATTCTGGTGCAGTTACCGCTGCCGGATCATATTGACACCGACAAAGTGCTGGAAGCGATCTCACCGGACAAGGATGCTGACGGCTTCCATCCCTACAACGTCGGACGCCTGATGATCGGTAAACCGACCTTTCAGCCCTGTACCCCCTATGGCGTGATGGTGATGCTGGATGAGATCGGCTATGACCTGAAAGGCAAAGAAGTGGTGGTGGTAGGACGCTCCAACATCGTGGGCAAGCCGGTGGCGCTGATGTGCCTCTCCCGCCATGCCACGGTCACCATCTGCCATTCCCGCACCAAAGACCTGCCTGATGTGGTCCGCCGGGCGGATGTGGTCATTGCGGCAGTGGGCAAGGCAGAGATGGTCAAAGGAGACTGGATCAAACCGGGCGCCGTAGTGATTGATGTAGGTATCAACCGGGTTGGTGAGAAAAAACTGGTGGGGGATGTGGAATACGCGGCGGCTGCCGAGCGGGCCAGTGCCATTACTCCGGTACCGGGTGGCGTGGGACCGATGACCATCGCCATGCTGCTGCAAAACACTTTGGAATCTGCCCAACGGGCTGCAACGAGGTAACCGATGAAAGTCCGCAAGGCGATCTTTCCGGTGGCTGGCCTGGGAACCCGCTTCCTGCCGGCCACCAAATCATCCCCCAAAGAGATGCTGCCGCTGATCGACAAGCCACTGGTACAGTACGTGGTCGAAGAAGCAGTGGCAGCCGGTATTGAACAGATCATCTTTGTGACCGGTCGCACCAAGCGTTCCATTGAAGATCACTTTGACAGCTCACCTGAGCTGGAAAACCATCTGGAAGAAAAAGGCAAGGAAGAGACCCTCCAGGCCATGCGGGAGATATCTGATCTGGTGGATATCTACTACGTGCGCCAGAAAAAGGCCCTTGGCCTGGGCCATGCCATCCTTTGCGCCCGTGACTTTATCGGCAATGAGCCGTTTGCCGTGCTGTTGGGTGACGATATTATTGACGCCCCGGCCAACCCCTGCCTGCGCCAACTGTTGGGGGTGTATGAGCATTACAAGGGCAGCGTACTGGCCCTTGAACAGGTGCCGATGGAGCAGATCTCTTCCTACGGCTGTGTGGCGGTCAATCGGATCACGGATCGGGTGATGGAAGTGACTGACATGGTGGAAAAACCGAAGCGGTCCGAGGCCCCTTCTGACCTGGCCATTATCGGTCGCTACGTTTTGACCCCGGCCATCTTCCCGATTTTGGAGCAGCAGCAACCGGGACGGGGCGGCGAAATCCAGCTGACCGACGCCATCAAACGTCTGTCTCAGGATGAAGCGGTGTATGGCTGTCTCTTTGAAGGGTTACGCCATGACTGCGGAGATAAGCTGGGATTCCTGAAGGCAACGGTGGATCTGGCGTTAAAGCGGGATGAGTTTAAGGATGAATTTACCGCCTACCTGAAACAGCGGTTGGGTTGTGTGTAACAACGGAGGGCGAGGTGCAACACCTCGCCCTATTTTTCACTCAGTAGTTTTTTAATCAGATTTTCTATTACTTTGCCAGCCTGATCAGAAAATCCCATAATCTGTTCGCGGACCAGACCATTTTTATCAATCACATACAGTACCGGCAGTGCCCGCACACTGTAATCCGAACTGATCTTGCCGCTGGCCATGACGATCTGGTAGGGAATAGCGTGACGTTCCGCGTACTCCTTGACGGTCCGCTCCCCCCCCTCATCCACACTCATCCCCACAACCACCAACCCCTGCTTGCCATACTTACGATGCAGCTCAGACAGGTGGGGGATTGATTCCCGGCAGGGTGGACACCAGGTGGCCCAGAAATCCAACAGGACTACAGAGCCCTTGAGGCCTTCAGTGGAAACTGGCTGGCCTTTGATGGAAAAGGTCTTGAAGGCTGGTGCCGGCTGACCACGGCGCGGTGCTGCATCGGAATCCAGCGGAGCCAGACTTAACAGAAGGGCTGTGACGCATAGCGTCACAGCCCGGAAGAAGCGCAAACTATATCCAACTGACATCCTAGAGGGCCTTGGCAATCAGGGCATCAAGCTGTGACTTGGGAACTGCACCAACCACCTGATCAACCACTTTACCACCTTTAAACAGGATCAGGGTAGGAATACCACGTACACCATACTTGCCCGGGGTAGCCTGATTGTCGTCAACATTTACCTTGCCAACCTTCACCTTGCCGGCATAATCGGCAGCAACAGAGTCGATCAGAGGGGCAATAGCTTTGCAGGGGGCACACCAGGTAGCCCAGAAATCCACAAGCACCGGCAGGTCTGACTGCAGTACGTCACGATCGAAATTGGCGTCGGTAAGGGTAAGAACGGCATCGCTGGCCATGGAAAGCCTCCTTAAGCTGGGTGAATGTATTCAACTTTTTGAATACTACCTCGTTTCAGAAAAAATGCAAGCAGGAAATCCAACGGAGATGAGCAGATGACGAAAACCAGTTGACGCTGCTAATAGCCAGCCCTTACAATACCCGCACACTCATTTTGCAGCAGCGTTGCGTTTCTACTGAGGAGTTTCAGGCACTATCCAATGACAGAGATCTCTTTCTACCTTACCCTGGCGCTGTATGGCCTTGCCGCTCTGGCCTATCTTGCCTGCCTGCTGCGTGCCAACCCCTGCCAGGCGACCATTGCCCGCCGGATACTGGTTGTCGGCTTCCTCACCCACTGTCTGGCGGTCATCCATCGCTTTATAGCTGCCGGCCATCTGCCGATCACCAACATGCATGAGTCGCTTTCGTTCTTTGCCCTGTCAATTGTCGGTATCTATCTCTATTTTGAAGTTCGCTACAAGGTCAGCACCCTTGGTTCGTTTGTGGTGCCGTTTGCCCTATTGATAATACTGGGGGCGGGTCTGGTACCCACAACCATCAAGCCGCTTAACCCGGCTTTGCAGTCGGCCTGGATCTACTCCCACACCATTCTGGCCTTTGGTGCCTATTCATTCTTTACTATTTCCTGCGCTGTGGCGATTCTCTTTCTGATACAGTCCCACTTTTTAAAGAAAAAGCACCTGGGCAACCTGTTCCTGAAGCTCCCTTCACTGGATATTCTGGATGAGATCGGCTACCGCTGCCTGGCCTTCGGCTTTCCGATGCTGACCGTAGCGATTATAACCGGCGCCATCTGGGCCTCCCGTGCCTGGGGCAGCTATTGGTCATGGGACCCCAAGGAGAGCTGGTCGCTGATTACCTGGTTTATCTATGCGGCACTGCTGCACGGCAGGCTCACCACCGGGTGGCGCGGTAAGCGGGCTGCCATCCTGACTATCATCGGCTTTCTGATCATGCTGTTCACCTTTATCGGGGTCAATCTCTGGCTGCCCGGCCTGCACAGCTACACCTAAAGGACTCTGACCATGAACATCATTGTGGTTGGCCTGTCCCATAAAACAGCCTCGGTTGATATCCGCGAAAAGGTCGCGTTTTCTCCCAACAGCATTGAAAAACCGCTACGTGAGCTGGTTAGTCTTGACGGTATTGTGGAAGGCGTCATTGTCTCCACCTGCAATCGGGTGGAGATCTACGCCACCACCCGTGACATCGCCGGTGGCATAGCCCGCATCCGTCGTTTTATTGCCGACTACCATCATCTGGCCTATAACCTGTTGGAGCCCCACCTGTACAGCTACCACGGTGAAGAGGCGATCCGCCATGTCTTCCGGGTGGCTTCATCACTGGATTCCATGGTGGTGGGCGAGCCCCAGATTCTGGGACAGATCAAGACCTCCTACGGCTATGCTGCCGAATACAAATCATCCGGCATTATCCTGAACCGCTTTCTGCACAAGGCCTTTTCCGTGGCCAAGCGTGTACGCACCGAAACAAAAATCGCCTCATCAGCGGTTTCGGTTTCCTTTGCGGCAGTGGAGCTGGCCCGTAAGATATTCGGCAACCTGAACGACAAAACCGTCCTGCTGATCGGTGCCGGCGAGATGTGTGAACTGGCGGCCCGTCACTTCCTGACCAACGGCGCCAAAGGGGTGATGGTCACCAACCGCACCTTTGAACGGGCACAGAAGCTGGCTGACGAGTTCAGCGGCGAGGCTATCCCGTTTGATGAACTGTTTCTGCATCTGCACAAGGCAGATATTGTCCTGACCTCCACCGGTGCACCCCACGCCATCATCACCCCGCCTGATCTTGAAGAGGTGATCAAACGTCGCCGGATGCGGCCGATGTTTCTGATCGACATTGCCGTGCCCCGCGATATTGATCCGGCAGTCAATGAGATGGATGCGGTCTACCTGTATGACATGGATGACCTGCAGCAGGTGGTAGCTGCCAACCTGGAAGGCCGGATGCAGGAGGCTGACAAGGCAGAGGCGATCATTGCCGAGGAGATCATCCAGTTTTACAAATGGGTTGGCACCCTTGAGGTAACCCCCACCATAGTAGCCTTGCGCAACCGGTTTGATGAACTGCGCAGGGCTGAGCTGGAGCGCACCCTGGCCGGCTGGAAAGATGCCCCGCCTGATGCAGAAAAGCGGCTGGAGGCGCTGACCAGCGCCTTTATGAACAAACTGCTGCATCAACCCACCGTGGTGCTTAAAAAGGCAGGACAGGGAAATCGCAACGATCTGTATCTGGATGCCCTGCGGGCCCTATTTGACCTGGAACTGGGCAGCACTGACACTGATGATTCACTTGAACTTGAAGAATAACTGATCACAAGGAGAAAACAGACATGGCACCAAAACGCCTTCGCATAGGAACCCGCGCCAGCCAGCTTGCACTCTGGCAGGCTAACTGGATCAAATCCGAATTGGAGCGGGTTTATCCCGGTATTGAGGTTGAACTGCTCAAGATCAAGACCATGGGGGACAAGATTCTGGATGTACCGCTGGCTCAGGTCGGCGGCAAGGGTCTGTTTGTCAAAGAGATTGAAGAGGCGATGCTGCGGGGCGAGATTGACCTGGCTGTCCACAGCATGAAGGATGTTCCCACTGAATTTCCTGATGGCCTGGGGCTGGTGGTGACCACCAAACGAGAAGACCCCCGCGATGCCTTTATCTCTGACAAGGTAAAATTCAGTGAACTGCGTCAAGGTGCCAGAATCGGCACCAGCGCCCTGCGGCGTCAGGCCCAACTGCTCAAGGCGCGGCCTGATCTTGAGATGGTAATCATCCGTGGTAACGTGGAAACCCGTATCCGCAAGCTGAAGGAAGACAATCTGGATGCTGTGATCCTGGCTGCTGCCGGCCTGAACCGGCTGGGCTTTGCAGATGTCGCCACTGAGCTGCTGGATGTGGATTTCTCCATCCCGGCCATTGGTCAGGGTGCTCTGGGACTGGAGTGCCGTCTGGATGACGCTGCCACCATTGAGGCGCTCTCCTTTTTGAACCATGCCGACACCGCCGCTGCTGTGGCAGCCGAGCGTGCCCTGCTCAAACGCTGTGAAGGTGGCTGTCAGGTACCGATCGCTGCCCACGGCACGGTGAGTGGCGACACCCTGACACTGGTTGGCTTCATCGCCTCAGTGGATGGCAAGCAGACGGTGCGGGACAGCATCAGTGGTTCAACAGCCGATGCGGTCAAGATGGGAATTGAACTGGCAGACAAACTGCTGGCTGCTGGTGGCAAGGCGATTCTGGAAGATGTCTACCAGCGCGAAATTGCCCACTAACCCGCTACTGGGTCGCCGGATACTGGTGACCCGTGCTGCGGAACAGGCGGCTGAGTTCACTGAACAGCTGCGTCAGCGTGGCGCTGTGGTGGTGGAGTGCCCCACGATACAGCTGGTGCCACCCCTGCAGTGGGATGAAGTAGATGCAACGATTCACCATCTATCCAGCTTCAACTGGCTGATCCTGACCTCGGTAAACGGGGTCAGGTTTTTCTTTACCCGGCTGCAGGAACTTGGGCGTGGTACCCACGACCTAAAGGACTGCAAGGTTTGTGCGGTGGGGCCAAAGACTGCAGAGGCGCTTGATGGTTTGGGGATCACACCTGCTCTGGTGCCGGAGCAGTTTACCGGTGAAGGGGTGGTTGCTGCGTTTCAAGGGATTGATCTGCAGCACAAGCGGGTACTGTTTCCCAAGGCGGATGGTGCCAGGGACCTGATCCCGCAACAGTTGCGCAATATGGGGGCAGAAGTGGTTGACCCGGTGGTTTACCGCAACATCATCCCACAGAGCCTACCTGAAGCCGCCCGCCAGGCACTGGAGCAGCACCAGCTTGATGCTGTTGTCTTCAGCTCCCCTTCAACCGTTCGTAATTTAGCTGCATTGGTGGGCGGTGTTACTCAGCTGCAGACGATGCTGGCAGATCTGGTAGTGGCCTCTATCGGTCCGGTTACCACCAAGGCCTGCCAGGAGCTTGGGCTTAAAGTCACCGCAGAGCCGGAACAGGCAACGCTGGACGACATTGTCAGTAAACTGGAAGACTACTTTTCAACTCTCTAAACAAAAAGGGCCCCACCGCTAACCGGTGAGGCCCTGAGATCACACAACGAGGCTGTTGGGGTTATCCCTGCAGCACCGCCAACATTTTTTCCGCCACATCCTGCCCGCTGATGTTGTAGCTGCCATTGGCCAGCTGTTGGCTGATATCCTGCACCTTATCAAGACGTACATCACCACTGGATGGTTGAACACTGGACAGCTTTTCAACCATATTGGTTAATTGAACACTAAACGGGCTTTGCACCGCTGAGCTTGCTTGTGTTGCCCTGCTGGCCTCACTTTTAGCACTCTTCATGACCGGCTGAGCACCAAAAATTGCGGTTGTTGAACTGTCTATACGCATGGCTGCACCTCCATTACTTATTCTTTCGGCAGGCCGTTACAAAACCTTAAATAGCAAAATGCATATATTTGTGCAGCCCCACTCAAACAGCACCTACTGCATATCCAGGGTAGTAACAGCACCAAACGTCGCCAACGGCTTGTCAAACGCCTTCTGATCCCCCACCACCACCAGTTTGAAGGCATCGGGCTGCAGATGCTTCTTCGCAGCCCTGAGAAGATCCTCACGGGTCACTGCAGCGACCCGTTCCCGATAACGATCAAGATACTCCGGCTGATACCCGTAAAACTCCAAGCGGGCCTGCTGAGTGACGATAGAGGCCGGGGTGGTGAAGCCAAACAGGA
>JAJTBI010000077.1 GCA_021286935.1 Geobacteraceae bacterium
CACATCGACGGGGAGGTTTGGCACCTCGATGTCGGCTCATCGCATCCTGGGGCTGAAGTAGGTCCCAAGGGTTTGGCTGTTCGCCAATTAAAGCGGTACGCGAGCTGGGTTTAAAACGTCGTGAGACAGTTTGGTCCCTATCTACCGTGGGCGCAGGATACTTGAGAAGAGCTGTCCTTAGTACGAGAGGACCGGGATGGACGTACCGCTGGTGTTCCAGTTGTTCCGCCAGGAGCAGTCGCTGGGTAGCTAAGTACGGAAAGGATAACCGCTGAAAGCATCTAAGCGGGAAGCCTCCTTCAAGATTAGGTATCCCTGGGTGTAACAACCCCTGAAGGCCCGTTGTAGACCACAACGTTGATAGGCTAGGTGTGTAATCACAGTAATGTGTTCAGCTTACTAGTACTAATCGGCCGTGAGGCTTGACCATAAAAAAATAAATGGAAGGGGGGTGCTAACCCCACCCCCCCAACCTATAAAACAATCAACTCCGAAAAACTAAACAACTACAATCCCTCAATTGCAATTGGAAACCAATTAGCAAACAGCTGAAAAGCTGAATGCAACCGATTTCTGGTGGCTATGCCGAGGGGGCCACACCCGTTCCCATCCCGAACACGGAAGTTAAGCCCCTCTGGGCCGATGATACTGCACGGGTAGCTGTGTGGGAAAGTAGGTCGCCGCCAGAATTAATTACAAAATGCCCCGCCAGGTATACCTGTGCGGGGCATTTTGCGTCCAATATCATGATTCAACTTGGATAACTTAAAGAAAATACTTTGTAAGCTGCTCGAGTGACGGAACCTTTATGTCGGCCAGTTCTAGCTTTTGCGCTGGATAGCTGTTAGTCACTGCTGCAACACTAAGCCCCGCACCTTTTGCTGATTGTATGCCAGCTGGGGTGTCTTCAATGGCATAGATGAGGCTGCTAGGGGTTAATTGGGCCGGGAAGCTGATTACCAGCAGATCTTTTGCTTTTAGATAGCTGGCAGGGTGGGGTTTGCTTTGGGGCACATCATCTGCTGTGACGATGTGAGAGAAGTAGCGTTTAATATCTAGTTGTTCCAGTATTGGCAAAATGTCTGAGCGTAGAGCACCGCTGCTGATGGCCAATGGTATGCCGTGTGCAGACAGTTCTTTAATTAGTTCAACAACACCAGGGTAGGGGACTACTCCCTGTGTCACTACCTGTTCAAACATTGATGCTTTCTGGCTAATAAGGGTTTGTAAGGTGTCGTCAGAAAGTTCTTTTCCTGCAGTACGAAATGCCTCCCTGAACGCATCCCGATCATCAAATCCCATGTAGGTGTCAGTATATTCCTGCCAAGTGTAGCCCATGCCGAGCGGTTCCAGTATCTGTTGGAATACCTGATAGTGGATCGGTTCAGTATCAACAATTACACCATCAAAATCAAAAATAACTGCGTCTGGATACATGGCTTGTTTTCCTTGAAATAAGTAAAGGGCAGGTTGTTAGTTCCTGCCCTTAGATCTAGCATATTATGTGGTGATTCGGAATGGTTATTTCTTGAATTTGGGCAGTGGTGAAACAATGCCAGCAGCAATGTCAATTGATCTGGAAGGGTCTCCCTGACTGTCTGTGCCGTTGGCAATTTTGGACCGTATCCGTGCATTTACCCGTGCCAGATCAATACCGGTTGCGGTAACAACTTCGGCCAGAACCTCTTCTGTGGCGATGAGGTGATAGGCCATGTTTTCAGTCTTTTGTACCAGCACATCAAGGGTTTCGCCAAGTGTCCCAACCAGACAGGAAAGGGCTGACAGGTTTTCTACAACAAGTTGTTCACTTGAAAGATCGGCTGACTTTACAGCCGTCGCTGGTTTTCTAGTAACCTTTGTGGCTACCTTTTGTGCTGCCTTCTTGTCCGGAGCTTTGGTGGTTGCCTTTTTCGCTGTTTTTGTTGTTGCCATGAGGGAACGTCTCCTTTCGTGATGGTCGTTCTTATGTTGAACCATAAAATCTGTTACTGATAGAGTAACACGGACCAGTAACTGGTCAAGTGTTCGAATGAAAAAAATGGTATGGCTTACACACGTTTTACGGTTGACGATTTGGGATTATGGATTATTATTGTAAAACTTATCTGCTGGAGTTTTGTGGTTTCAGCAATTTCGTCGCTTTATTATCTTACATGAGGAGGAACAGGTATGGCTTTGCGGGTTGCAATTAACGGTTTTGGACGTATTGGCAGGATGGTTCTCAGAGCGGCCTGCAAGGACAAGAACATTGAATTTGTAGCAATCAACGACCTGACGTCTGCTGCCACTCTGGCACATCTCTTTAAGTACGATTCTGTTCATGGAACTTTTCCGGGTAAAGTTGAGGCAAAAGATGACCAATTGATTATCAACGGTAAGGCAATTAAGATTTTTGCTGTTAAAAATCCTGAAGAGTTGCCTTGGAAAAAAGAGAAAGTTGATATCGTACTTGAGTGTACAGGCATTTTCACCGATCGTGCTAAGGCTGAGCTGCACCTGAAAGCCGGGGCAAAGAAGGTGATTATCTCGGCACCAGCTACCAATGAGGATATTACCATCGTTATGGGGGTCAACCATCACCTGTATGATCCCAAGAAGCACAATATTATTTCAAATGCTTCATGTACCACTAACTGCCTGGCTCCGGTTGCCAAGGTTTTGCATGAAGCTTTCGGTATTGAAAAAGGTCTGGTTACTACGGTTCACTCCTACACCAATGATCAGAATATTCTGGACCTGCCCCACAAGGATCTGCGTCGCGCCAGGGCTGGTGCTATGTCCATGATTCCTACCACAACCGGTGCTGCTAAGGCTGTGTCACTGGTATTGCCAGAGCTGAAGGGAAAGCTGGATGGCATGGCGATTCGGGTGCCTACGCCGAATGTCTCGGTAGTTGACCTGGTGGTAACCCTGAAAAAGAAAACAGATGCAGCCAAGGTTAATGCTGCGCTTAAAAAGGCGTCCAAAGGTGCTTTAAAGGGTGTGCTTGGTTTTGAAGAGGCGCCGCTTGTTTCCATTGATTATAATGGCAATCAACTCTCATCCATTGTTGACGCTTCATGTACCAAGGTGCAGGACGGAAATCTGGTAAAAGTCCTTTCCTGGTATGATAATGAGTGCGGCTTCTCCAATCGGGTGGTTGACCTGATGAAGCTGATCTCTAGCAAAAAGTAGGTTGGGGATATTTTGTATATGGAGGGGGATCTGAGGTCCCCCTCTTTTTTTGTAAGATTATATTTATGTCAGGGGGATGCCTATATGCCAATTCGTTATATTGATCAACTGAAAGACCTGAAGGGCAAAAAGGTGTTTATTCGGGTCGATTTTAACGTGCCTCAGGATGAAAAGGGTAACATAACTGAAGATACCCGTATTGCCGGTGCTGTCCCCACCATCAAGTATGCGATAGATCAGGGGGCAAAAGTGGTACTTGCCTCGCACTTAGGGCGCCCCAAGGGAGAGAAAAAACCTAAATATACCATGGCGCCTGCTGCCAAGCGGCTTGCTCAGTTGCTGGGTAAAAAGGTTGTTCAGGCCCCGGATTGTTTTGGCTCCGATGTTGATAAATTGATCAATGCCATGAAGCCGGGCGAGGTAGTTATGCTGGAAAATGTCCGCTTTTATCCCGGGGAAGAAAAGAATGATCCCGAGTTTGCGCGGCAGTTGGTGAACGGCTGTGAAATCTATGTTAACGATGCTTTTGCTGTTTCACACCGTGCCCATGCCTCGGTTGAGGCGATTACGAGGCTGGTGCCGACCATTGTCGCTGGTTTTTTGATGAAAAATGAGATGACGTTTTTTGACAAGGCGATGAGTAATCCCGTTCGGCCGCTGGTTGCTATTCTTGGGGGGGCAAAAGTCTCCGGCAAGCTGGAGGTTTTGGAGAAGCTGGTTAACAAGGTTGACAAAATTGTGATCGGTGGCGGCATGGCCTTTACCTTCCTTAAGGCGATGGGCTACGGTGTTGGAAAATCACTGGTTGAAGACGAGCTGATTCCGACTGCCAAAAAGATTATGGGTAAGGCAAAGAAAAGGGGGGTGACCTTTTATCTGCCGGTTGACTGTGTGGTTGCCAATGCCTTTGAGGCAAATGCAACCAATTTTGTGACTCCTGTGCAGGAGATACCTGAAGGCTGGATGGCGTTGGACATTGGTCCAGCATCTGCTACTTTGTTTGCTGAGACACTGCGTGATGCCAAAACTGTTATCTGGAACGGCCCGATGGGGGTTTTTGAAATGGATGCCTTCTGTCGTGGAACCTTTGCCGTTGCTGAGGCAGTGGGTAATTGCTATGCCACAACGGTGATCGGTGGCGGTGACACGGACGCAGCAGTCAACAAGGCGGGAGTTGCTGCCAAGGTCAGCTACATTTCTACTGGTGGCGGCGCTTTTCTGGAGCTGCTTGAAGGTAAGATTCTGCCAGGGGTAAAAGCCCTTGATGTGAAGAAATAGGGGGCCTCATGCGTACACCACTTATTGCCGGAAACTGGAAGCTGTTCAAGACGCTGGCCGAAGCCAAATCTCTGGTTGATGAACTTGCTCCCCTGGTCAGTACGGTGCAGGGGGTAGAGGTTGTTGTTGCACCGGTGTTTACTGCCATTAGTACGGTTGCTGCAGCTGCAGAAAAAACATTGATCAAGGTGGCGGCACAGGATTGCTATTGGGAAGAAGAAGGGGCCTTCACCGGCGAGGTCTCACCCAAGCTGTTGAAGGATGCTGGTTGTAGCTATGTTATTATCGGCCACTCTGAACGTCGCCAGTATTTTGGTGAGACCGATGAGACGGTCAATCGTAAGACTAAAGCAGCTTTGAAAGCTGGTTTGGTGGTACTGCTGTGTGTTGGTGAAACTCTTGCCGAGCGGGAGTCTAATGCCACGTTTAGCGTCATCAAGACTCAGGTTAGTGGTGGTCTTGCTGGTGTCTCTGCCGCTGATCTGGCACACGTTGTTATTGCCTATGAGCCGGTCTGGGCGATAGGTACCGGTAAAACTGCCAGTGACGATCAGGCTCAGGAGGTGCATGCCTTTATACGTTCACTGGTCGCAGAACTCTATAGCTCATCAGGAGCCGATGCACTGCGAATTCTGTATGGTGGAAGTGTAAAGCCAGAGAATGTCAAAGGGTTGATGGCACAAGCCGATATTGATGGCGCACTGGTTGGTGGCGCAAGTCTTAAAGCTGAATCATTTGCAGGTATTGTTCGTTTTTAAGGCTGATTTCAGGCTTTACATCCACATTAGCGCTGTGGTATGTAATCAGCTTCATTTTTGAGAGGATACACGAACTACTATGACAACCCTCATTACAATTCTGCATGTGCTGATCAGTCTATTTATTATTGGGATGGTGCTGCTTCAAACCGGCAAAGGTGCTGAAATGGGTGCCTCATTCGGAGGCGGTGGCAGTCAGTCCGTATTTGGTGCAGGTGGGGGTGGGAATTTTATGACCAAATTAACCACTGCGGCAGCCATAATTTTTATGCTGACTTCCCTGAGTCTGGCATACTTTTCCGGCCATATGCCCGCCTCTTCAATTATGTCTGGTAAGCAACCCCAGAAGCCTGCACCTGTTGCGCCTGCGGCGCCGACTCCTGTTGTTCCGGCTGCTCCAGTTAAGTAGGTTTTTGGTTGCATTGTTGTTCATGATCTGTTAAATAGTTATCCCTTGTGCCGAAGTGGTGGAATTGGTAGACACACCATCTTGAGGGGGTGGCGGGCGACAGCCTGTACGAGTTCGAGTCTCGTCTTCGGCACCAACTAACATTCTAAGGCTCCTTCTCTTTGTGGAAGGGGCCTTTTCTGCTTTACTTTCCTACAGTTGTTCATTATTCTTCCAAATTCCATTCGTGCCATCAAAAATCAGTGAGAGTTCATGGATATCAGTAAGATTCGTAATTTTTCGATTATTGCCCACATTGACCACGGTAAATCTACCCTGGCAGATCGTTTGCTGGAGTATACCGGTGCTCTGACTGCCCGGGAGATGCAGAGTCAGTTTCTGGATAAGATGGATCTTGAGCGAGAGCGGGGGATTACCATCAAGGCTCAGACGGTGCGTCTTAATTATAGGGCTGACGATGGGAATACCTATATTCTCAACCTGATTGATACCCCTGGTCATGTGGACTTTACCTACGAGGTGTCCCGCTCCCTTGCTGCCTGTGAGGGGGGGCTGCTGGTGGTTGATGCCTCACAGGGTGTTGAGGCCCAAACCCTGGCAAACGTGTATCTTGCGTTGGATAACGACCTGGAAGTTTTTCCTGTGCTGAACAAGATTGACCTGCCGGCAGCCGAGCCGGAACGGGTCAAGCATGAGATAGAAGAGATTATCGGAATTGATGCCCATGATGCGGTACTGGCCTCTGCCAAAGAGGGGATCGGTACCCGTGAAATCCTTGAAGAGATCGTCAAAAAAATCCCGGCCCCTCAGGGGGATGCGTCTGCTCCGCTTAAAGCACTGCTGTTTGATTCCTGGTATGATCAGTACCAGGGCGTAATCATATTGGTGCGGCTGTTTGAAGGTACCCTGAAAAAGGGTGATAAAATTCAGCTTATGTCAACCAACAAGGCCTATGAAGCGCTTAAGGTTGGTGTGTTTGCTCCGGTTATGGTTGAAGTGCCGCAACTGACCGCTGGTGAGGTTGGTTTTGTTATTGCCGGCATTAAAGATGTGGCAGATGCCAAGGTCGGTGATACGGTTACCCTGCAACATCGTCAGTGTGACCGTATGCTGGGCGGCTTTAAAGAGGTCAAGCCGATGGTCTTCTCCGGCTTGTACCCGATTGATACCGCTCAGTATGAACAGTTGCGCGATGCCCTTGCCAAGTTAAAGCTGAATGATTCCTCGTTCTCCTTTGAGCCGGAGACCTCGGTTGCTCTTGGTTTCGGTTTTCGTTGTGGCTTCCTGGGCTTGCTACATATGGAAATTATTCAGGAACGGCTGGAACGGGAGTTCGGGCTGGATCTGATTACCACAGCGCCAACCGTTGTTTACCGTGTGCATAAGATGAACGGTGAGGTCTATTCAATTCAGAGCGCCAACCAGATGCCGGAGCTGCAAAGTACTGAATATCTGGAAGAACCATTTATCCTTGCCCATATCCACGTTCCCAATGACTATGTCGGCGGTGTCCTGGCCCTTTGTGAAGATAAACGAGGTGTTCAGCGGGAGATCAAATATCTGACTCCGACACGGGTCATGATCATCTATGAACTGCCATTGAACGAGATCGTGCTCGACTTCTATGACCGGCTTAAGTCGATTACCAAAGGGTATGCCTCTCTGGACTATGAGCATCTGGAGTACCGGCGCAGTGACCTAGTCAGGATGAATGTCTTGATCAATGGCGAGGTGGTCGATGCCCTGTCTCTGATTCTGCATCGTGATAAGGCCTATTTTCGTGGTCGGGATCTGGTCTCCAAGATGAAGGAACTGATCTCCCGTCAGATGTTTGAGGTGGCGATTCAGGCTGCCATTGGTAGCAAAATTATCGCCCGTGAAACCGTCAAGGCGATGCGCAAGGACGTGCTTGCCAAGTGCTATGGCGGTGATATTACCCGTAAGCGTAAATTGTTGGAAAAGCAAAAGGAAGGCAAGAAGCGGATGAAAAATGTCGGCAACGTTGAGCTGCCCCAGGAGGCGTTTTTGGCCATCCTCAAGGTTGACGATAAATAGGGAAGGGACATTCATGGCAGATCAGAACGAACAGCAGCAACCTGAAGAGGTTCAAAAGAAGAGTCTCTGGCGTGAGTATACTGAGTCAATTGTTATCGCAGTGCTTCTGGCACTGGTGATTCGGACCTATGTGGTACAGGCCTTTAAAATTCCTTCCGGTTCCATGGAAGACACCCTGCTGATTGGTGATCATCTACTGGTCAGCAAGTTTATTTACGGCACCAAAATTCCCTTTACTGACAAGCAGGTCATTAAGCTGCGTGATCCCAAACGTGGTGATGTGGTGGTCTTTGAATACCCGGAAGATCCCCGCAAGGATTTTATCAAGCGAGTGATTGGCGTGCCTGGCGACGTGGTTGAAGGCAAGGATAAGAAGGTCTACGTAAACGGCAAGTTGTATGAAAATCCCCATGAAGTACATAAAGAACTGGAGATCATCCCCAAGGAGCAGAACCCGCGGGATACCTTTGGCCCGATAGTGGTGCCGGAAAACTCCTACTTTGTGATGGGGGATAACCGGGATCGCTCCTATGACAGCCGTTTCTGGAAATTTGTCCGCCGTGATCAGCTGAAAGGTCTGGCGTTCATCAAATACTGGTCCATTGACGGGCCGTGGTACAAATTTAATATCCGCTGGCGCAATATCGGGCGGCTGATCGACTAAAACACTGGAGGATTCGTATATGGATACATTGGGAAACTGGAAACGTTCTGATTATTGCGGTTCTTTGACCGCTCAGGATATCGGCCGAGAAGTGGTGCTGATGGGCTGGGCCCTGCGCCGTCGTGACCATGGCGGCCTGATCGTTATTGATCTGCGGGATAGAGAAGGGATCGCGCAGGTTGTCTTTGACCCGGAGGTTAATGCCGCAGCCCATCAGGTGGCAGAAGGGGTGCGCAGCGAATTTGTACTGGCTGTAAAAGGCAAGGTAATTCCACGCCCGGAAGGTACGGTCAACCCCAACATGAAGACCGGTGAAGTGGAGATTCAGGTGGCTGAATGCAAGCTGCTGAATCGCTCCAAGCCGTTGCCGTTTATGCTGGATGAGCATAGCGAAGTGAACGAGAATATCCGTCTGAAGTATCGCTATCTGGATATGCGTCGTCCGCAATTAGCTCAGAACCTGATTCTGCGTCATCAGGTTGCCCAGGCTACCCGCCAGTACCTGACCGAGAACGGTTTTCTTGAGCTGGAAACCCCGTTCCTGACTAAGTCAACTCCTGAGGGTGCCCGCGACTTTCTGGTGCCGTCCCGGATCAATCAGGGGCAGTTCTATGCGCTGCCGCAATCTCCCCAAATCTTTAAGCAGATCCTGATGATTTCAGGGTTTGATCGCTATTTTCAGATCGTACGCTGTTTCCGTGATGAAGACCTGCGGGCAGACCGCCAGCCTGAGTTTACCCAGATTGACTGTGAGATGTCGTTCATTGATCGTGAAGATATCATCACGGTGATGGAAGGGCTGATTGCTCGGGTGTTTAAAGAGGCTAAAGGGGTTGAGGTGCAGCTTCCGGTGGAACGGATGACCTACCAAGAGGCGATCCGTCGTTTTGGTGTGGACAATCCTGATCTGCGCTTTGGGCTGGAACTGGTTGAGCTGACTGAGATCGTTAAAGGTTCTGGTTTCAAGGTGTTTAATGAGGTGGCCGCTAATGGCGGTATCATCAAAGGCATTAACGCCAAGGGCTGTGCCACGTTCTCCCGCAAAGATATTGAAGATCTGACCAGCTTTGTCTCCATTTATGGCGCCAAAGGGCTGGCTTACGTCAAGGTTACTGCTGAGGGCTGGCAATCCCCGATCACCAAGTTCTTCAATGATGCCGAAATTGCCGCCATGAAAGATGCTTTTGGAGCCGAAGAAGGCGATCTGCTGCTGTTTGTTGCTGATAAGCCTAAAGTGGTTAATGACTCTCTGGGCAAGCTGCGCAACCAGTTGGCCTCAATTTTGAAACTGACTGACTCCAATGTCTTCCGTTTTGTCTGGATCACTGACTTCCCGCTGTTTGAGTGGGATGAGGATGACAAACGCTGGTGTGCAGTGCATCATCCCTTTACTGCACCGATGGACGAGGATGTTGACTACGTTGAGTCCGACCCCGGCCGCTGCCGTGCCAAGGCTTATGACCTGGTGCTGAACGGTAATGAGATCGGCGGCGGTTCAATCCGTATTCATCAGGAACAGGTACAGTCATTGATGTTCAAGATGCTGGGGCATTCTGAAGAAGATAAACGAGCCAAATTCGGCTTCCTGCTGGATGCTCTGGAATATGGTACGCCGCCACACGGTGGTATCGCCTTTGGTCTGGATCGCCTGATCATGCTGCTGACCGGTTCGGACTCTATCCGTGACGTGATCGCATTCCCTAAAACCCAGAAGGGTACCTGTCTGATGTCAGAAGCACCTTCAGCAGTAGACACCAAACAGTTGCGTGAGCTGGGTATTCGTCTGGCAACACCGGCTGCGGCTCCAGCGGTTTAGTTCAGACAGATGCCTGTTCAATTGCGCCTCATACTGCTGATTCTACTGCTTGTGACTCTGGCAGGTTGTGGTAGTCATGACCCGGTCTGGCGTATGAAAGCACAGTTAACGCTGCTGCAGCTGCAGGGAGAGAATGCAGCTGTATCTCACCCGGATGATTATGCACATATTAACAGTACGTTTCAGCAGGGTGAAGTGTTGCTGCTTGAACAGGAAGAGGAAGAGGAGGCTGACCAGCGGTATAAGTTGGCTTACCAAAAAGGGCTGGTGCTTAAACAAGAGGTCACCCTCTATAAAGAACGGATGAAAGAAGAGGCACGTCAAAAGGCGATTGAGGAACGTGCTACCCGTGAAGAAGAGGAGCGAAGCAGGCTTGAGGCAGAGCAAAAACGCCAACAGGAGCTGGAGGAAGCTCAAAAGGCTTTGCAAAAGAACCAAAAAAATGAAGACGCTGCAGAGTCAGCTGTCCGGGCGGCACTACCCACCACTTATACGGTGCGTCGTGGGGAGACGCTCCCACAGATTGCTGCCAGACCCGAGCTCTACAATGATATGGCGCTTTGGCCTCTGATTTACCGGGCTAACAGGGATCAGATTCGCGATCCTTATCAGCTCTGGCCTGGACAGACTTTGAAGATACCACGTAATTTCAGTAGGGAAGAAGCGTTGGAGGCGCGTCGTCAGGCGCATCGCCGGAGCCCATAAGTGGTGGACCCGGAAGGACCTGTTTTTAGCCGTAGTAAAGCTTTTCCGGTCTGTTAACAAGTTTTGTTAAATAGAGTAGATGTGTCACGATTTCCCCTTGACACTCCAGGCCCTTTTGCATACTGTATACACGATTTTCAGATGCTGTAGTCTATACTGATTGTAACATGTTGCAATCAGTATATTAAATTCCATATATAAGTATTACACCAAAACAAGGAGAGAACATGGCAACTGAATCAGCAAAGATTATCTGGTCCAAGATTGACGAAGCACCCGCACTGGCAACATACTCTCTGCTTCCTATCGTAAATGCCTTTACCAAGGCTGCCGGCGTTGTTGTTGAGACCCGCGACATCTCTGTTGCAGGTCGGATCATTGCAAACTTCCCTGACTATCTGACCCCTGAGCAGCGGATGCCTGATTATCTGGCAGAGCTGGGTGAACTGACCCAGAAGCCTGAGGCCAATATTATCAAGCTGCCTAACGTTAGTGCCTCCATCCCTCAGTTGAAGGCTGCCATCAAGGAACTGCAGGAGCAAGGTTACAAGCTGCCTGATTATCCTGAAGAGCCGAAAACCGATGCAGAAAAAGAACTGCATGCCCGTTATGCAAAATGCCTTGGTTCTGCCGTTAACCCGGTTCTGCGTGAAGGGAACTCCGACCGCCGTTCAGCAAAGGCCGTTAAAGAATATGCCAAAAAGCATCCCCACAAGATGGGCGCTTGGGCACCGGATTCAAAAACCCATGTGTCCTGGATGGAGTCATCTGACTTCTATGCAAATGAAAAAGCAGTAACCATGGAGAAGGCTGGCAATGTCAAGATTGAGTTTGTTGACAAGGCCGGTAAGGTTACTGTGCTGAAAGAGAAGCTGGCACTGCAGGCTGGTGAGATCCTTGACGGTACCTTCATGAGCGCCAAGGCACTGCGCAAGTTCATTCAGGAGCAGATTGATGACGCCAAGGCCAAAGGGGTGCTGTTCTCGGTTCACCTGAAAGCCACCATGATGAAGATCTCTGACCCGATCATGTTCGGTCATTTTGTTGAGGTTTACTACAAGGATGTCTTTGAGAAGCATGCAGCAACCTTCAAGGAACTGGGTGTTAACCCTGATCTTGGTATGGGCGATCTGTACCTGAAGATTGCCAAGCTGCCTGCAGATAAAAAAGCTGAAATCGAAGCTGACATCCAAGAAGTCTACAAGAAGCAGCCGCCTCTGGCCATGGTTGATTCCGACAAAGGGATCACCAACCTGCACGCCAGTAACGACATCATTATTGATGCCTCTATGCCAGTGGTTATCCGTGATTCCGGCGGTATGTGGGGACCTGACGGCAAGCTGCACGATGTCAAGTGCGTCGTACCTGACCGCTGCTATTCACGCTGGTATCAGGTCTGTGTTGATTTCTGCAAGAAGCACGGTCAGTTTGATCCGACCACCATGGGTTCAACCTCCAACGTTGGTCTGATGGCTCAGAAGGCTGAAGAGTACGGTTCACACGACAAGACCTTCAAGATCGCAGCTGACGGTACCGTGCGGGTTGTTGATGAGGCAGGCAATGTGCTGATTCAGCATGACGTCGAAGCCGGTGACATCTGGCGTGGTTGCCAGGCTAAAGATCTGCCGATTCAGGATTGGGTCAAGCTGGCAGTGCGTCGTGCCCGTGCAACAGGTGCACCTGCTATCTTCTGGTTGGACAAGAACCGTGCCCACGATGCCCAGATGATTGAAAAGGTTAACAAGTACCTGAAGGATCACGACACCAATGGTCTCGATATCCAGATCATGGCACCGGTTGAGGCAATGCAGTTTACCTGCGAGCGCGCTAAGGCTGGTAAAGACACCATCACCGTTACCGGTAACGCCCTGCGGGATTATCTGACCGACCTGTTCCCGATTCTTGAGCTGGGTACCAGCGCCAAGATGCTTTCCATCGTACCGCTGCTGGCTGGCGGTGGTCTGTTTGAGACCGGTGCAGGCGGTTCTGCTCCCAAGCACGTACAGCAGTTCGTTCAGGAAGGTTACCTGCGTTGGGATTCACTGGGTGAGTTCCTGGCTCTGGCTGTCTCCCTTGAGCACCTGGCTGCAACCTTCAAGAACGAGAAGGCACAGCTGCTGGCTGACACTCTGGATCAGGCCAACACCAAGTTCCTGGATCAAAACAAGAACCCGGCTCGTAAGGTTGGTCAGATCGATAACCGTGGCAGTCACTTCTATCTGGCCATGTACTGGGCAGAGGCTCTGGCTGCTCAGACCAAGGATGCTGATCTTGCTGCCCGCTTTGCCAAGGTAGCCAAGCAGTTGCAGGAGAATGAAGAGAAGATCAATGCTGAATTGATCGGTGCTCAGGGCAAGCCTCAGGACCTGGGCGGCTATTACAACACTGATCCGGTCAAGACTGAAAAGGCAATGCGGCCAAGTGCAACACTGAACGCAATTGTTGATGCCATTTAAGCTTCTGTTGATTCGGGGAGTCGGTCTTTCCGGCTCCCCGCTTTATATTTAAAAGCGTAATTGGTTGTTGGTGTAAAAATCGAAACACATACCAAACGAGGAGGAAGAAACAATGGGACGTAAGAAGATTTCATTGATTGGTGGCGGGCAGATTGGTGGCGTTCTTGCTCAACTTTGCGCACTGCGTGAACTGGGTGATGTTGTTCTGTTTGACATCGTGGAAGGTATGCCCCAGGGCAAGATGCTGGATATCGCTGAGGCATCACCGGTTGACGGTTTTGACGTTAACCTGAAAGGTACCCAGGACTACAAGGATATCGCCGGTTCCGATGTTGTTATCGTTACTGCTGGTCTGCCCCGCAAGCCGGGTATGAGCCGTGATGACCTGATTGCAACCAACTCCAAGATCATGACCTCTGTTGCAGAAGGCATCAAGCAGTATGCCTCCGATGCGTTCG
>JAJTBI010000078.1 GCA_021286935.1 Geobacteraceae bacterium
CCTGGACGAAATTATTGATGGCGAACGCGACCCCTCAGCCTTCCTTGAGGCCATGGAAATCACCTGGAAGATTGCTCACGATTGTGCGCTTGCATCAGACCATATTGAGGCAATTACAAACCGCAACAAACAGTTGCAGCAGCAGAACCAGACACTGGCAAATCTCCTGAAACTCCATATTCAAGAACAACCAGCAGGGCAGGCATAATGGAATAACAGGGTATAGCGGGGCTTCTGCAAAGAGGCCCCGTAGTTTTTTCGGACAGAAAGGAAACACATTTTATGCAAACCGAAGTGAAGGAACTATTTGAACAGATACACACCCTTGAATCTGCTGTCAGCAAACTTGAAGCCCGTAAGGAAACGGCACTCTCCCACATAGACCAGCTACAGGCAAAGCTGCCGGACCTGCTGGAGCAGTATGCCCTTGGTCAGTGTAAGGAAGCTGAAATAAGCCAGGTACATGCACAAATCCTGCAATTGCAGCAGATAGCCAACGAACCGGTAAAAAAGGCTATCAACGCCCTGAACATACAAATCAAGGTACTGCAGGGAAGTCCGGGACTCAGCCAGTACCGGCAAGAACAAAAGGCCCGTGCAGAACATCAACGGTACGTTGACCATGTTAACAAGGCATTGGCAGCAAAAGAGCTTTCAGCTCAAGACGCTGTTGTTCTTGAAAACATTGCCCCTGCCAAACTGAAGAACGAAGCCAAGGAGCTAATCAAACAATTTCAGGCCTATAAACGGACCAAATACAGCAAGGGCGATGCAGCCCAATTTGAAGACTATGTGACCGTAACACCTACCCCCTACCAGCAAAGGAACAACTAATGATGAGCGACCATTACCAAACAGTTTGCAACGCTTTTGAAAATACAAAGGAACGTGAGCTTGCAGCAGATATCTACCGTCGTGAATTGTGGAACCGTGTTGAATCCGGGGAAATAGATACCGACACAGCCATAGGCATGCTGCAAGAGCAGATTGACAGGCAATCATACCTGCAGGAGATGAAGGAAACGAAGAAAGGCCATTACAGCAAAGTCCCTGAATTCCGCATGACGCAACCGGAACAGGGCGGATGCAGCGGACTTTCGCATGAACAATGGCTTGAACGCCAAAGCAGACTAGGACTGTAAAGGAGCAACACCATGGGACTCTATGATCCTGTTAACCCTTTTGAGGGTATGCCTGTAGTAGACACCGCAGTACTTGACAAACAATTTGCGGGAATTCCCGCATATATTCCCCCACCACCTCAACCGGAACAACGCTCTGCCCTGGGAGAAATCTGGAGCCAGCTGAAGGCCGGGGCTTTTGTTGACCTGCCCCGTATGGCCGGACGTGCAATGCAGTACACCAGCAGCCCCGGCAATAGCGTCTATGAAAAGGGCAAGAGCCTGGTTGAAGCTACTGACGCCATTGAAAAGCTACCTGAAATGATGCCCGGAGACACCACAGGACGCCCTGTTGTTAACGCTCTTTCCAAGGGTGCCCGGATGATCCCGCAAAGCATAGCGCCTGCTGCCGGTGTCGGCTTAACCTTGTCCGGTGTTGGTGCCCCTGCCGGTGTTGCACTGATTGGGGGATCTGCACTGGCTGCCCTGCCTGCCGGTATGGCACAGGCACAGGAAACCTTTGAAAAGGGACTCGCCAAGCATGGCCTGACCGCTGAACAGGCTGCAGTCATGCGGGATGACCCACGGGTACAGGAAGCCCTCAACGCTGCCAGAATGACAGGCGGCATTGAATGGGGAGGAGAAACTGCAGCCGGTGCCATAGGTGGCAAGCTGCTGGGCATAGGAGGCAAATTAACAAGACCGCTGTTTGGCAAGTTCCTTGCCCCTGTAGAGCAGCAAGCCGCTTCTCAGATTCTTAAAAACTTCAGCATTCCAACCATGGCCGCCAATTACGGCAAACAGGTCTTTAAAACAGCAGCCGGAGAAACCGCCACAGAAATGCTGCAAAACGCTGGTGAAGCTGGAGTAGAAAGACATTACGGCTATGATCAGCAAACCCCGTGGGATGCAGCACAAAGCGCCGTGCTTCCCAGCCTTGGTATGACGGCACTACTGGCACCTTTTGGCATACCTGCCCATATAGCCCACAGTCGCGGCATGGTGCAGGCAGCAGAGGCACTAAGCAACCCACAGGCCCCCCGTGAATTACGATCAGCAGCAGCAGAGCAGGTATACACAGAGCTGGCCAAGGTATCACCAGAAGCCGCCAGCAACTTTGCCGCCCGCTCCTTTGATGCCATTCATGGTCACGAAGAAACCGGCAGCGCTCCCTATGGCCTGAATCTGGATGAAGACAGCATTCAACCATTTACCCCCGGCGTATTCCATCAGGCAGAACAGGAGCAGGACCAAACAGCAGCACCGGTTCAGCCGGTATCTGATGGCCCGCTGGGCAAAGCCCTTGCCTCAGGTGGCGTGGGGATGCAGCAGGTACAGCAGGCAGAACAGCAACCGCAGCAATACCAGCCACTGAACCGGCTGCAAGAGGCACGGCTGCAGTTTCTGCAGAACAGGCTGGACAAGGGCGCGGCGCTTTCAGAGACAGAACTCCGGCAACTGGAAAAACTGAAGATCCGCAGCGCCGGGCCTGCTGTTACTGAACTGCTGGGCGGGCCTTCTGAGGGACGTTTTCCGGTAACCATGCCACAGCCTGACGAACTGGCCCTTGCCAACCATTGGGCAGACGAACAGATACGCAACGGCATGACGCATCTGATAAACGTCAGGGCCTACGACAAAACCGGGCAAGCCTTGGTACAGGAATGGAAGCGGTTGACCGGTCAGCAACAGCAGGAGAAACCTGGAGCGTTACAGCAACAGCAAGAGGTTGTATCTCATCCATTAACCACAAATCCTGTTGCGTCTCAAAAATCGCCCACTATGAGCGGCAAGCCTAACCGTTCCGTCAAACCGGCACAGCATGACCTGATTACCGCCATAGCCAAGATGGGGGGACTGAACCGGGATCAGGCAGTAACCCAATGGGGCAGCAACATCAAAGACAGCATTGCCGACCTGAACAAACACGCAACCCGCAATGGTGGCGGTGGCCTGCAATATGCCATTCATACCAAGGGTAAGCCGCTGGATACCATGCGCGAACTGCTGGAAGAGCATGGTTACCTGCAGCACGGCAGCACGGTTGAAGATATGTACACCAGGATTGAAGCTGCCACCCGTGGCCAGCACAGCTACAGCAACCAGCATCAGGCCCATTTTGAACAGGATCTTTCTGCAGCGCCCTTTGACGTTTCTGACCTGAACCCGGCGCTTGACAGCGTCCCGATGTACTCTTTGAAAAACGCCGACAACAGCGGTATACTGACAGCAGACACAACTGGAGGTGCCCACCATGAACGAACTGATGAAGGAAGAACTGCAGACGTACACCAAGGGCCAACAGCAGTTGCAGCAGGTGGGCCAGACCTTGGAGGAACCACCCTTGAACGGATTGCTGGGCACACTTCAGGCCAGCTTGCAGAACAGGTTGAAAGTACCCCTATCATCGGAGAGCGTTTCACCAGACCAATCAAGCAGGCCCTTATAGAGCATTACCACAATCCCGCTTTATGGTCTGAAATGGCACGGCGACAGCCTGACCTTGCCCCTGACTTTAAAGCGGTTGCAGCTACCCTTGACAGTCCAGCCCAGCCGCTGACCGTTGCGGCAAAGGTTGCTGCAAACCTTACTGCTGATGCTATCCGCATCAAGTTTGACCCCACCTTTGAACAACAGGCGGCACAGCATGACCCCCAGGCCGTGCAGGATCTGGCTGGCCGCTGGTACGCAGAACGGGGCGAACAATCCCCCTTTTTCCGTCTCTGGTCTCACAATGCCCCGGTCATTTCCCTTGATGATGCTGTTTCAGCAAACAAGCTGGCAACCGGGAAGCCGGTGGTGGTGAAAGGCTGGCACACGTCGCCAGGCAGAATCAACCGCTACCATTCAGAGTTTGCAGGCGCTCATTCAGGTTTTGAAACAAAGGGATGGATCTGGATGGCCCCCCATGAAGGGGCGGTAGATCACCTTGACGGGGTTGACGGCATGCACAGCAACCAGTATGCCACAGAGCAATTTTACCAACGGATACTTAACCCGAAGCTGCTGCTTATGACCGGCAAGGCAATGACGCGGGAGGCGATGGAAAAGGCCCAGCAACAAGGCCATGACGGGGTGCTGCTGGTTGCAAAAGGCAAGCTGGTCAACTCTGTTGTGTTTGATCCCCGCAACCTTAAGGCGGTTGAAAACCGGGGCACCTTTAACACAACCGAATATTCACGCTACAGCCTTCAGGAAGGTTTGCAGGATCAGGACAGCACACAGACACCACCCCACCAGCAAAACGCAGCCACGGAGACAGCCAGCCAACAAAGCGGGCCAGTTTTTAATCTGACCATTGATCAGGTTGCCAAGGCTTTCCCGAATCAGCAGATTGAAGAAGGGGCAGAAGGTTTCACCGTATCCCTGAAAAACGGTTCAACGATCAGGATATCCGGTACTGATGAAATCCAGTTCAACAGCAAGACTGCTGAAGCATCCTATGGCCGTCCGCTGCATGCTGATGAAAAGCCTGTGGCCTCTTTCCAGCGGATGGGACGGGATGCTGTTATTTCTCTGACTGAAGCCGGGACTGGCGAGATCCACCACGAAACCTTTCACGCCGCCATGGCACTGGCGCTGAATGAGAAACAACGGGCCACGCTGCTTGCCAAATTCGGCACAGAAGAGGCCGCAGCCCAGGAATACCAACGCCTGAAAGATAGCGGCAGCTTTGAGCAGAAAAAGGGACACCTCTGGTTGCGGGCTATCTATCAGTTATTCCTGAAAATCCGTAATCTGTTCAGCCCAACCGCTCAGATTATGGAACAGATAGCAACCGGCAAGGCATGGGAACAGCAGCCTGCAACCGCTACCCAATCCCCCCGCTACTCTCTGAAAGAGATCAACAACAAACTAACCCAGGTTAAAGCAACCATGGAACGGCTGAACAAGACAGCGGATAAATCAGCCTTTGTGAAAGACGATCTGAAACCAGCCCTTAAAACAGCCGGGGAAGGCATAGCAGCGTCATGGGATGGCCTGAAGGCTGCAACAGCTCCCATGCAGAGAAGTGAAGCGGCAGAAGAGGCAGGCCGGATACTGATTGAAGGCATGGGCACACGGGAACGGTACAAAGAGCAGTTTATCAGCAACCTGAACAAAGCTGTTGACCAGACTGAAAAAGCTACCAGCAGCACTGCCAAACTGCTTGACCTGATGCAGCACTCAACCACCCTTGCCGACAAACTGTTTAACACCATGCCGGAAGCCAAGCGTATTGACTTCATGCAGCGGATGGATACCGGACAGCAGCAAGCAAACCCTGAACTGCAGCGTCTGGCAGATACCATCAAGGCCATGTTTGAAGAGAAGGCAGCCAAGGTGCAGTCACTTGGTACCGGTGCCCTTGAGCAGACCCGCGAGAACTACTTTCCTCATATATGGAAGCGGGGCGAGGATGCCAAGAAAGAGATCATCAGCCGCCTGTCCAAGCGCCCGCTTGAAGGGGGAAAGGGCTTCACCAAAGGCCGTGTGTTTGACGATGTACTGGCAGGGATTGAGGCCAAGCACGAGCTGGTATCAACCAACCCGATTGACCTGGTGTTCCTGAAGCTGGCTGAAATGGACAAGTACATCAATGCCCATGTGGCCCTGCAAGCCATGGAAGCAAGCGAGCTGGTACAGTTGATCCCCGCTGCAGAGAAAATGCCGGACGGCTTCACTGACATTGCCGGAAAGTACGGGATTGTGACCAAGAAGGGCTTTATGGACCCTGAAAGCGGAACTGAAGAGGTGAACAGCTACCGCTATGTTGCCCGTGAAGACGTGGCCCAGGTCTTTAACAACTATCTATCCCAAGGCCTTTACACCAACAAGTACGTGGGCGCTCCTTTCCGTGGCTACATGCAGGCCGCCAACATGCTGAACCAGTTTCAACTTGGTGTAGGTTCTGCTTTCCATGCTGGTTTCACCTCTCTGGAAGCTGTTATTTCCCACGGGGCGCTTGGTATCAAAGCCCTTGCACGGGGCGACTTCAAAGAGGCTGCCAAGTACCTGAAACAGGCACCGGCGGCATGGTATCTGAACCCTAAGCTGGGAGATACGGTATTAAAAGCATGGATGGGGGATGCAGCGGCAGCCAAGGAAATGCCCCAGGTGGTGGAATGGCTACAGATGGCAGGGGCAAGGCGTCTGATGGATTCCCGCTTTCAAACCAATACCACCCAGGAACTGCTGCAGAAGTGGGCTGATGGCAACAAGGGCGGTGCTGCAATCAGGGCACTGCCTGCACTGGTGGAGCAATCAGCCAGACCAATCCTTGAATGGCTGGTACCCCGGCAGAAGTTTGGGGTATTTGCAGAAATGGCCCATGCATGGAGCAAGCAAAATCCCAACGCCAGCCATGACCAGACCCGCAAAGCCATGCAGATGATATGGAACCGCGTGGATAGCCGTCTGGGGCAAGTGGTGTATGATCGCCTCTTTGTTCACAGCATTGCGAAGAACCTTACTCAGGCAATCATCAGGGCACCCGGTTGGACAGGTGGCACCATTCTGGAAGTGGGTGGTGGTATCAAAGACCTGACCGGCTACCTGAAAGGCCTTGTTACCGGAAAGAAACCGGAACTGACAGACCGGGCAGCCTATACCCTGTCTATGCTGGTGACCACTGCCGTTGCCAATGCCCTCTTAACTGCCCTGTTCACCGGAGAGCCACCAGACGATTGGAAAGACCTGGTTGCTTTCAAAACCGGCAAAAAGGATGAAAAGGGCAACCCTGAACGGTTCATGCTGCCCACCTATATGAAAGACGTGTACGCCTACGTCCAGCAGCCAGGCACCACGCTACTGCACAAGACACACCCCATGCTTTCCCTGATCAGTGACGCAATCAGGAACAAGGACTATTACGGTACCGAGATCAGGCACAGCGGGGATAATCCGGCAATGCAGCTGCTGCAGGTTGCAGGCTTTACCGCCAAGGCCTTTGTTCCATTCTGGATGAAGGGAGTTGCCAAAGAGCAGGAACGTGGTGGCTCAGTAGCAGCCATGCTGGCCCCGCTGATTGGTATAATGCCAGCCCCGGCAAGCATGAACATGACCAAGGCAGAAAAGCTGGCAAGTGAGCTGGTACAAGGCAGGATGCCCCAGGGCACCAAAACCAAGGAACAGTTTGAAAAAGGCCAACTGATTGCACACCTGACCAGCCTTGCCCGGAGAGATCCAAGACAGGCAATACAGGAGATCAATGAAGCAGTACAGCAAAGGAAGATTAACAGCATTCAGGCCCACCATATTGCACAGAATGCACGAATGGCCCCGGTACAGGTGGCATTCAAGCGGCTGTCACTTGAAGAAGCACAGCGAGTATGGGAAGCGGCAACACCTGAAGAGAAACGGCTTCTGTATCCGCTGATGATCAGGAAGAAACAGAACCGGCAGGGATAAAACCAGACTGCTGAAAAACAGAAAAGCCGCTCCAGGGAAACCGGGGCGGCTTTCGTATTTAATGGGGCTTTGTCCGCAATAATTGCGGACAAAACTCAGTAACATTAAAATGTTATGCACAAAATACAGAAAAGAAACAGCTTACACAAGAGGATTTTACAGGGTAGCGTGAAGACCAATTATACATTCAGAAAGGAACCGGACATGCCACACGAAACAGAGAGCCATGCCACAATAAACCCTCTCGCCGATCACCACTTTGGACAGCTCGAAACTACTCAACATGAACTCGGAGACGCAATGGACGCCCTACAGACTTTCTGGCATGGGTTTAAAGAACTCAACGATTTTTCGACAGATGGCACCCGTTACATACTGCAATTGATATACAGGGACATAGAATCAATTCATGATGACCTACAACGACACCTAGAGGGCCGCTGTATGGTGCGTACGCTCAAGCTGTCAAGTTTGAGGCCCCCGGAAGATTTTGAAAAAACTCACAACCGGGTACTTACAAAGCTGAAAGGAGCGTAAACCATGGCCCGCAAAACAAACAGACAACAGCAGAGTCAGATTAAATCAGCCGAAACCCATAAAGAACTTGTTTCAGACTCGTGTTTCTTCGCCTGTCAAACCCGACTTAAAATGCTTTCTACTCTTGCACTTGAGGACCCAGACTGGTTACGAGAAGATGACGATATATTCGATGGATTTGTAAATATACTGGTAGACCTGAATGACCTGCTTGAACTGGCAGTTGATAAGTCAAACAGTGAATACAGTGAGCTATTAGAAAAACTGAGATCGGCAGGACAACAGCCATGAACACTATACAAACACCCACATTCTACACCGGATGCTTATTGAACATTCTGGATCGTGAAGTAAGTGACCTTGCTGAAGAGTGGAATCATTTAACCAAGGAAGAACAGATAGACAGACTTAGTGACTTGCGTGTTATGGTAAGGACTATAAAGCAGACTGAACAAGGGCAAAATATTTAATCAATGGGGATATTTTTAGGGATATCGCAACTAACTACACAAAAAACATTACATCAAATAACAGTATATTAGACGATCAGTTCGAGAGACTGAGCAACACAATCCGACACAGTTCGGTTTCATACAAAAGCCCTTGACAAATCAGGGGCTTTTTCTTTTTTATCTTGTCCAACACAATCTATATGCTATTCTTAGCCCAGTATTTTAGAGATTTCATGCAATCCCCACCCCTCAAAAAACAAAAGTTCCTAACTGCAGCAAGCGTGAACTAGCAACCTGATCATCTGGAGGGAGTCACGTTTTGAAAAACCACAAGATACAGGATCATTTCCCCAAAACCGTTTTCAGCGACTTTCCCTTTGCTGCATGGATGAAGGACAAGGAAGGACGCTATTTAGCAGCAAACCAGAAATTAGCAGAATATCTTGGCCTTACCTCTCCAGAATTCCTTATTGGAAAAACCATTCACGATTTTTTTGCCCCTCTGTTAGCCGATCAAGTCTCTGCTGAAGTAGATGCAGTAATATCCAACAGCAAGCCGATGCATATGGAAAAAGAGTTTCCCGTCCATGGCGGAAAGCGCTGGTTCGACATCTACCAAACACCTGTCGTTATAGAAGGAGAGCTGGCAGGTATGGTCGGATACGCTTGGGACATCTCAGAGCGAAAGCTCATTGAAAAGGCCCTTACAGAGAGCGAAGATCGCTACCGCCGGGTTGTTGAAGTCTCCCCTGATGCGATTTTTGTTCATTGTGAAGGCAAATTTGTATTTATGAATCAGGCGGCAGCAACTCTTTTAGGTGCAGAAAAACCTGAGGATCTTTATGGATTACGAGCCCTTGAGTTTGTTCATCCTGATATGCGTGATCTTGTAGCCCAGAGGATACGGAATGCCTGGTCATCGGGCGACAACCCTTTAATTGAAGAAGAGTTGCTCCGGCTGGACGGTTCAACGGTGTATGTAGATATGGTTTCTGTCTTTTTTTCGTATGAAGGTAAAAACTCCGTACTGGCCATCGCTCGTGACATTACCGAAAGAAAGAAAATACAGAAGGATTTTGACAGCACCCTTAAGGCCTTGGCGGTCAGTGAAAGATTTTTAAACACAGTAATCGACACAGAACCAGAATGCGTCATGCTGCTTGATCGCAACAGCAGTTTTTTGATGTTAAGCAGGGCAGGATTAGCAATGCTGCAGGCAGACTCTTTTGAGCAGGTCAAGGGCCAAACGTTTTATTCCATGATCAAGACTCAATATCAGGACGCCTTCAGACTTCTTACCGAGCAGGTTTTCCAGGGTTCACCAAAGACATTAGAGTTTGAAATTTCTGGATTAAAAGGTGCTGACAGTTGGCTGGATATTCATGCCGTGCCGTTCCGTGATGAAAGTAGTGAAATTGTTTCTCTGTTAGGCGTTATCAGAAACATATCCGAGAAAAAGCAGTTTGAACAGGCACTGAAGGCTGAGCGGGATCATTTTCAAGCGCTCTTTGAAAATGACGGTTCGGCCCATGTCATTGTTTCATCTGACCGAAAGATTACTAGAGTAAACAAGTACTTCTGCAAAATGTTTGGCGATTATGATGAATCTGAACTTGTTGGGCAGTCAACACTGATCCTGCATGTAGATGAGCAGCACTATGAAAGCTGGGCCCCTAACTTTGAACAGGCATTTGAGAACAAGACAAATTTCAGCGCAGAATACCCATGGCGCCGTAAGGATGGCAGTATTTTCTGGTGCGTCTTCAATGGGGTTAGACTTGAGCTTGTGACTGGTGAAACCGTAGCGGTTTGGAGTGTTTTGGACATAACCGCACGTAAGCAGGCGGAGCAACAGTTACAAATTGCAAAAGAAGCTGCAGAAGTTGCCAATTCTGCCAAAAGTTCTTTTCTTGCCAATATGAGCCATGAAATCAGAACCCCTATGAACGGGATCATCGGTATGGCTCACCTGCTGCACACGACAAACCTTACCGCAGAGCAGGAACACTACCTTGCCAACATTGAATCATCTGCAATTACCCTGACGAGTTTAATCAGCGATATACTTGATCTTTCCAAGATTGAAGCCGGCAAACTTGAACTTGAAAAGACTGATTTTTCTTTGCGATGCTGCATCCGGGAATTGATTACCAGCCAGCAATTCCAAATACAGCAAAAGAATCTATCCGTTCAGGTCTCTATTGCTGATGATGTACCGGATATCCTGCATGGTGATCAACTGCGTACACGCCAAATACTGTTAAACCTTATAGGTAATGCAATCAAATTTACGGAACGGGGTAGCATACATATTTCCGCACATCTGGTGGATTCTCAAAACAGCTATGCCGTAATTCGGCTAAGCGTCATAGACACCGGCATCGGCATGACAGAGCACCAGGTTGAACGAATCTTCATTGCTTTTGAACAGGCAGACAACTCATTTGCCAGAAAATACGGGGGAAGCGGCCTTGGCCTTGCCATAAGTCGGAGATTAACGGAATTAATGGGAGGCAGGATTTGGGCAGAAAGCACTGTAGGACATGGCAGTAGCTTCTATGTAGAGCTAAGCTATGGGATACCTGATGCATTGGCATCAAAACCCTTGTCCCAACATGGCGAACCATGCAATTCTTCTGACCTTCAGCCTCTCACCATTCTGCTGGCAGAAGACAACAGGGTTAATGCTGAATTCGTTGCCAAAATTCTAAGCCGGGCCGGCCATACGATCACTACGGTGGAAAACGGCCAGCAAGTGCTTGAGCAGCTCAAACACAATCAATTTGATTGTATTCTCATGGATATCCAGATGCCCATCATGGATGGCGATGAAGCGGCCCATCTTATTCGAGAGCAAGAATACGGCACAGAGACACATATCCCCATTATCGCGTTGACCGCCCATGCAATGGCTGACGAACGGACGAGACTCTTAAGACAAGGCTTTGATGCACATATTCCAAAGCCGATTGATATAGGCATGTTAATGGCAGAGATTAAGCGGTTAACGGGAGCAGCCTCAAACACCTGACACCCCACAGGCTGCCCATAAAGATTCATGCACCCAAAAGCCCTGCAACCAATTGGATGCAGGGCTTTAAAGTAGACAACCACCCGGAGGATCTTTTAACATGTACTCCGGGCTGCATTAAGAAGGGCATACGCTATGGCACGGTCACTGTACCCGAGGTTATGTACCAGCATATCAGCAGCCGTTTCCAGGGATACCTTCCCAGCTTTGAACAGTGCTACTACGGTACCGAATGCCATTCAGCTCACCTTCTTTCAAAATAGTTCTTCGACACAACCACTGCTAAAAGAATCTGTTACTTATCTTTTCGTATGTCCGGAACAGGAACTTTAGCCTTCAAACGCGTATACTAAACACACATCAGGAAACCGTTTTAAATCCTGCCATTTCCTGTTCCAGGCTTTTGATCTGACGGGACAAACCACTGACCGCCTCTTCCATCACCTGGGTTGTTTTCAGATTACCGGTTGCCGCTTCTTCCACCTCTTCTGCCGTATGTACAATCTGCTCGCTCCCCTCCAACTGCACCATGCAGGCCCGCCTGATCTCTTCAATCATCCTGACAATAGTCTCGGTCGAATCGGCAATGGCAGAGCCGGCATCATTGTGGGAACGGGCATTGATATGCACATTGGTTGCCAGCTGGCGCATGCTGGCGGATGCCTGATTGATCACCTCAGCATCACGGGTCTGATGGCCTGACGCACGCACAATCTGCTCAACCATCGCCCCCATCTCTTCCATGGCAAGTCGCATCTTTTCACCCTGCTGTGCATGCTGTTCCGTTGCCGAGGCGATTTCATTAACCTGCTCAGTGGCGATCTTAACCCCTTTGACAATCTTATGCAGCGCCTCACCGGAGCGATGGGAAAGCTGTTCCCCCTCTATAACCGCCTGTTCTGAAAGAGTAATCGCCATAACGGCTTTATCCGTTTCCTCTTTAACACCGTTAACGATCTCTGCAATCTCACGGGTTGAGGCGGTAGTCCGGCGGGCAAGCTCCTTGATTTCATGGGCCACCACACCAAATCCTTTGCCATGCTCCCCGGCCTGGGCAGCAATAATCGAGGCGTTCAGGGCCAGCAGTTTGGTCTGCTCGGTTACCTCGTCAATCACCTGCAAAATAGTACCGATGCTGGCAGCATGTACCGAAAGGTTACCAATGGCCTGTTGTACCGTGTGGGAGGCACTGCGGATCTGATGAATACCACTGATGGTACTTTCGACCGAGGTATTGCCTAACTCCGCATCCCTCAAAACATCCACTGAAATACGGGCCGTGGCCTGAGCACTCTCTTCAATCTGGCGCACCGAACGTTCCATGTCAGCCACCAGCACCGTGGTACGGGTAGCATTTTCCATCAGATGCTGTACGTTGGCATTAATCTCATTCTGACCTCCCGCCATCCTGACGATCGAATCACTTACCAACTCAACCGAACGCAGCAGTTGCTCTACCAGTTGGTTAATCTGAACGGTACTGGAAACCATCTGCTGAATTGATGCCGCATTGGTCCCGGCAGCCCCCGAGAGCCCCTCCACCGACGCGGTCACCTCTTCAACCGAGTGCCTGATCTGACGGGCTGCCGACTTGGTCCGGTCAGCCGTATCCTTCTGTCCCTCTGCCAGGGCCAGCCCCTGTGCAGCAACATTCCCGACATTGGCACCGATCATCCGCAGTTCATCAACCGCACTGCGAATACTGACAACAACCCCACCCAGACGTTCCAGCATCTCGTTAAAATTGCTGTTCAACATCCCCACTTCATCAGGCGAAAGGTCATCTCCACGCACAGAAAGGTTCCCTTCTGCCGCCTGATCCATCACTCCGGCCAGACGCTTGACCCTGGTGGGTAGTTTCCGGGACGCCAGCACCAGCAGGACAGCAAGAAAGAGGATGGCTGTAACAAAAAAGAAAAAGCGCAAACCATCCGGGGGTATCCGGGTAGCAAGCCCCCCGGCCAGAGATAGCAGGATACCGCTAACGAGCAGGATTCTGATAAGCTGTGATCCAAATCCAAGGTTCTTTGCCATAGCATAATCCTTACGCACTACGGAATAACGTGTCAGAGTGGTTTTCCTTATACCTCAAAACAGATGCAAAACAAACGGTTCTTCTAGCTTAGGCGGTAAGCAGTCTTGCATTTTCCTATTCCGGCTCCTATACTGCCCGGACATTTTTCAGGA
>JAJTBI010000079.1 GCA_021286935.1 Geobacteraceae bacterium
GAACAGCTACAACTATCTTGAATCAAAAGGAATATCTGAAGACCGGATGCAGATTCTTGAAGGCGGCATCCATGAGTGGCCGTACAAAGAGCTGTTTGTGAAAGGTCGTTAACAACAGGTATGGCGACCAACGATTGTGCAGCGGCCATGGCAGACATGGTCGCTGCCTGTACCTCCTGCGGGGAATGTGTCCGCCCCTGCAGCTTTCTGCAGCAGCAGGGCACACCCGCTGCCATTGCTAGGCGCGGTAATGCCGAAAGCACCCTGCTTTCGGCATTTGGCTGTTCATTGTGCGGACTGTGTGATGCAGTCTGCCCGGAAGGACTCTCTCCCTCTGCCATGTTTATGGCCATGCGGCAGGAGGCGGTTCGCAACGGCCTGATTGACCTCAAACCGTATGCCCCCTGGCTGCATTATGAAAAGTTGGGAGCAAGCCCTCTGTTTCAGCGGGATCTGTTCCCGGCCGGTTGCACCACGGTCTTCTTTCCCGGCTGCTCACTACCCGGCACCCGGCCCGATACCGTACAGGGGCTCTACCGGTTATTGCGCACGTATGACCCTGCCATTGGTCTGGTGCTGGACTGTTGCGGCAAAATTTCCCATGATCTGGGGCTGTATGAACGGTTTACCACCATCTTTAAACGTCTCTCAACACGACTTGTCAACAAAGGGATCACCCGCATTCTTACGGCCTGTCCCGGCTGCAGCAAGATTTTACGGAAGTATGGTGAACAGTTTGAAGTGGTCAGTGTGTATGAGGTTTTGGTCTCCTCAGTACCGTTACCAGATGCCCAAAATCAGAACCGCTTGGTCACCATTCATGACCCCTGCCCCGCCCGCTTTGATCAGCCCCAGCAACAGGCGGTACGTCAACTGATTAATCAGTGCGGTTATCAGGTTGAGGAGTTGCCCTCCCATGGCCAGACAACCCGCTGTTGCGGTCAGGGCGGCATGGTGGAAGGCTGCGTACCCGGCACGGTCAAACAGGAATCCAGCATTATTGCTGCCGAGGCTGCCGGACGTCCGGTTGTATCATCCTGCGGAGCCTGTTGCGAGACACTTGCCTCCACAACACCAACTGCACACATAGCCGATCTGCTGACCGGCACCGGAAATTTTACCGCACAACCGGTTTCTTCACTGAAACGCTGGCTGAACCGCCTGAAATTACGTTTTTCGAGGTTATCATGAAGCTGCAGCTCTTCTCTGTTGCTCTGTTGCTCTCTGTTTCTAACGCCTTTGCGCAAGCTAACGATATTGCGGTCTCCCGTTTTGCAACCGATGGGCTTAAAGACTGGGAGAGCAAGAGTTTCAAGGGCACCACAGACTACAGGATCGTACAGGAAGAAGGTCGCACTGTCCTGAAGGCCCATGCCAAATCAGCGGCATCAGGACTCACGAAAAAGCTGAAATTCAGCCCGCAAACCTATAGATATTTAAAGTGGAACTGGAAAGTTTCCGGAACCATTGCCGGCGGCAATGAAAAGACCAAACAGGGGGATGACTATGCTGCCCGGGTCTATGTGGTCTTTCCCGGACGATTTTTTTGGCAGATGCGGGCACTGAACTACATCTGGGCTAACAAGCTGCCAAAGGGGGAATTTGTCCCCAATGCCTTTACCTCAAACGCCATGCTGCTGGCCGTTGAATCAGGACCGTCAAAGGCTGGCCAATGGGTGTCTGAAGAACGGGACATTCTTGCTGATTTTCGCCGTGTCTTTGGCGAAGATCCACCAGAAGCAGGCGCCATCGCCATCATGACCGACACCGACAACACCGGGGCCGAGGCCACTGCCTGGTACGGTGAGATCAGTCTTTCGACAAAGCCATGAACAGAAGTAAACTGCTGATCATACTATTGGCCCTTGTCGGAATCGGCCTGTTCTTTTACCTTGATCTGGGCAGATTTCTGACCCTGGAAAGCCTCAAGGCCAACCGTCAGCTGTTATTGCGGTATCATGCCGAACATGCCCTGCTGACCGTGGCGGCCTTCATGGTGATCTACATCATCCAGACCGCTCTGGCATTACCTGGAGCAGTGATTCTCTCGTTATCAGCAGGAGCCATCTTTGGCCCGTTACTGGGTACGACCTATGCCGTTACTGCCGCCTCCATCGGCGCCACCCTCTCCTTTCTGATTACCCGCTATCTGCTGCGTGAGACCGTGCTCAACCGGTTTGGCAGCAAGCTGGAAACCATTAACAAAGAACTTGAAGAGCGAGGCATCAACTACCTGTTGTTTTTAAGGCTTGTCCCTGTTTTTCCGTTCTTCCTGATCAACCTTGCTGCCGGTCTGACCCGTCTACCATTACGCAGCTTTGTACTGGGCACCTTCTTTGGTATCATCCCGGGCGGCTTTGTCTATGTTAATGCCGGCGCCAGTCTGGCCACCATCAACAGCCTGTCTGACATCGCTTCCCCCCGGGTGCTGGGTTCCTTTGTCCTGCTGGGGCTGTTTGCGCTGGTGCCCGCAGCATACGCAAAATATAAAAACAGAACACCTATGGCATAACCCTTCAACTACATGTCCTCAGCCATCCGTAAACTACTGCTCCACCTGCTGCCGTTTGTCCTGTTTCTGCTGCTCTGGCAGGCATTGGCCATTGGTGTTACCCATTTCCGCAACGTGCCGTTCCCCACGCCGTGGCAGACAACAGATAGACTTGTCCAGTTGATGTCGGGTGAACCACTCTCCGATGCCCTTCTGTACCGCCATATTGCTGACAGCCTGCAACGCTGGCTGGCCGGATTTGGCTTGGCGGCGCTGGCAGGGGTTCTCTACGGATTGGCAGCGGGTCTATTTCGACGTCTTGAGCTGGCCACCATTCAGATTGTCCATCTGCTGCAATTAATCCCCGGTCTGGCCTGGATTCCGATTGCTATTCTGATCTTCGGTGTTGGTGAACCGGCCACGGTCTTCATGATAGTGATGGCTGCTTTCCCACCGATTGCCCTCTCTGTAGCCAGCGGTGTACGCCATCTGGACGGCACCTACCTGCGGGCAGCCAGAATGCTGGGGGCTGGCAAAGGGGCGCTGTTCTTTCAGATCCTGCTGCCGGCCAGTCTGCCGGCCACGGTCAGCGGCCTGCGGCTGGGTATGGGCAATGGCTGGCGGGTACTGCTGGCAGCCGAGATGGTGGTGGGCACCGGCACCGGACTGGGCTATTCCATTGTAGAATCCCGCTGGACCCTGGATTATACCGCCGCCTTTGCCTGCCTGGTGGTGATTGCCCTGTTCGGCATGCTGGTTGAGTACGGCCTGTTCCGTCCCCTTGAAAAACGTACCCAACGCCACTTCCAGTTGGATCGGGGGCAGCAGCCATGATCTCACTTGAACAGGTAACAAAACAGTACCAGGATAGCCAGCCGGTACTGCAGGGGCTCAGCCTGCAACTGGTTGAGGGGCAGTTTGCCTGCCTGCTGGGACCCAGCGGCTGCGGAAAGACCACCCTGCTGAACCTGATTGCCGGTTTTATCAAGCCCACCAGCGGACAGGTGCTGGTTGACGAACAGCAGGTAACGCGCCCCGGCCCTGACCGCGGGGTGGTGTTTCAGGATGCCACCCTGTTTCCCTGGATGAACGTGCTGGACAACGTACGTTTCGGCCTGCGGCAGCAGGGGATGAACCAACAGCAGGCAGTCGCCACAGCCGCTGAGTATCTGGAGCTGGTGGGGATGGCCGACTTTCAGGCAGCCCTGCCGATCAGCCTGTCCGGGGGGCAGCGGCAGCGGGTGGCCATTGCCCGGGTGCTGGCGTTGCAACCACGAGTGCTGCTGATGGATGAGCCGTTCAGCGCACTGGATGCCAACAGCCGGGAACGGTTGCAGGATGAGCTGCTGCGGATCTGCACGATGCGTCCCACCACGGTGCTGTATGTGACCCACCATGTGGATGAGGCGGCCTTTCTGGCAGAACGGGTACTGGTGATGGGACCGGGGGCTGACAACATCCGGGCTGATCTGCTGCTGGAGCAGCCTCGTCCACGCAATCGAAACAGCGAAGCGTTTAACACCATCAAGGCCATGTTGCGGGCTGAACTGGATCGCCTGCCCTGCTGCATCAGTCCATCAGAAAATAAGGGAGATGTACTATGAAACTGCTGTCAAGACTCATGCTGCTGTTCTGCTGCTGTCTGCCATTGTCTGCCCAGGCGGCTGAACCGCTGCGCTTTGCCTATCAGGACCGGATCGGTGATGCCCTGTCGATCATAGCAGTCAAAAAGAATCTGTTCAGCGCCGAAGGGTTGCAGGTTAAGCCACTGTTGTTCAACAACGGCCCGGCCTGCAGTGAGGCCCTGTTTAGCGGCGCAGTTGATGTTGCCACCATGGGGGACACCACGGCGGTATCTGCGGTGACAAAGGTGCCGGATCTGCGGATTATCGGCAGCCATGGCGCCGGTGAAAGCCGCCATCGGATCATGGTGCCTGCCAACAGCACGATGCAGCGGATTAGGGACCTGAAGGGGAAGCGGCTGGGAGTAAAGAAAGGCACCTCCACCCACGGCGGTCTGCTGGCGCTGCTGAAAACCAGAGGGATTGCGGTAGGCGAGCTGAAACTGGTGGAGCTTGATCCTGACACCATGCCTGCCGCCTTGGCAGCAGGCTCCCTGGATGCCTTTGTGGCCAGTGAGCCTACCCCTTCGCTGGCCGAGCAGCAGGGGGCCCATGAACTGACCACCCTGGCCGGTCTGGGTAACAGTTATCCGCTGCTGATTGTGGCAAAGTCTGCTACCCTGCAGAAGCGGGAGGCAGAGCTGAAGAAGTTCTTCCGTGCCCTGGCCAGGGCTGAGCAGTTTCTGGTCACCCACCGGAACGAGGCGGTGATGATGCTCAGTCAAGCGACCGGACTGACCCCGGAAATGACCCGTCGTGCCATGCAGCGGCACAGCTACTGGCTGCAACTTGATCCCCATACCCTTGCAAGCCTTGAGCAGACTGCCGCGTTTCTCAAAGAGCAGAAGAAGATCAGCCAGCCACCTGCATTTACGAAGGTTATGGATACACGTTTCGTTAGTGACCTGAAAAAAACCGGAAAGTAGATTACACGCATGACCTTTGATCCATCCCGTTGGACCCGTTTCACGGTTGAAGATACCGCGGTCTGGCTCTGCCCGGATCGGCCAGCCTGGTTTGTGCCGAACCCTGCCGGTGACCGGTTGCTCTGTTGCGCCGATGCCTCAGCCGACAGTGCCTTCCTGCAGCGACTGCCTGATCCGCCACCAGGCAGCTATCAGGGACGACAGACCCTGATGACGGAGCAGCAGCCGTTGAACGAGCTCTGGCTGCATATCACCGACCGCTGCAACCTTGCCTGCAGCCATTGCCTGTTCTGTTCCGGCCCGGACCAGGGGCGTGAGCTGCCCCTTGAGCAGATCAGCCAGCATATCCAGGCTGCTGCCGGTCTGGGCTGCCGCCTGTTTGCCCTGACCGGTGGAGAGCCGCTGGTGCATCCTGCTTTCAGGCAGATCATTGAGCAGATCCTGGCTATCCCGGACAGCAGGATCGCCATTCTGACCAATGGGCTGCTGCTGGCAGAGCGGCTGCAACCGGACTGGCCCCGCGAACGGATTCACCTGCAGATCAGCCTGGACGGCAGACCGGAACATCACAACAATATTCGAGGAAACTCTGCATTTGAACGGGTGGAGCAGCAACTGAACGGGCTGCAGCAGCAGGGCTGGCGCTTCACCCTGAGCTGCTGTGTAACCAAAGAAAACGCGGACGATCTTTCCTGGCTGGTGGGCTATGCTGCCGACCAGGGTGCGGCAGCCATACACCTGATGTGGCATTTTATCCGTGGTCGCGGTTCTGACCAGCAGCATGTTGAACCGCTTGCCCTGCTGGAACCGGTGCTGGCAGCCCAGGCAGTTGCCGCACAGCGCGGTATCACCATCGACAATATCGAAAACCTGAAAGGCCAGATCTTCTCGCCCCCCGGCACGGTTCATGACGGTTCCAGCGCCGGGTGGGAGGCTGCCGCCATTGGACCGGATAACCGACTCTACCCCTCGGCAGCCACCATCGGCTTTGATGAACTGGCCACCCCGCTTGATCATGGGCTGGTACAGGCCTGGCAGACCAGCCCGGTGCTGGTCCGCATCCGTCAGCAGAGCGTGGTGCAGCTTGCTGACCCCTGGCGCTGTCTGCTGGGGGGCGGCGACCTTGACCACTGCTGGCACCACAACCACAGCTTTATGGGTTCTGATCCCTACCAGCCGCTGTTTGAAAAACTGGCACTGCGGCTGATCCGGCAGGCAGCAACCAGACTGCCGGTACAGGAACAGCCGGGCTTACGTCTGAAGATGGGAGAATTGCTGGTCAATTGCGGCACCCATGGCCCGGTTGCACTCTGCCACACCAACTGCCTGCTGTCTCTGGATGACACCCTGGACAGCCGTGGCCAGGTTGGCAGCTACTACAGTGAGGCAGCCGGCGACAAACGGCTGGAGATACTTAATCCGGTGCAGTATGACGAGCAGATGATGGGGCATATCCCGGCAGCTTACCGTTTCAGGGGGTATGGTTGCGGCAGTCCGGTGCTGGATGCCGGATTGAAGCCGGGTGAGCGGATGGTTGACCTGGGCTGCGGCAGCGGTGTGGAGTGTTTTATTGCTGCCCGGCTGGTGGGCAGCAAGGGACTGGTCACCGGTGTGGACATGTTGGAGCCGATGCTGAACGTTGCCATACAAGGGGCTGAGGAGGTTCGCCAGTCGTTGGGCTATGACAACCTGCGCTTTGTACAGGGCTATCTGGAACAACTGCCGTTGGAGGATAGCGGGCAGGATCTGGTGGTCTCCAACTGTGTGCTGAACCTCTCAAGCGACAAGCGGCTGACCTTTGCTGAAATCCTGCGGGTACTTCGACCGGGCGGCAGGCTGGTGGCTGCCGACGTGGTCTGCGAGACCGAGCCGGATGCCACGATCCTGAATGACGACACCCTGCGGGGGGAGTGTATCAGCGGGGCGCTTACCCAGAAGGATTTGCTGGGAATTCTGGAAGAGACCGGCTTTGCCGGGTTCACGGCGCTGAAACGGCTGCCGTACCGGGTGGTACAGGGACATCCGTTCTACTCCCTGACCTTCAGCGTCAGTAAGCCTGCAACAGCCGCTGCCACGGTTACCGTACTGTATCCAGGCCCGGCAGCAACATTGCAGACCGCCTCAGGCATCAGTCTGCGTCCGGGGCAGAGTGTGCAGATTCCACAGTCCGATGCAGCACTGCTAGGTGATCAGGTCTGGCAGCTTGACGAGCAGGGCTTTGTGACCAACGTGGTCATGGAGGCAGGGGCCAACTGTGCCCTGCCACCGGAATCCCGTGCCAGGACCGCACCATCGGCATCCGAAAAGCAGCAGTCCGGCTGCATGGTCTGTGGAGCTGAGCTGATCTACCGGACAACGGAACAGCTTGCAAGCTGCCACTACTGCGGCAAGCAGTTGGCCAGTAATGCCTGCTGCCAGCAGGGGCATTTTGTCTGTGACTCCTGTCATACCGGTGATGCCCTGGAGTTGATCGAGCACCTCTGCGCTGCATCCAGCACCACCGATGCGATCCAGCTGTTCAGCAGTATCCGCCAGCATCCCGCTATGCCGCTGCATGGGCCGCAGTATCATGCCCTGGTGCCGGGGGTGCTGCTGGCCTGTCTGCGTAATGCCGGCCATCCTGTTACTGATGAACAACTGCATGCTGCCATTCAGCGGGGCGGAGAGGTCAGCGGCGGCAGTTGCGGATTCTGGGGGGTCTGCGGTGCCGCCACCGGGGTGGGGATCGGCTTTAGTGTGTTGCTGGAGGCCACACCGCTCAAGGCCGCTGCCCGTCAGACCGTACAGGAGATCGTCCAGCAGGTGCTGGCCGAGATCGCCGGCTACCAGGCAGCACGCTGCTGCCAGCGTGACTGCTGGATCGCCCTGCGTACCGGCATGCAGTTGGCTGCTGAACGCTGGCAACTGTCCATTGCAGAGGTAGAACCGTTTGCCTGCACCCAGATGGCCAGAAACAAGGAATGTCTGGGGCTGGACTGTCCGCTGTGGCCGTAACGATCTCGGTGGTCATACCAGTACTGCATGAACAGGATCGGATCAACGGGCTGATCCAGCAGGTACGGAATCAGGGGCAGGACTGTGAGATCATTGTCGTTGACGGTGATCCGGCAGCATCAACCATCAGCCGGATTGCAGATCCTACCGTTATGCGTATGACTGCTCCACAGGGGCGCGGCATGCAGCTGGCTGCAGGAGTTGCATCGGCAACCGGTGGGGTTATCCTGATGCTGCATGCTGATACCATGGGCTTCAGATGATTGCCGATACGGTGGAGCAGGAAGGGGCCTGCTGGGGTGCATTTCGCTTGGGAATTGCCTCCAGGGGAATCGGCTACCGGCTGATTGAGCGGATGGTGGATATCCGCTGCAGGCTGTTTTCACTGCCCTATGGAGATCAGGCTATCTTTGTAACCCGTTCAAGCCTGCTGCAGGCAGGAGGAATCCCTCAGATCCCCTTGATGGAGGATGTGGCACTTGTGCGTAGCCTGGCTGCAACCTGCGGCCCATGCACGCTGTTGCCCTTGCGGGTGCACACTTCACCTCGACGGTGGCAACATGATGGCATACTGAAACGCACGGTCAAAAACTGGTGGCTGCTTGCACGCTATCTGTCAGGGGCTGATCCTGCTGAGCTGGCAAAGGAGTATCGATGAGCTGTCCAACAATTCTCTGCCTGTTTGTCAAACCGCCGATTCCGGGCAGGGTCAAGACCAGACTAGCCCGGGATCTTGGAAACCAGCAGGCCTGTGTCATCTATGTTCAACTGGTCGAGCAGATTCTACACCAGATACAGGTCAGCGGCTTGCCGTTGGCCCTGTTTTTTGACGGTGATGACCAAGAGTTGCTGCCGTTGAGCTGGCGCTCAGCCGCAGCTGTCTGCTGCAAGCAGATCGGCAATGATCTGGGTGAGCGGATGGCCACTGCCTTTCGGCATTTGTTTGATGCCGGGTATCAGTCGGTCATGCTGTGCGGCAGCGATATTGTTGGCATTGATGCCGAATATCTGCACCAGGCTGCAGAAAAGCTGGAGCAGTCCGGCATGGTGATAGCCCCGGCCCATGACGGTGGCTACTGCCTGATCGGTTTTTCTACTGAACTTTTTAATCCGTTGGTATTTGAAGGGATACTCTGGAGTACGGAGCAGGTGCTGCTGCAAACCCTGAAACGGTGTGAACAGGCGGGACTAAAGCCGGTCATGCTGGAAACACTTCGGGATCTCGATACCCTTGATGACCTCAAGGTGGTTACCAAAGGGGAAATGTCATTCATCTGAATTCGATCACTCACATAAACCAGGGAAGAGGTTCAAAACAAATCAGACACACGACTTGACACACAGATGACCTGAGGTATTCTTAAAACGGTGACAAACAGGGAGCAGACCTCATGATGACATCTGCTATAACTGATACCGTTGCACGAGTTCTCCGGCCTCAATCAGTTTTTTTCTGGCTTACGGCATTTTGTATTGCCCTGTTGCTGGCAGGCTGTAACCGTCAACCAGCAGAAAAACCGCTTACCTACAGTAAAACACCACCTGCAACCACATTACCGGTTTACCGCTTTGCGGTCCATCCCCTGCACAACCCGGCAAAACTTGCCGAGGCCTATCAACCGCTGATTGAGTATCTGAACATCCATATCCCGGAAGTACACTTTGAACTTGAAGCCTCACGGGATTATCAGGCCTATGAAGAGAAATTCCGCAGTGGTGGACCTGCATTTCTGTTACCCAACCCCTGGCATACGATTGAGGCAATGAAATCCGGGTATCAGGTGATTGCCATGGCAGGCGATGCAAAAGATTTCAAAGGGATCTTTATTGCGCGCAAGGACAGCAAGATCAAAAAACCGGCAGACCTCAAGGGTAAGACTGTCAGCTACCCCTCCCATACGGCCTTGGCTGCCTGTATTATGCCGCAGTTTTTCCTGCACCAGCACGGCATCAACGTGAATCGGGACATCATCAACAACTATGTGGGTTCTCAGGAATCATCCATTATGAACGCCTATTTGGGCCAATCTGCTGTTGGCGTTACCTGGCCGGTTCCCTGGCGCCTGTTCCAGCAGGACCATCCCAAGGAGGCCGCCCAGCTTCATGTGCTTTGGGAGACTCCCTGCCTGCTGAACAACTCCGTCATGGTGAGTTCACATGTGCCATCGGCCATCAGCCAGAAAGTACGAAGATTGCTGCTTGAGCTATCGCAATCAGCAGAAGGGCGTACAATTCTAAACAACATGGCCACCGCACAATTCCATGCCGCTGATAACACCAGCTATCAAAAAATACGGGACTATGTGGCTGCATTTGAAAAACAGGTGCGCCCGGTGGAGAAAAAATGATGCCTGAGAAGCTGGCATGGCTGCTTTCAGGTACATTACGCCGCCGTATGATTATCGGTATGACCGTTATTATGGCCTTTCTGATGACGCTATTTGTACTGGAGATGACCCGTCGTCAAGAGGCAGCCGCCTTAAAGCAGCATACCTCGCAAGCAACCTCCCTGGTCCAGAGCATCTCCGCATCATCATCGGTCTGGGTTGCCTCCCGTGATTACAGTGGATTGCAGGAAATAATAAACGGCCTTGCCCGCTATCCTGATCTTGCCCACGCCATGGTGCTGGATTCCCGTGGTCAGGTACTGGCCCACAATGAGCAGAACCGAATCGGCCTGTATCTAACGGATCTCCCTAAAGACTCTGACTTGCAGATTCTGCAGCAGAGCCATCATATGGTCGACGTTATTACCCCTATCCTGCTTGGAAACAGGAAAATAGGCTGGGTGCGGATCGGGTTAAGCGGCAAAACCCTTGAAACCGATATTGCAGAAATTCACCAAAACGGCTTCTACCTTGCCCTGGTTGCAATCCTGCTGGTTTCCCTGTTTGCCACGGTTACTGCCAGGTATCTGACCAGTCGGCTTGATCAAATTCAAGAGGTAGTTGATCAGGTTGAGACAGGCACCCCGGAGGTGCGTGTACAGCTTAACGGTAATGATGAGGCAAGCAGGCTTGGTTGCGCCGTGAACGCCATGCTTGATACGTTACAACAGCGTGAAGAATCTCTACGCCGGACCGAACAGCGTTTTCGCTCAATGATTGAAAACGCGGGTGATGCCATCTACATCCATGATCACTACGGCAAAATACTCAGTATTAACCAGGTCTGCTGTCTTCAGACAGGCTACTCTCAGGAAGAACTGGTTACCGCTTCAGTTACCCTGTTTGACAGACATCTTGACCAACAGGTATTGCAAGAAACCTGGAATCTGGCAAAGACTGATCCTGCCAGATTTCCCATGACCCTTGAAACCGTCCATGTTCGCAAGGATGGCAGCAGCTTCCCGGCAGAGGTTCGACTGAGCCTGCTTCCCACAGAATCTGAATTTCAGTTTGTCGGCATGGTGCGGGACGTCACTGAACGAAAACGTGCAGAAGAAGAACTTCTGGCTGCCAAGACCGCTGCTGAAGTTGCCAATACCACCAAGAGCGAGTTTCTGGCAAATATGAGCCACGAAATCCGCACGCCGATGAACGGAGTAATCGGCAACGCCCAGCTGCTCCGCTTTACCGACCTGACTGAAGAACAGTCCTGCTACCTTGAGTATATTGAGGCGGATGCCAAACATCTGGTTTCGGTTATCAATGACCTGCTTGATCTCTCCAAGATTGAGGCTGGTAAAATGGAACTTGAGCAGACCTCATTCAGCCTGCGCGACTGTATCCATGGCCTGCTGAAACCGATGACGCCAAGAATTGCTTCCAAAGGCTTAACCCTCAAGACTGAAATTGACGACACCGTCCCGAATGCCTTGACCGGAGACCAGCTCAGGCTGAAACAGATCCTGCGCAACCTGGTGGGCAATGCCATCAAGTTCACTGATCAAGGGTCAGTCATCCTGCAGGTCAAGCTGCTTGAACGTTCTGAAGACAAGGCATTATTTCATTTCAGCGTACTTGACACCGGCATCGGCATCGCCCCTGAAGCGTTAGAAAAGCTGTTTGCCCCTTTTACCCAGGCAGACAGTTCGGTGACACGCAAGTTTGGAGGAACCGGTCTGGGGCTGTCAATCTGTAACCGGCTGGCCGGGCTCATGGGGGGACGTATTTCCGTTGATAGCAAGGAAGGTACGGGAAGCAGTTTCCATGTCACCCTTCCCTTCCAGATCAATCCATCACCTGAACTTTCTGAGGAAACTGAACAAGAAACCGGCTCCCCGCCCACGTGGGATGGAAAACCGCTCACCATCCTGCTGGTGGACGATAGCCAGACCAGCAGGATAATGGCGTCAAGCCTGCTGCGCCATTTTGGCCACAGGGTGCAAACCGCTGAAAATGGAGCAGAGGCATTGGAACTGTGGCGTAAAGGCCCATTTGATATTATTCTGATGGATATTCAGATGCCGGTGATGGATGGGCTTGAGGCCACACGTATCATCCGCGAAGAAGAACACACAACCAACCGCCATACCGCCATCATTGCCCTGACCGCCCATGCCCTGGTTGAACAGCGCCGTCATCTGCTCGCTTCCGGGTTTGACGGGTACGTTTCAAAACCATTGGATGTGACCGCTCTGAACACAGAAATGAAACGGGTTCTGGAGGATGTCGTTTGATCATCAGCACATTCAGCAAAGGGCAACCTCGCCACTGGATTATTTTTAGCTTCACCACACTGATGCTCGGGCTGATGCTGTTTCTGTATCTTTTTCGGGAACATGAGCGGACAGGGATACGCGAACAGGATCAGCTTCTGAGAAAAGCGGAAATTATCAGTAAGAACACGATCTGCAATCTGGAATCTTTGAATAAACTGCTGATCAGGCTGCAAAAAGATCCTGGCGTGCTCTCTGGTGACCAAAGTTATAATCAACGCTTTGAAGATCTGGCAAATGCCATGCCCGGAATTCGCACCATGTTTACCCTGGACGCACAAGGTGCCATCCGCATTTCCGGTAATCAATCACTGTTGGGAAAAGCCTTTAAAGAACGTGATTATTTTAAAATTCCTCAACAATACGGGGGCGAAGACCTACTGTATGTTTCACCTCCTTTTAAATCTGCATTAAACACCTACGTCATCAACTTAAGCAGGGTACTACGAACCTCTGATGGCAGGTTTGCCGGTGTCATTGCAGCCTCCCTTGACCCGGACTACTTCAGCACCCTGCTTCTGTCCGTCTTGTACGCGCCGGACATGCGTTCCGCATTGGCCCACTGGGATGGTCTGCTATTCCTGATGGAACCGGGGCACAAAGAGTTTATCGGCAAAAATCTTGCGGTACCAGGCAGTTTCTTTAGTAAACACCGTGCCAGCAGGAACCGGCAGACAGTTCATACCGGCATTGTCTACGCAACCGGTAGAAATCAAATGATGGCACAAATCACCATCAACCCTGAATCGCTCAAAATGAACAAGCCACTGGTGGTGGCTGTCTCACGCGATCGTGATGTCGTATATGCCGGTTGGCGAAACGAAGCAGCCATACTGGGGCTCTTGTTTTTCCTGGGTGTGCTGATGTCAGGCCTTGGCCTCCATTTTTACGATAAACGCCATAGGGAGTTTAAAGAGCAGAAAGCCGCTTCAGATGAAAGTATCCGCAAACTGAGTGAGGAGCTTGACCGTTTTTTCAGTATGG
>JAJTBI010000080.1 GCA_021286935.1 Geobacteraceae bacterium
CCAAGGGGGAATATTGTGGTGGGGCTATTGCACCTGGCTTGGCCATCTCGCAGGAGGCCCTGTTCCAGCGTGCCAGTAAATTGCCGCGGGTCGATATCTGTCGCCCCCCCCAGGCCATAGCCAAAAATACGGTCAATTCAATGCAATCCGGTATTTTTTACGGGTATGTCGGGTTGGTGGATGGTATTGTAGAGCGGATCAAACAGGAAAGTCGTGATCAGCCACGGGTGCTGGCTACCGGTGGCCTGGCAGCCCTGATTGCGCCTGAATCAAAGACGATTGACGAGGTTGATGAATTTCTTACCCTGGAGGGATTGAGGATTTTGTACGAGCGGAACCGGTAATTCCTGAAAGTTGTCATGCACCTATCAACGTAGACAAGGAGGCAGCGCATGGGGACGTATCCAACGGAGAAGATTCGTAATCTGGGAATTGTGGCACACGGTGGGGCCGGCAAAACGTCGCTGGCTGAGGCGATCCTGTTTAATACCGGTATGATTGATCGTCTGGGCCGGGTTGATGACGGTACCTCAACCATGGATTTTGAGCCTGAAGAGATTAAGCGTAAGATTTCTATCTCATCAGCGTTTGACCACTGCGAGTGGAATGGACATTCGATTCATTTTGTTGATACCCCCGGTTACGGCGATTTTATTGGTGATACCCGTGCCTGTATGCGTGCACTGGATTGTGCAGTGGTGATTCTCTCCGCGATTTCAGGGGTCAAAGTCCAGACTGAAGAAGTCTGGGAATGGGCCAATGAATTTGAGATCCCCCGCATCGCCTTTGTGAACAAGATGGACAAGGAACGGGCCAACTTCCTGCGGGCCATCGACGATATGGAGAAGAGTCTCAAGGCCCGTGGTGTGGCAATTCAGATGCCGATCGGTGCCGAAGAGTCTTTTGAAGGTGTGGTTGACCTGATCAGGATGAAGGCCTGCAAGTATGCCAAGGACGGCTCCGGTGGCTGCCAGGAAATTGATATTCCGGCTGACTATCTTGATGAAGCCCAGCGCCTGCGGGAGCATATGATTGAGATCGTGGCTGAGGCCTACGATGCCCTGACCGAAAAATATCTGGAAACCGGTGAGCTGACTGAAGAAGAAATTCTGGATGGTCTGCGGGTCGGCACTATGCGTAACACCTTTACTCCGGTATTATGTGGTTCTGCTACGCTGAATGTTGGAGTGCGGCAACTTTTAGGGGCGGTTTGTGATTTTCTGCCATCTCCGCTTGATCGTACCAAAGCGGTTGGTACCAACCCTAAAAACAGTGACCTGCTGGAGCGTGGGCCGGATGAAAAAGAGCCGTTCTCCGCACTGGTATTCAAGACTACGTCAGATCCCTATACCGGAAAAATTACCATTTTCAGGATCTACTCCGGTACCCTGAATTCGGACTCTACCATCTATAACGCCAGTAAAGGGGTGGAAGAGCGGATCGGGCAGATTTACGAATTGGAAGGTAAAAAGCAGAAACCGCTCAAACAGGCCTTTGCCGGTGATATTGTGGCGGTTGCCAAGTTGAAGGAAACGGTCACCGGCGATACACTCTGTGATCCCGCAAGCCCTATTGTCTATGAGCCGGCCAAGCAGCTGCTGCCGGTTATTTCCTATGCCATTGAGCCAAAGACCAAGGCGGATGAAGATAAGATTCACAACGCACTGCATCGCTTGATTGAGGAAGAGCCGACGCTGGAGTCTCACCGTGATCCTCAGACCAAAGAGTTTATTATTTCCGGCCTGGGTCAGGTGCATTTGGATGTTATTGTTGAAAAAATGAAGCGTAAGTTTAACGTGGATGTGGTACTGAAGACTCCTAAGGTACCGTACTTTGAAACCATTCGTGGAACAGCCAAGGTCCAGGGCAAGTACAAGAAACAGTCCGGTGGACGTGGTCAGTACGGAGACTGCTGGATCGAGATGGGGCCCACCGGACGTGGTGAAGGGTACCTCTTTGAAGATAAGGTTGTTGGTGGCGTGGTGCCCCGTCAGTATATTCCAGCCGTTGATAAAGGGATTCAGGAAGCTGCAATTGAAGGATTCCTGGCAGGCTATCCGGTGGTTGACTTCAGGGTCGCACTCTACGACGGTTCATTTCATACCGTTGACTCATCTGAAATGGCCTTTAAGGTTGCAGGTTCACTGGCCTTTAAAAAAGCAATGGAACAGTGTAAACCGGTCTTGCTGGAACCGATTGTCAACCTGTCAGTAACCGTACCTGACGAGAATATGGGGGATGTAATTGGTGATCTTAACTCCCGTCGCGGTAAGGTGGTCGGGGTGGAGCCAAAGGCAAACTCCCAGACCATCAAGGCGGTGGTTCCGATGTCAGAGGTGCTGGCCTACTCCAATGACCTGAAATCCATGACCAGTGACCGTGGCTTGTTCAGTACCGAGTTTTCACACTACGAAGAAGTGCCGACCCATATGGCGCAGAAGGTTATTGCTGAGGCGCAGGCAACAAAGAAAGATTAGCTGATTCAGCGGAATGAGGAACCGTGTGGCGGAGGTTAGCGCCGCTCTGGGCTTGCATTCCTGCAGATCCAGTATTTACGGAGGTGTAGAGTATGGATTCAAAGTTAAATAGTGAGACAACTGAAGGTGAGGCACAGGTTCAGCCCCAGGAAAAAGGTCGTCAAACCGGTATGCTTGTGCTGTTATTACTCCTGCTGGGCGGGTTCGGGTATCTCTACTTCTTTACCGGTCTGATCCGGCCCCAGGAACAGCCTCCGGCTCCCCAACCTCCGCCACAGGTGGTAAAACAGCCATTGCCGGCCCGTGATGCCGCCCCTGCTGATGCTGCAAAGACCGCTGAACAAAAAAAACAGCCAGCGCCTGCTGCAGCTGCTCCGGTAGCACCTAAGTCGACTGAAACCAAGGTGGCTGCTGCTCCTGTTCCTAAAGCGGAAGATAAGAAGCCTGTACCTGTCAAACCGGTTGCGAAACCTGAGCCAGTAAAGGCTGCGATTGCTCCTGCAGTAAAAAAACCGGAACCCGTAAAGCCCGCAGTGCAGGTCAAGCAGGCTGAAAAAAGTGACGCAGAGGGGAAAGCGGCCAAATCGAAGCAGACTGAGCCTCTTCGTAAAGCTGCAGTAGCTCCTAAAAAGCACGGTCCCTGGACTGTTGTGGCCGGCTTGTATGTTGTGGAAGAGGTCCTGGCAGAAGATCTGGCAAAGGTGAAAAAGGCCGGTTTTACACCACTGATGACCAGTGGGCCAAAACGTCCGGTTGCCATGAATCGCTTGTTCTATGGTGAATATAGCAGCAAGGAGGAGGCTCAGCAGGCAGTGGAAAAACTGCAGCGAGCTGCAGGCGGCGGTTTTTCAGCCCAGCGCGGCTCCAAGCATGATGTCTACGCCGGTTCTTATGCTGTGCTGAGCGGTGCTCAGGCTGAGCAGCAACGTCTGGCTGCAGCAGGTGTGAAGGTGTCGATCAAGAAGGCGCAGGTGCCGCTAGCTTCCCGTAAGTTGACAGCCGGTACCTTCACTGATCGTAAGGCAGCTGATGATGCTGTGAAAAAGCTGAAGGCTGCCGGTATAGCCGCACCGGTAGTTGAGTAGCGGGGTTTTTAGTGGCAGAAACAGTTAAACTGAGCATCCCTGCATCGGTGGCAGCCTTTGTACGGCCTGGTACACCGCTGGAGGAACGGCTGCGGGGGGCAGGAGGGGCTGTAGACCTTCCCCCCCGTGAAATGCTGCTGTTGTTGTTTTGTCTGAGCAAGGATAGCCAGCCAGAGGTCTCCGGCCTGGCGGTAAGTACCTTGGCTGCGCTGGATAAAGAATTGGTAGTCAGTGTTCTGGAGGGGGGCGGGTTCCATCCAGCCGTGCTGCACTTTGTTGCGGGTATCTACGGGGCTGAGCCGGCTGTCAGGGATGTCTTGCTTGCTACAGTTGAGCTTGCTCAGGTAACCCGCGATCTGTTGGCACAGTCAGCCGTTAGTGCTGAAGGGGAAGCTGTTACTGATCAGTTTGTTCAAGATGATGCAGATACCGAAGAGGAGTCCGATGAAGAAGCGTTGGGGGAAGCAGAGGAGATCTCTGAAGCCGATCATGAGCTGGAGCCTACTGAAGAGGATGACGAGTATCTGAGTAAATACCGGCTGGCCCTTGAGATGGGGATTGGTGAAAAGATCAAGATGGCGCTAACCGGTGACAAAGAGTGGCGTAAAATCTTGATCAAGGATGCCAACAAACTGGTGAGTGCCGGCGTAATTAAAAATCCACGAATGTCTGAGCCTGAGGTGTTAACGCTCCTAAAGTCCGGGGTGCAGAATGATGAGATTATGCGCCTGATCTGTGCCAACAAGGAATGGGTGAAAAACTATCAGATCCGCAAGGCCCTGATCGAAAACCCCAAGACGCCACTGGCTAATGCACTACGCTATCTGGGTACCATGAATGAAAAGGATGTTGCCAACTACGCCAAGAGCCGCAATATTTCATCCGTTGTTGCCACGCAGGCCAAGCGGATGCTCCTGAATAAAAAACAACGCTAGAATGCCGGGATAAGGTCTCTTCAAAATGGCGGTAATTAATCACGCGAAACGCGAAATTAATGCAAAGATTGTCTATTTTGGCCCACCGGGCTGTGGTAAGGGAGAGCTGTTTCGCTTTATCCATCAGAGGATAAAACCAAGTCTGTGCGGTCCGCTTAAGACTATGCCCGCTGGTCAGGACTCTTTGCTTTTTTTTGACTATATCCCCTTTGAAACATCCAGCCTGGACGGCTATCGTATCCGATTTCATCTCTATACCATGACCGGGCCGGTCAGCAATCCTGGAACCTGGAAAATGACTTTGAAAGGGGTTGACGGGATTGCCCTTGTAACAGATGGTGGAGCATCCGGCTATGATGATGCAACGGACAGCCTGCGGGTCTTAAGGTCGATGCTAACCGGTTATGGCAGGGAGTTGCATAAACTGCCCAGGGTCTGGCTTCCGTCAGATTGTGCTGGTGGACCGGACCGGGAAACTGAGCTTGCCGCCTTCTTTGATGCAGGCCGGACGGTTGTATGCTCTACTGGTACTGGCGAAGGAGTATTACCGTCTCTGGCATTGCTTTCCCAAGAGGTGCTGCAGGCACTTCGGGATGAGTATGAGCCAGCCGATGAAGCAATCGCTGCCCCGGTCCTGCAGGCTGATTTTGCAGAAGAAATGCTTGAGGTCAACAGGCTGGAAAAACGCGGAGAACCTGTTACATCAGTTACCCTGCCAGAGTTGAAAGTCTCTCTTGCCGGTAGCACATCGGTCACGATCCCTTTGGTCGTTCAGCATGGTGAAACCACTAAACGATGTCACTTGTGTTTTTCTGTGCAGCTTAAAGAAGAGTTGCCATGACACTTTCCGCATTTGAAATTCAGTTGTTGATTCGTCTCCTGCTGGCTACGTTACTGGGTGGATTAATCGGTCTTGAGCGTGAACTCCATGGCCGACCGGCCGGTTTTCGCACGCACTTGATGGTTGCGTTGGGGGCTGCTCTCTATATGGGGGTCTCGATACACTTCTATCAGGAATATGGTGGTATGTCAGGCAATCTGGCAGTTCGGGTTGATCCGGGACGGGTGGCAGCACAGATAGTGGTCGGGATCGGTTTTCTCGGTGCTGGTGCTATTATTCGTGAGAACGCTTCTGTACGAGGTTTGACAACGGCTGCCTGTCTTTGGGTGGCAGCGGCTATTGGTACTGCCTGCGGCGCAGGTATGCTCCTGATTGCGATGGTGGTGACGGCTGTATCGCTGGTTAGTCTGCTCGTTCTGAAGCGGATTGAAGAGGGGTTGAGCAGGGATACGTATCAACAGATAGTTGTGGTAAGTAAGTACCACGAGGGGCAATCAGAGCGGATTGCCCAGGCTGTACGTGAGTGTGGCTCAGATATGATGGAAGGTGGCCTGGAACGGGATGTTGAGGCCGGAACGATGAAGTTTGAGTTTCGCGTCAGGGTGGTGAGCGGGAGACCGACCTGCAAGCTGGTTGATGCTTTATCGATTCTGGATGGAGTTAAGCGGGTCAGCCTACGCTGATCTGCCGTTTCATGCGGGGGATAATAAAGGGAACCTGCTTCTGGTATTGACGATAGATGTCGCCAAGCTGACGGATCATGCGACGTTCCTCAAGCAGGGCACCAAAAATGAAATAGGGAATACTGAACAGCGTAAGCACAATCCAACGGGTTGTTATGACTGGATTCAATAGCAAAAAAAGGATGCCCAACAGGTAGAGCGGGTGTCGTACAACCGCGTAACAGCCGGTAGTTGCAAAGGCCGGAGGTTTGTCTTCATCAACAGGGCGTATTCCGAGGAAGCCGGCAAGGTCGGTTTGACGTAGACAGACCAGGCCTGTCCAAAGGATTATGAACTGTAATCCGTGGAGTACAAGACTCCAGATACCTGGCAGGACATAGAGTACACTGGTTGATTGCCAGGCCAGCATGACCCATCCAAACAGCACCATGGAGAACAGGTTGTAGGCGAGGCGATAGCCTGTCAGAGGGCGTCCAGCAAGGCGCTTGATATGGTTTTTTATCCGTGGTGCCGCCAGTAGTGAGTGGATGATGCAAAAAATAGTAAGCCGTATGGTGAAGTCAAGGCTGTCAGACACGCTGCCCCCCTTTGTTGAAGTGTCTAGCCTAGCATTGCCATCTTGTACAGACAAGCGGAACGTGTTAGTTTCCGTATCGTATACACTGAAGTTTGAACCGGAGGAGTAAGTTCAGATGGCAATTATTACAATCTCCCGTGAAATGGGAACCGGTGCCTATGGCATTGCCAAGGAGTTGGCAAAGAAACTGAAGTATACCCTGGTTGATGGTCCCAAGCTTGCTTCCTGCGCTGCAGAGTACGGGCTTTCTCTGGAAATGTTACAGGCTGTGGATGAGAAACCGCCTTCATACAATACGGTTGAAGACCGGGCACGGGCTGCTTCTTTAAATTCGATTGAACTGATCCTGCTGGATCTTGCCAAAAAAGGTAATGTTATCCTGTATGGCCGTGGTGGTCAGGATCTCGTGCAGGGATGTGGCAATGTTCTTCGTCTGCGTTTTGTTGCTGATTTTGAGGAACGGGTAGAACGTTTTGCCGAGCGGGAGTGGATTGATCCGGACCTGGCACAGGAACTGATCCGGCGCAGCGATCATCAGCGTGGAGGCTTTATCCATTTTTATTTTGATCGTGACTGGAATGATCCACTTGGCTACGATTTGGTCTTCAATACCTCACGGCTTTCTCCCGGTGCTATTGTCGATATTATTGTCGCAGCAGTCAAGGACCCGCAACTGAAAGAGGCAGACTCCTGGTCGGTTGCTGAAATCGAAAATACCATCCTGGTTAAAAAGATTGAAACCGCCCTGTTACGCTCAGAAGAACTTGAATACCGTCCTTTCAGGATTGACGTAGAGGAAGGACAAGTGACCTTGTCGGGCTATATCGGATCAGAGCAGGAGAAAAGAGCGGCCCTGAAGGTGGCTGCGGCCATTCAAGGTGTTACCAGTGTTTCTGACAACCTGCATGTTGTAAACTACAAAGAGTTTAAGGAAAAATGCTGATCAGCTGACGGATACTGATCGTTCCGCAGCTCGTGTGCGTAAGGGCGGGAGTAGGGCATTGGAAAAACGGATGCCTCCCCGCCCTTTTCCCATCAGATCGTGTTCCTCAATGCCATGAAAATCAGAGCCACCGGTTGTCAGCAGATTTAAACGGTTGGCTAGCCCTTGTAAAAACATGGTTTCATGTTCCGTTGCCAGAGAGTTATACACCTCGATACCATCCAGCCCCAGCGTTTTCAGTTCTGATATCAATTCTGTGAGTAGCTGTTGATTTTGGGTGATACTGGTAGGGTGTGCCAATACGGCAACTCCGCCAATCCGTTGAATGGTTGCCAACGCATCTTCTAAGGCCCAGTAGGTCTTTGGGACGTCGCAGGGGACAAGATAGCGGGAAAAGGCTTCTTCCATGCCGGTTACATAGCCTCGCTGTATCAAAGCCCGGGCAATATGGGGGCGTCCCATGACTCCATCAGCGAAAGCTTCAACTTCATCTATGGCTATAGGTTCTTTGCATTCCTGTTGCAGACGCTGATTAACTGCCATGACAATTTCATTGTTTCTGTTAGCCCTGCGAAAAGCGAAGGCATCAAGCTGTTTCAATAGTTCTGGAGCGTGAATATCGATCCAGTAACCCAGCAGGTGCACATCAGAATAGCCTTTAAAACAGACGGACAGTTCAACTCCGGGGATGACCTCGACACCATAACGTTTTCCAGCTGCAATGGCAGCTTCAACTCCGGCAACGGTGTCATGGTCGCATAGAGCGATGCTGCTGAGCCCAGTCTCTTGTGCCTTTAGGATGAGCTGCTCAGGCGGCAGAACGCCATCAGAGCAGCTTGAATGCATATGAAGGTCAATCATGAGCGCCTCTTGAAGAAGATTTGAGATGTTGTCGATATAAATGCATCTCTGAAGGTTGTCAGCTGTCAGACTATCGGGTAAAATAACAACATGCAAGATAATCAGATTCACCATGTTATGGCGGTTTTAGAGCAGGAATGTCAACAGTGGGAAACGCCATCAGTGACAGTCGTGTCTGAAAAATTCTGTTCTGCCTTTCATGTGCTGATATCATGTATTATTTCATTGCGTACCAAAGATGCGGTCACTGCTGCGGCATCAGCCCGTTTGTTTGCACGTGCAGGCACTCCGCAAGAGTTAATAGCTTTAAATGTGGCTGAAATTGCAGATTTGATCTATCCTGCCGGGTTTTATCGTACAAAAGCTGAACAGATGCATGCACTCTGCAGTCAACTTCTCGAAGAGTACGATGGTATTGTGCCCGACAGCATTGACGGACTGCTACGTTTTAAAGGGGTGGGGCGTAAGACAGCTAATCTGGTTATGACCCTTGGACACGACAAGCCGGGTATCTGTGTTGACATTCATGTGCATCGCATAACCAATCGTTGGGGGTACGTTACTGCGAATACTCCCGATAAAACTGAGCAGCTTTTGCGTGAAAAACTACCCCTTGAGTACTGGAAGAAAATTAATGACCTGCTGGTTTGTTATGGTCAGAATCTCTGTTACCCTGTTTCTCCAGCTTGTTCGCGTTGTCGGCTCGCAGACTGTTGTGGCCGGGTTGGGGTGCAGCGCAGTCGCTAGTATGATAATATTTTAAACCACGGTTGTAGATGAAAATCATGGTTGCCACGGTACCGCTTTCGGTGTAATAAATGCAAAGCTGCTTTTGAATAACATTATTTTATTTTATTAATAGGGGGAACTGGAGATGTTACATAAAATTGGTTTTATCGGCTTGGGAACTGTTGGGCGGCATATGGCGGCCAATTTGGTCAAAGGGGGATATGACCTTACCGTCTTTGATACGGATAGTGAAAAAATTAACGAATTGGTAGCCATTGGTGCTACAGGGGCAGCAACTGCTGCAGAGGCTGCCCGCGGTCGAGAGTTGGTTATCTCCATTGTTTCTGAAGGAGATGAGCAGGGGCCGCTGTTCTGTGGCGAAACGGGTATTCTGGCCGGTATTGAGCCGGGAACTATTTTCGCTGATATGGGAACTACCTCCCTTGAAACAACGCTCAAGATGGCCGAGGAAACATCCAAAAAACGTTGCTTTTACCTTGACGCACCGGTCTGGGGAAACAAAGATCATGCTGCAAATGGTCTGTTGACCATTATCGTTGGTGGCGATCCGGCAATCATCGGCAAGTGCCGTGAACCATTCAGTATCTTTGGTCTAAATACCATTACGGTAGGCGAAGTTGGTGACGCTACCAAAATGAAATTTATTGTGAACATGGTGCAGGGAACCTTGGTTCAAGTGCTTGCAGAAGGTCTGGTGTTTGGCGAAAAGATGGGTTTCAGTGCGGACAAAATTCTGGAGGTTCTGGATACCCGCGGAGTCGCTTCGCCGATCTTCCACCTAAAAGGGCGGGCCATGTCCCGCAACGAATTCGCTCGCAGTTTGGCCATGAAATATGTGAATGACGGTATGCATCTTGTGCTGAACGCAGCACGTCTGGTTGGGTTGCACTTGCCTGCTGCCGAGGCGGCCAGCAAGATGTATGAAAAGGGGATTGAAGCTGGATACGGTGAAGAGGATTTCTCTGCGGTCATTAAGGTCCTGAGAAAATAAGTACCCTGTCACTATTGGCTGTGGTTTATACAAAAGGCGTTCTTCGGAACGCCTTTTGTGATTGGGGAGTGGGGGTGTGTTATGAAAGTTGATTTTAGACCACGTCCTGTGTATCTGGCTGCTTCATGGATGGGGGCGGTCGGACGTTATACAGGTAAGGATCGAGAAGAATTGACGTTTCTTGAAATGGCAGAGCAATGCGGGCAGGTTTTTGCAGGCAGCCCGGTGCGCCGTCGCCATATTGATGCTGTTGTGGTTGGCAGTCAGAATCCTTCAGCATTTTCAGGCGTTGATAATACTGCTGCAAAAATTGCGGGAATCCTGGGCATCTCTGGCGTAAAATCGGTGCTGATTGATACAGCCTCGTCATCAGGTGCCTCTGCTTTTGAGAATGCCTATCTCGAAGTCGCTTCAGGCCGTCATGACCATGTGTTGGCCATCGGCATTCAGAAAATGAGCGATGCCACAACCCAAGAGGCAACACGAATTATTGCCGGAGTAATTGATCGAAATGAAGCTGAATTTGGTCTTACCATGCCGGCCTGCGGTGCTCTGGTAGCTCGCTCACTTCAGCTCCGGCTCGGGCTGTCTGATATGGAATGGTCGGCCTACTCAGCACTTCTTTCCCAGCGCAGCCATCGATTCTCCAGCCAGAATCCCAATGCTCATCTGCGCCAGCAATTGCCGGTTGAAGAGTACTTCAGGCAGGTGGATACCGGAGAAAACTACCGCTACTGGTCTCCATTGCGTTACCATGATTACTGTCCCATGTCTGACGGTATGGCAGCTGTGATTCTTACCAGTCGTCCGCAGGATGTGCTGGTGGCAGGGCTTGGGAGTGCAACAGATATCCCTACCATTGCTGACCGTCCTTATTTTCATTCCTTTCCTGCTACGGTAACGGCTGCAGGATATGCCTATGGTATGGCAGGTCTACGGGATGTCAGGGGGCTGGAAGGGGTACTGCATGTCAATATGCATGATCCTTTCAACGGTTTTGGTCCGATTAATCTGGTTGACCTGGGAATAGTAAGTCGCAACCGGCTTTTTGATGCCTTACTTGATGAACAGTTGACCGGTCCTGGAGGGCTCTTTCCCACTAACCTGACTGGTGGTCTGAAAGGGCGTGGTCATCCTCTGGGCGCAACGGGTATGATCCAGGTGGTTGAAAATCATCACCTTATTCGCGAGGCTGGTTTTGAGGCCGGGCTTTCCCACTCCATTGGGGGGCCAATTAATAATAATGTTGTGATCCTTCTGGAACGCAGCGGCCATTACCATAATCGGGCCCATGAACCGTATCGGCCCTGGGGGCTGCCCTCATTGGGACAACCAAAGCCCAAGCAGGTAACCATTGACGCACTGTTGGCTGATACAGGGAGCTGTACCGGGCAGTTTGTCTGCTCAACCACTCGTTATCATCACAAAACAGGGCAGCCTGAAGTGCTGCTTGTTGTTGTCGCCTGCCGGTTCCAGGGGCGCACCTATCGCTTTCTGTTCGGTCTTGATGGGAGTTATATCAAACAGTTAACCGGTATGGTTGCCGGGGATGAGGTGGCCCTTGAATGTCAGGCGGCCGGCATGACATTCAATCGTTTGCCGGTGAGGCGTCTATATCAACGTACGCTGCAGGGGATGCGGGAGTTTGCTGAGTCCGGCTGGCAGAGGTTGACGGGGTAGTCGTGTCGAGGGGTTGATTTTTGTTGGATGGATTGTTATAGTTTTAGCAGTCTCGCGTGGCGAGTGCTAAAATCTGTAAATGAGGTGATCTGCCATGTATGCCGCTATTCCGGTCACAACAGATAGTATCTCAAGGTATCTGTCTGAAATTAAATCATTTCCTTTGCTTGACGAGCAGGAGGAACATCGCTTAGCTGTACGCCTGTTTGAAGAGAATGATCTGGGGGCAGCGCAGACCCTGATTACATCAAATCTTCGTTTTGTTGTGAAGATTGCAGCTGAGTACCGTAATTACGGGCTTAAAATGTTAGACCTGATTCAGGAGGGTAACATCGGTCTGATGTTGGCGGTACGAAAGTTTAACCCCTATCGTGGCTTCCGTCTGATTACCTATGCCGTCTGGTGGATCAGGGCACAGATTCAGAGTTATATTGTTTCTTCATGGAGTCTGCTTAAGATCGGTACAACCCAAGCTCAGCGGAAACTGTTTTTTAAGCTGAAGCAGGCGAGAAATGCTATTCGCAGTATGACTGGTGGTGATGAGGGGGATTTGCCCGCCACCGCTCTTTCGCTTGATGTTCGTGAGGCGGATGTTGAAGAAATGGAACTACGATTAATGGGTGAGGTGTCGTTGGATGCGGAGCTGTCTTCAGAAGGGGGGAGTCTGCTGGAAACCTTGGTTGATGATCGCCCAAATCAGGAGAATCAGCTGGCTGACCTACAGGAACAGCAGGAGTTAAGGCAGGTTGTTGCAGCCGCCGTGGCTCGACTTGGCGAGAAAGAACAGTTTGTTGTGAAAGAACGTATTGTGGCAGATGAACCAATGACATTGCAGGAAATAGCAGACCACTTTGCCATTTCCCGTGAGCGGGTGCGTCAGATTGAAGAAAATGCTCTCAGAAAAATAAAGGCTTTTTTAGGGGCAGGTGTAAATTATCAGGTTGCATAGCGTCTCTGCAAAAGCGATGTGCTCTTGGCTTGTGGAGAAGTAAAAGTAAAAATATCCAAAAAAAACTTGACAATCTCTTGGCGCTAAAGTAAAAGCACAAATTCCACGCTTTGCCGAGAATTGCTGGCGTAGCTCAATTGGTAGAGCAGCTGACTTGTAATCAGCAGGTTGCGGGTTCGAGTCCCATCGCCAGCTCCAGTCAAGTGAAACGTAGCATCATCCCTGGAGGGATTCCCGAGCGGCCAAAGGGAACAGACTGTAAATCTGTCGTCGTAGACTTCGGAGGTTCGAATCCTCCTCCCTCCACCATATTAGTCACCGGTCGAATCGGGTGGTGCCCGGATCCAGGAGACAGAGATTCTGTCGTATGAACTGGTTAGGGGAGTTGGCTGATCGACCAAAGCAGTGCATGCCGTTGTGCGGGAGTAGCTCAGTTGGCTAGAGCATCAGCCTTCCAAGCTGAGGGTCGCGGGTTCGAGTCCCGTTTCCCGCTCCAATCTTCATGTTATTCGTGAAATGCCCACATAGCTCAGGAGGTAGAGCACTTCCTTGGTAAGGAAGAGGTCTCCGGTTCGAGTCCGGATGTGGGCTCCATTTAATTTTAACGAATCCGTGCAGATGTAGAGAGCGAATGCGCAAGCATTACAATGATCAGGCAACCAATGTACAAACAGGAGGAACCAGTCGATGGCCAAGGCTAAATTTGAGCGTAACAAGACGCAC
>JAJTBI010000081.1 GCA_021286935.1 Geobacteraceae bacterium
ATTCCGGTAGCAGCCTGCCGGGACATGGTGGCATACTTGACCGGGTGGATAGTCTGACCTACACTGCGCCGGTATTTTTTCATCTGACCTGGTATCTGTTTTATTAAGACCACCTTCAAATCAAGGCGATATATTCGTTGACTCGTCTTCGGCTCCTCGACGTACTGCGTGTACGCCAGCGTCGCCGAATTCCTCGCCGCCTTGATCTCATCCTTGATTTGAAGCTGACCTAAGAGAAAGTGAAGCTCCAAAGAATGGCCTTCAAACGCACACTTATCTGCACACTAATGCTTGCCCTTATGACCTTGGCCAGCAACGCCCATGCCTACTGTTTTGAAGAGGCCGGACAACTGTACGGCATCAACCCGCTGGTGCTGCGTTCCATTGCCGGGGTGGAGTCGGGCAACAAGCCGGATGCGGTGGGTAAAAACACCAACGGTAGCTATGATGTCGGCCTGATGCAGATCAACACCATCTGGAAAAGCACACTGGGGCAAGAGCGCTGGAAGCATTTGGGGGATGCCTGCTACAACACCAAAACCGGCGCCTGGATTCTGGCGGCCTGCATCAGCAAGTATGGCTACAACTGGAAGGCGGTTGGCTGCTACAACAGCCAGACCCCGGAGAAGAGCGAAATCTACGCAAAGAAGGTCTTTGAAAAGCTGGAGCGGCTAAAAAACGGTAAAGAACCGCAACCACTGGACAAGGATATGGAAGCGGCATTAACGGCCCACGTTGAGGAATTGGTGGCGGCAAAGCAGGAAGGACGTAAGGTGCCCAAAAAGAAGGTATTAAAATTCATCCCCTACACCCGTCTGCCCAAGGACAAACTGCATCAGCCGCCCGCTCCTCCGCGAGGTGAACCAACAGCGCCGGTACCGGTACCCTGGTAATGCAGCGCCTGATCAGGATCATCTTTCTGGGCTGCCTGGTCCGGCCACTGGTGGCACTGCTGCTGGGGCGCTGTATCAAGGGGCAGGAATCTCTACCGACAAGCGGGCCAGCCATTATTGCGGCCAACCACAACAGCCACCTGGATATCCTCTACCTGATTACCCTGATGCCGTTCAAGGCGTTGCCGCTGCTGCGACCGGTAGCAGCAGCCGACTATTTTTGTAGTACACCGCTGACCTCATGGCTTTCCCGCACGTTCTTGGGCATCATACCGCTTGAACGCCAACGGAGCAGTTTCCATGCTGATCCGCTGGCCGGACCTGCTGCCGCGCTGGAACAGGGTGAGATTGTAATCATCTTTCCGGAAGGAAGCCGTGGTAAGCCGGAAGAACTGGGGCAGATCAAGCCCGGCGTGGCCCACCTGGCCAAACGGTTTCCCCAGGTGCCGGTGGTGCCGGTCTTTATGCGGAACCTGGGCAAAAGCCTGCCGCGGGGCAGCTTTGTACTGGTACCGTTCTGCGGCAAGGCTGCGGTTGGTACGCCCCGCTGTTTCAGTGGTGACGTAAAAGAGTTCACCGCTGAACTGGCAGCTTCAATGCAGCAGTTGGATCAGGATTCGTCAGCTAAACATTCATTTTAGGGAGGGGTCTTGAAAAAATAAAATAGACCTAAAAGATCTTATAAGTTAAATTCCTCTTGGACTCGTTGGATATATCGCACATCCCATAAGACTGTGAGGTATTTTTATGTTCCATTCAGCTGACGTAAATTTATCAGATCTACTGCTCTCATTGTCGCAGGCCATGGAAATGGCTCACACAAACCTTTCTAACCACCAGTTAAGAACCGCCTACATTGTGTGGAAAATGAGTGCATACGCAGGACTACCGGTCGAGCGTCACGAACAACTCTTTGTAGCAGCTTCATTGCACGATATTGGAGCCTTTTCACCAGAAGAAAAGCTGCATGTGCATGATTTTGAACTGACAAATCCCGAGCGGCACTGCAACAGAGGAGTTTTTCTGTTTAAGCAGGTCCCGTGGCTTACCCCAAGCACAAATATCGTCAAATATCATCACCGTTCATGGCACAGTTGGGATGAACCCATCAGCACCGACTATGTACTTGACTCTCAAATGCTTATGTTGGCAGACGTGGTTGAGCGACATATCAACCGTTCTCGATACATCCTGCATCAGCACAACGCTATTTCTGACTTTATTCGTAAATGTTCAGGGATTACCCTACATAAGGATGTTGTAGACCTTTTTATGTACGTTTCTAATCGTGACGAGTTCTGGCTTGATCTTACCTCCCTAAACATCAAGGAGATTTTAAGAAAAAACGGGCCATTTCAGCACGTTTTCATTGAGCAGAAAAAGGTATTTGCCGTTTCAGAGATCTTCCGCACCATCATTGACTTTAGGTCTCCAATGACAGCAACCCATTCATGCGGTATAGCTGCCTGCGCCAGCACATTAGGAAAACTCTTTGGTCTGACTGATAGCGAATGCCGTTCTCTTGAGCTGGCAGCCAATCTCCATGACACCGGCAAACTTGTTGTGCCAGATAGTATTCTCAATAAACCTGGCAAGCTTACTGATGAAGAATACGCCGTTTTACGCCAGCATGCCTATGTAACCTATTCTGTTTTAAGTGCTGTACGCGGGTTTGAGCAGATAACTGAATACGCAGCATTCCACCATGAAAAACTTGATGGCAGTGGCTACCCTTTCGGTCTTTCCGGGCAGCATATTGGAACCGGAGCCAGGATTGTAGCCGTTGCCGATGTTTTTACAGCTCTGAACGAAGACCGACCATACCGTCCTCGTATGAAGCAAAGCGATGTGATAGCAACTCTTCGTGAATCTGCTGACAGAAATTTTCTTGATGCCAGGATTGTTGAGCTGCTTATTGACAACATGGCGGCTGTAGAGAAGGTTATGCTGGAAAAGCAGACTATTACTCTCGACTATTACCACGAGCAATTTCAACCTATCGCTTAATCACCAGCGTAGATTTGCTCATGATATGAAGAGTATGCTGTTTTGGGAAAAGACAGCGGTTCTAGGTACAGTGTAGTTTATAACTGAGCTGGCAATCACGGAAAATCAGATGGACGGTGCTTCCTCCTGAAGCGCAGCCATGACATGTTTTTTTACGGTTCTGCGATCCAGACCGGTCCGGCGGGCCACCTCTTCATAGCTGCCCAGCCGCTTATACAGCAACCCGCAGTAACCGGCCAGCAACCCGGAGGCATCAAGGCTGCCGGAACCAATCCCGTCCAGCAGCGTATCCTGCAGATCACCACCACCCACAACCAGACGATCCCCTTCGTAACGCCGGGTCAAGAGCATCCTGCGTACCGCCTGTTCAAGCTCACGCACATTGCCGGGCCAGAGATAGTGCGGCCCCAATGAACGACGCAGCCCTTCACTGATCTCTACGGACATGGCACTGCACTCATGGCCCAACATCCGCTGCAGAATACTCTTGACCAGCGCAGCCAGCTCTGCAGGTTGTTCCTGCAACCGTTGCCTGAGCGGCGGCACAATAATCTGGTCAGAGCAGAGCCGATAGTAAAAATCATCCCTGAACTGCCCGTTTTTGCGCAACTCATCCAGTGAGCGGTTGGTGGCGGCGATGACCCGCCCATTAAACCGCAGCCGTTCATGGCTACCCACCGGAGCGAAGGTCCGCTCCTGCAGCACCTGCAGCAGCTTGATCTGCACCGGCACCGCAACATCACCGATCTCATCCAGAAAGATGGAACCGTGGGCCGAGCAACGGCTGAAGACCCCTTCATGGTTATCAATGGCGCCGGTAAAGGCCCCTTTACGGTGACCGAACAGTTCCGATTCAAGCAACGATTCCGGATACTGCGACAGGTTGCGGCTGATAAAGGTACGGGTAAAGCTCTCTTTGAAACAGCCGGTCTTTTCATCAAACGGGATAAAGCCGGAACGCCCGATGGCGGCAGCGGCAGCCCCCTTGCCGGTACCGGTTTCACCCAGCAGCAGGGTGGAGAAATCCTCCATCCGGTTCCAGAGCCGCTGGTCGTACAGGTTGATGTCGCAGGTAAAGATATTGTTCCAGAGCTGCCGTCGCAGGGTGTGCATGCAGGGAGAAAGACCGGTCAGGCTGGTATCGATGAAATAGAAGGCACGCCGGATCTGATAGAAGATCTCCAGATAACGACGGCAATCTGGACCGGAATAGCCCAGACGCTCCAGCTCAAGCAGCACCTCTGAACCGAACGGCACCTTGATCGGCCGGTCACCGGCCTGCTGCTGATCCAGTATGAACCGGTCAAACGGCTCACGGTAGGTATGGTAGATGGCAAACTGAAAGGCGGTCTGCAGCAGACTGCGGTCATCACCTCGATACTGCAACGGATCATGCCGGTTACTGGTACGCAGGACATCAAGCCGCGCTCCCACCCGCTGCACCACCCGTTCAAACAGCTCATCACGGCTGCAGGTGCGATCACAGCCGGAAATCCTCAGATCCAGCGTTTCACGCTCCGGGCTGAACGGATTGGCAAAGGCTGCCTGGGCCACATCATGCAGAAATTCTCGGTCACTTGCCGACAGGGTCAATGGCTTATTCATGCACGCAATGTACACAAGCTGTACATTTGATGTCAAAACAATTCCAACAGACAGAGCACTCATACAGACACAAGACTGAAATCATTCACAAAACACCTTTGGCACACTCCCTGATAGATACAACATCAATAGCAGCAACACCAGGAGGACGCCATGAAAACCATTACCAGATCCAGCTTCACCCTGATCCCGATCATCGCCTTTGCCGTTACCATCGTTATCTCAAACGGCGTAACCCGGAGCATCGCACATCACCATGCAGCACCGGTAAACGCTGCATACACTCCTGATGAAACCGTCAACGGCAGCTACAGGACCATGTTTGAAGGCCTGAACAGCATCTCTACGAGGTAGACCATGAAATACACTGCAATTATCCTGATGGCTTGTCTTCTGCTCTGTTCCGGCTGCGCAAGCTACAACAACAATCTTCGCACCGTCCAGAGACAGAGCAACCTGGCATCATTTCTTTTCAGCGGCAACCAGCCACAGGCACCTGCTCAGAAGGCACCACTACATCTGCCTGCAAAGGTTGGAATAGCCTTTGTCCCCGGCGACCCGGCATCATCAAACCTACCTGAAACCACCAAAAAAGAGGTAATTGAGGCAGTCAGATCCCAACTGGCCAAGCATACCAAGTACGTTGCAGGAGCACAGGCAATTCCATCGAGCTACCTGACATCTAGAGGCGGGGTGCAGAACCTTGAACAGGTTGCCCAGCAGTTTGGTGTCGATGTCATCGTCATTCTGGGAGCAAACCAGTTTCAGAAACACGAGCGAAACTCGTTGGCAGCACTGCTTGATGTAACCATCATAGGCCAATATTTGATCCCAGGAAATACGGTGGATACCGCCACAGTCCTGGAGGCAGCGGTCTATCATGCCCCTTCACGGGCCCTGATTTTCCGTACTGATGGCGCCAACCAGAAGAAGTCGCATGCCACACAGTACGGTTCTTCACAAACAGCCCTGAATGACGCCAACAGCAGTATTATAGATGCGTCAAAAAAGCTGGTGGTGTCCATAGGTGAGGCCTTGGTCGGTTTTGAAAAATTTGATGCCGCCACGGCACAGGAAATCCAGCCGTTGCCTGCATCATCCACCCCAAACATACCCGAACAGACAAACTACTGGGATAAAGCCAACAAGTACCGCTCAAGCGGCGGCGGTTCCTTTGATCTTCTTTGGCTGGCACTGACAGGAGCAGGATTGATATGCGCAGCACACACTCACAAACAGCACTGACAGCCTGGCTTGTTACAGCCGCTGTTGCGGCAGCGGCCACGTATACACCCTGGCAGTGGTCATTGGGCATATCCCGGGTCTGCCAGGGCGAATGGTGGCGGATCATCACGGGACACTTTGTCCATCTCAGCTGGCAGCATTACCTCTATGACCTGCTGGGACTCGGACTGGCCCTGGCGTTCTGCATAGCCACCGGCTTACGCAGCAGTACCATCGGCCAGACAGCATTTGTATCAGCCGGAACGGTATCGGCAGTTCTATTACTCACCCACCCGGTAGATATTTACGGAGGACTTTCCGGCATTACGTCTGGACTCCTTGCACGGGGTATCCTGCAAATGATCAACAACGGCGCCCTGTTTTCCGGTGCCATGCTCACCGCCTGTTTGCTGTTTAAACTCATACTGGAACACCGGGGGATAGCGGTATCCGGTATAGCACCGGTCTGGCAGGCCCATGCTGCCGGAGCAACTGCAGCGATGGTTCTTGCTACATTCTCCCGGAAGCAGACAAGAAAGCCCACCCCATCCAGTTACGACAACATGATCAACACCCTTACGGCTACGAGGTAGACCATGGCACTCTTGAGTATCTGCATAGGCTGCATTGTAGGTGGCATGCTGTTTCATTTTACCGGTGCGGTTTCAGGCGGAATTATCGGCTGGTTCTACTACAGCCTGCACCTGCTGCACACACGCCAGAACACACAACAACAAGAGCTTAACCGGCTGAGATCACGGCTTTCAGCACACCTGCGGGATGATCCAGGCCAGACAAGACCTGAGCCGGATCAGGCCCCCAAGCCGGAACCGGCAACCAGGGTCACCGCTGTTCCGCCAGCCCGGCCAATACCGACCCAACCGGCCTGGCAGCAGGAACAGGCAGCCCCCAAAGCCACCGTGGCCGCGACCGCTAAAACCGAGCCGGCCTACACCTTTAAATATACCCCTGTGCAGGAAACACCTGTCGAACCATCAGCGCTGGAAAATGCACTGCATACCGTTTTCAACGGTGAAAATCTGCTGGTAAAACTGGGGGTGCTGATTCTGTTGTGTGGCATCGCCTTTCTGGTCAAGTATGCAGCCCAGCACGGCATGTTTCCCTTGCAATTACGTCTGATGAGCGCTGCTGCCGGTGGTGTGGCCTTGCTGGCAACCGGCTGGAAGCTGCGCACCAAGCGGGCCGAATACGCCCTGGCCCTGCAGGGTGGTGGCATCGGCATTCTCTATCTGGTCAGCTATGCCGCATTCAGGCTGTATGGATTGATCCCGGCGGTTCCATCCTTTGCGCTGCTGGTGATGGTATCCGGTCTGTGTGCCGCTCTGGCGCTGTTGCAGGAGTCACGCACGATGGCTCTGTTCGGCAGTATCGGCGGCTTTGCTGCACCTTTTCTGGCTTCAGTGGGGATCGGTGATCCGGCGTTGCTGTTCGGCTATTATGCCGTACTTAACATCGGCGTGATCAGCATTGCCTGGTTCCGGGCCTGGCGTTCCATCAACCTGACCGGCTTTATCGCCACCTTCCTGCTTAGTGGTTTCTGGGGGGTAAACTACTACAAGCCTGTCTACTTCAACTCTGTTGAACCGTTTCTGATGCTGTTCTTCCTGATCTACCTGGGGGTCGCCGTACTGTTTGCACTGAGACAACCACCTGAACTGCGCGGCATGCCTGATGCCACCATCATCTTCGGCACGCCTTTGGCTGCCTTTGTCCTGCAATCGGCGCTGGTCAGTGACTATCGCTACGGCATGGCCTGGAGTGCCCTGGTTGCCGGACTGTGCTACCTGGCCTGCAGCCGCCTGCTCTGGAACCGTGATCTGCAGTTGCGCCCGCTGGCGGAATCATTTCTGGCCCTGGCAGGCATACTGCTCACCCTGAGCATACCACTGGCCTTTGATGGCCGCTGGACCTCGGCTGCCTGGGCTCTGGAGGGGGCAACCATGGTCTGGCTGGGATTCAGGACAGAACGCCGTCTGGTGCGGGGCAGCGGGTATCTGCTGCAGCTTTTGTCCGGCCTGGCCTTTGCCACCGCGATGCAGCAGACAACAGGCACCATGCCGCTTATGAACAGCTTCTACCTGGGCTGTCTGCTGATCAGCCTGTCCGGCCTGTTCAGTGCGTTCCTGCTACACCGCCATACCCTGCATAGTCAGGAATGGGAACAACCGCTGGAATACCTGTTGATCGCCTGGGGGATCTGCTGGTGGTCAGGTGGCGCCCTGCGTGAGTTGGAACAGGCCCTGGACAAAGAGTTTCTGTATGGCGCCATCCTGCTCTGCGCCGCTCTCTCCGCCCTATTGATCCGCTTAGTTGCACGCAAGCTGCAGTGGCAGAACTTCAGCTGGACCAGCTTGATCCTGCTGCCGTTGCTGCCTGCAGCCGCAGTGGCCTGGTTTCCTGCCCATCCCCTGGCCCATGGCGGCTGGTTTGCCTGGCCGATCGCCTTTGCCACCAGCTGGTGGCTGTTGTACTCCCACGACCGGATACTGCGTGATGCGCTCAAACCGTACCCCCATGCCCTGCTGGCCTGGCTACTGGCGCTGCTGGGCACCCTTGAGCTGGGCTGGCAGGTATCGTTCCTGATGCTGCATCATGGTAGCTGTCAGGAGATCAGCCAGGTGATAATGCCGATCAGCCTGCTGGGCCTGCTGCTGATCGGCAACAGAACCGATCTCTGGCCGTTCCGCCAGGAGCAGATTACCTACCAGGGGATCATCCCCCTGCCCCTTGCAGTCTGGTCCCTTGGCTGGGTCGTGGTCAGCTCGCTTGGTTGCAGTGGCGACAGCAGCCCGCTTCCCTGGCTGCCACTGCTGAATCAATTTGATCTGGCCATCCTGGCTGCCATCACCGTGCCACTACTCTGGCTGCGCAGTCTGTACGCACGGTACGAATTCCAGGAGCTGGTGCATGATCTTAAGCTTTCAATTACAGCAGCTTTCACTGCCGTCTCGTTTATCTGGCTGAACGGCATGCTGGCCCGCTGCCTGCACTACTGGGGAGATGTCCCGTTTACCGCAACAGGCCTGTTACATTCTCCTCTGGCCCAGGCATCCTTCTCCATCTTCTGGAGCCTGATGGCGCTGCTTGCCACCCTGTATGCGGTTCGACACAGCAATCGTCCGGTCTGGCTCTGCGGTGCAACACTACTGGGACTTGTGGTTGCCAAGCTGTTTATGATAGATCTTGCAGGTCACGGCACCGTAGCCAGGATCGTATCATTTGTTGCCGTGGGACTACTGCTGCTGGTGATCGGCTGGTTTGCACCGGTACCCCCCAAAAAAGAATAGCCAACCCATCACAAGGGAGAACATCATGCTGTCATCACTTTTTAAACCCCTGCACCTGATACTGGTTGCACTACTGTGTCTCATCGCACCACAAACCTGGGCTGCCCCTGCTGATGATGTTCAGGGGCAGCTTTCCTCGTCATCATTGACCGCATCACTGCCAAAAAAATGCAGAGAGCACCTGCTGAAGGCCCATGGCGTTACCAGGCAACAGGTGGATGCAGGGCTGCAGCAGGAACTGGCCCATTTTCGCACCCTGGCAGAGCAGGCCTTGATGCTGCGGGCCGAGACCATTTCAGTGGGCAGACGGATCAAAACCCAGCTGGAGCAGAAAAAGCCGTTGTCCGGAGATGATCTGGAGATCATGAACATCGGCATTACCGAACACCTGAAGCTGCGCAAGGAACTGATGGAGGTTGCTGAATCCCATGAATGTTGGCTGGATGGAACCGAGCAGGAGTGGCTGAGCCGGGGCGTATCGCCGGAAGCACGCCTGAACGGAGTGATGATGTCGCTCTCATCCGCCTTTTTGCTGTACGACAACTACCTGCTGGCGGTTTCTCTGTTTGAGGGGGATGCCAAGTTGCGCCGACTGCTGAATGAGGCTGATCCCGGCTACGCGGTTAAAAGCGCCGCCCTGGCCAAGGTGACCCTTTCCTACAACTCCATCAACAACCGCAGCCGGGCCCGCAGGGCGATCAAGTTCTATGAGCGTGAGGCAAAGCGCTTCAATCAATCGGTTGATGCCAACCCGGAGACCGCCTACATCAATCTACTGATCAAGCAGAGCCCTTCCTACTCCATGGTGCGAACCTGGTCACCGTTCTATGTGGTGGGCCGCAAGGTGGGCTTTCTGGGCGGTGTGACCGAAGACACCCTTTCCGGGCTGGAGCGACATGGTGTCAGCCTGTTCAGCATGGTCTTCGGCAACGCAGTCGGGCTGGTGGAGACCCGCAAAGGCAAGCTGTACCGCAAACCACCGATCAGGGAGCAGCTGACAGGAACCCTGCAGGCGGGTGATGTACTGCTGGAAAAGACGCCATTCCGCCTGACTGACAAACTGATCCCCGGCTACTGGGGCCACGCGGCGGTCTGGATCGGCACAGAAAAGGAGTTGCGGGAGCTAGGCATCTGGGACAATCCGCTGGTCAAGCGTTACCATGACCAGATTCACCAGGGACGCGGCGTGGTTGAGGCGCTGCGCTCCGGAGTTGAGATGAACCCGCTGGATCAGTTTATGAATATTGACAGTGTAGGAGTCCTACGCAAACAGAACATCAGCAGGGATGACCGGGTCAGGGTAATCCTGCAGTCGCTACGGCAGGTGGGTAAGCCGTACGATTTCAATTTTGATGTGGAGTCAAAGGAACGGGTCTATTGTTCAAAGCTGGTCTACCTGACCTACAGCGGCGTGGAATGGCCCACCAAAAAATCCTTGGGACGCACCACCTTCACCCCTGATGACGTGGCCAACCGTGCCCTGGCAGGCGACTTTAAGTTGGTGTTGTTCTATCATGACGGCAAGCAGGTCGGCCAAGCCCCGCTGGAGCGGATGGCAAGCCTGATGGAGCAACAGATCAAGCAGCCTGCGACACGCTAAGACAATCGAAAAATGTCTGGTATACTTAACACATCAATAACCAGGAGGTTTACTATGCAGTTACGTCATCTATTGATTCTGTTTTGTGCCTCTCTTTCTCCAGGTATTGCGATGGCTGCAGTGCCGACACGTATACCGGCACAAGCTACAATCAGTGCGGTTACCGTCTATCAGGACCGCGCCCAGGTTACCCGCTCCGTAACCGTAGCACTGAAACCGGGCAGCCAGATTATTGCGGTGGAAGGGCTGCCGGTGCTGTTGCAGGACGATTCCGTACGGGTGGATGCCAAAGGAACGGCACGGGCCACCATTACCGGTATTGAGGTCAAGCGTAGCTTCCTGACCCAGACCGCAGACAAGCGGGTCAAGGAGATTGAGGCTGAACTGAAACAGTTGGAGCGCAAGCTGGGCGGTCTTGATGCCAGAAAGGCCGGGCTGCTTGCCCAAAAGGGGTTTGTTGATTCAATCAAGGTGGCCTGGGGTGAGCGGATCTCACAACAGCTGGCCATCGGCAAGCCAACCAGTGCTGAACTGAACGAAGCCATGGGTTTTGTGGGCAGTAACACCGTCAAGGTTGAAGACCAGCAACGTGATATTGAGCAGGAAAAACAGGCCATTAAAGAGCAGATGGATGCCCTGAAACGGAAAAAGCAGGAAGCCAGCGGTTCCTACCGCAAGGAAAGCAAGACCGTTGAAGTGGCGGTAGAGACCGCCAAAGAAGGCAAACTGACCCTTGATCTGTCCGGGGTGGTCAACCAGGCCACCTGGGAACCAAGCTATGATGTACGCCTTGCCCAGGATGGTACCAATGCCGAGTTGACCTACCGTGCCCAGGTCCGTCAGCAGACCGGTGAGGACTGGAACAATGTACCGCTGACCCTTTCCACCGCTCGCCCGGCAAGCGGAGGCGCCCCTCCAACCCTCTACCCCTGGAGAATTTCCTTCTACCGCCCCATGCCGATGGCCATGCCTGCTCCGGCACCGATGAGGAGCTATAATAAAATGGCTGCAAAACCGATCATGGCAGAGAGTGCAAAAGCTGACATGGTAATGGAGGAAGAAGCACCTGCACCGGCTGCCTTCCAGACGGCCCAGGCAGCTGCAGAAGGAACGTCAATTGCTTTCAAGATCCCCAAGCCGGTGGACATCCCCTCTGACAACACCCGGCACAGCACCGTGATTGCCTTGGAAAAAATGCCGGTCAGCACTGAATATGGTACCGTACCCAAGCTGTCACCGGTTGCCTACCTGACTGCAGAACTGGTCAATAAGGCGTCCTGGCCACTGATGCCAGGAACGGTCAAGATCTTCAGCGGCAACACCTTTGTGGGTAGTGCTGATATGAAGCAGGTGGCTGCGGGCGAGAAATTCACCCTGCCGTTCGGCAGTGATGATCAGATCACGGTCAAGCGGGAAGAGTTGAAGCAGCATAAAGAGGCAGGCATGTTCGGCAAAAACCGGATGGGCTACCGCTCAACCATCACCGTTACCAACTTCCGCAACGAAGCCCAGACCATCAGCGTCAAGGATCAACTGCCGCTGGCTGGCGACAGCGAGATCAAGGTCAGCCTGGAAGAGGCCACACTACAACCAACCGAGAAGAAGGATGATGGCACACTGATCTGGAAGATGAAACTGGCAGCGGGTGAAAAGAAGGTATTTAGTTACGAGATCGTGGTGGAGTATCCCAAGGACCGAGAAGTAACGGGGCTGTAAAACTACTGCGGAGGCCGTCTGCTTCGCTGCACAAAAAAAGGGACAGTCAGTTTGACCGTCCCTTTCTCTTTTCCGGTTTCAGTTCAAGGATGATCACAAGGCGGCGAGGAATGCGGCGACGCAGGTGTACACGTAGTACATCAAGAAGCCGCTGACAAGCCAACGAAGAGAGCGCCTTGAAATGGAAGCGGAACTAAAGCGCCTGCAGTACCACACACTTGAGGTATTCCGACTCAGGGAAGTTCAGCAGCACCGGATGGTCTGGAGCCTGTGAACGGGCGGTCACCAGCCGCACCTCACGCTTGGCCTGTCGGGCAGAGGTGGCCAGCATTTCGCGGAACGGTTCCCGTCCCATGTGGTAGGAACAGGAACAGGTGATCAGATAACCGCCCGGCTCCAGCAGTTCCAGGGCACGGCGGTTAATGGTGATGTATCCTTTGGTGGCCTCAGCAAGGTTCTTGCGGTTTTTGACAAAGGCAGGCGGGTCCATCACCACCACCCCAAAGCTGCGTCCTTCCAGCTTGAGTGAACGGAGCCGATCAAAGGCATCGCACTCCTCAAAACCGACCCGGTCCGATAGACCGTTTAAGGCAGCATTCCTGGCTGCCAGGGCAACGGCTCGTTCAGAGATATCCAGCCCCAACACAGATCTGGCCCCAAAGAAGCCGGCATGGGCGGCCCAACTGCCGCTGTAGCAGAAGCAGTCCAGCACATCTCTATCTTGAGAGATCCCCTGCAGCAGCAGGTGGTTTTCCTTCTGGTCCAGAAAACCGCCGGTCTTCTGACCATGACGCAGATCCACCTCAAAACGCAGGCCGTTTTCCTCCATCACCACCACATCCGGGATGGTCCCCTGCAGCAGCTCCACCTCTTCGGTCATCCCTTCCATGGTACGCACCGCCACATCATTGCGGGCAATGATCCCCTTGGGGGACAACAGACGCTGCAGCGCCTCCAGGATCAGGCCACGCCGTCTGTCCATACCGGCAGACAGCAGCTGCAGTGAAAGATAATCGCCATACTTGTCCACCACCAAGCCGGGCAGGAAATCAGATTCACCATAGATCAGACGGAAGGTTTCCA